>JAJDEV010000057.1 GCA_029259605.1 Planctomycetota bacterium | reverse complement strand
GTTCACCCCGCGGCACGCGAGCGAAGCGAGCCTGTGCCGCAGCAGCGCGAAGCGCTGCGCGTGAATCGATCACGAACGTCCGGAACTCCCCGTCCCCGAGAGATCCATTGGCAACTCCCCGAACGTCTCATCGGCTGTTCCGGAAACCGCAACGGCTGCCGTGCCGCCGCTTGGACCGTTGCGTCAGATCGAACGCACACACCAACAAGCCCCCGAACGTCTCATCCCCCGTTCCGGAAACCGTAGAGCTGCCGTGTAAACCCCTGTTCCGTTGCGCAACGCAGCACGCGAGCGAAGCGAGCCTGTGCTGCAGCAGGGCGAAGCCCTGCGCGTGAATCGATAGGGAACGTCAACAAGTCCCCGTCCCGTTGATACGCCTCGCCGAGCAGAGCGAGCGAAGCGAGCTTTGCGAGGCGAAAAAGGAACGCGACAACTCCCGAGGCCTCTGTCCGCCCACAGCGAGCGAAGCGAGCTTCGCGAGGCGAAAAAGGAACGCGACAACTCCCGAAGCCTCTGTCCGCCCTCGCCGCCCACAGCGAGCGAAGCGAGCCCTGCGAAGCGAAACCAAAACGCCAACGAGTCCCCGCGACGCCCCCACACCCACAACTCCCCCCAATTCGTGACTCGAAGCCGCAGCGTCGCGCCGATAGTCTTCGCAGGCGTACCCGCGATGACCCCCCATACCGAACAGCAGGCCCGAACTCCGCGGCTGCTCGGTGCGACCGGGCTCTGGGCCGTGCTCGGGACCGCGATCGTGTTGCGGCTTTGGTGCGCCGACGCGACGAGTCTCTGGCTCGACGACTTTCACAGCCTCTACCACGCGCGTGCGGCGACGTGGGGCGAGTTCTTCGCTGGGCTGCGGCAGGACAACCATCCGCCGTTGTCGTTCGCGTTGCTGCGCGTCACGCGCGCGGTGCTCGGCGAGTCCGAGCTCGCGTTGCGCGCGCCGGCGCTGCTCGTCGGGCTCGCGACGATCGGTCTCCTGTACGCGTCCGCGCGCCGCGCGATGAGCCGGCGGACGAGCATGGTCGCGGCGTTCCTGCTCGCGGTCTCGTCGCTCCACCTCGAGGCGTCGGTCGGCGTGCGCATGTACGCGCTGCTCGCGCTCGCCGTGCTCGGCTTCATCGAGGCGTGCGCGCAGCTGCTCGAGGAAGGGCGCGGAGCGTGGCGCCTCGCGCTGTGGACCTTCATCGGGCTGCACACGCACTACCACTTCCTGCACGCGGTGTTCGTGCTCGCGGGCACGACGCTCGTGTTGGTCGTCGCGTGCGAGCGCTATCGCGTGCGGTGGCGCGCGCTCGTGTTGGCGCTCGTCGGCGCGGCGCTCGCGTCGCTGCCCTGGTACGTCTACGGGTTTCGCGAGCAGCTCTCCCACGACCTCGCGCCGGGCGGGTCGGACGTCTCCGTGATCCGGCTCGCGGCCGGGATCGCGCACCTTGTCTTCCACGAGATCTGGTTGCACGACGAGCGACTGCGCTACGTCTTCCTCGCCGGCGGGGTGATCGTCGTCGCCTCGGCGGCCGCGGGCGCGTGGTTGCTCGTGCGACGCGGGCACGCGAGCAAGCGTCCGGCGCTGGCCGCGCTCGTCATCGCCGGTGGATTCGGGTTGCCGGTGTGGACGGCCGTCGCCGCGGCGCTTTCGGCGCGGGCGGGGTTCGACTGGCGCTACCTCACCGGCGCCGTCGCGCCGTTCGTCACGCTCGCCGCGCTCGGCGGCATGTCACCCGAGCTGCCGTTGGTCCTCGCGCGCCGCGCGGCCACCGCGTTCGCTCTCGCCGCAGCGCTCGGTCTCGCCGTGCTCAACGCCGCACACGACGGATCCGAGGACTACCGCACGGGCACCGAAGCCATCCTGTTGCAGGCGCGGCCGGGCGACGCCGTGCTCGCCGCCGATCGCCAGCCGAGCTTCTTCCCCCACTCGATCGGCTGGGACTACTACTCGCGGCGCTTCGCGGCCGAGCGCGGTTACTCGATCCCGCCGCTGCTCGAGTTCACGAACGAGTTCGTGCTCGTCGCTCCGGAGTCCCTCGCGAACATCGATCAAGTGCACTGCCTGCTGCGCAGCATCCGTCACAGCTCGACGATGCTGAACACGCTGCGCGACGAGTTCGCGCACGAAGAATCCCGCGCCTACGGCCGCGGGGTCTTCGTGCTCACGTTCTCGCGTTGACTAGCCCGGGTTCTTCATGAGGCTTGGCCGAGATCGACGCAGATGCGCGCCAGATCAGCGCTTCACGACCGAAGCGCGTGCAGGCGACCTTGACGGGTCGTCGCACCCGGTGAGGGAGGGAAGTGCCGGGATGGCGCGTAGCTGCGTCGATCTCGGTGAAGCGTCGTGAATCATCCGGGCTAGTTCGTCCCGACCGTCATGTCGACGGCGTTGGTGAGCGCGAACGGCGACGCGCCACCGATGAGGAGCGCCTGCGTGTAGAGCGGCAGATCGCAATAGGACGGCTCGAGCGGGATCGCGACGGTCGCCTCGGCGTTCGGGCCCGCGAGCGGGCCGAGTTGGAAGATGAGCGACGACGCGAGGTCGATCAGCGCGGTCTGCCCGCCTCCGAGCAGCTGATTGGCCGAACCCGTGTAGCCGAAGATGATCGCCGCGCTGTAGGGAGCGGTCGCCACGCTGTAGATCTGGTCCACGCCGAGTCGCGGAGGCGTCGCCGAGTACACGTTCGGGTTCGTTCCCGCGTTGCGAACGCTCGCCGAGCCGATCCCCGCGCAGACCGGCTGGTCGATGTTCGGACGCCAGTTCGTGATCGTGCAGCGCATGCGGTTCACCTGCTCGGCGGTGAAGTTCGTCATGCACAGGTCGTTCGTGTAGTTCATGTAGTTGCGCACCGGATCGACGCTGCCGCAACTCTGCTGGTTCACCGGACAGCCGTAGGTCTCGGTCTGCTCCGCGTTCGTGTCGCAGATCAGGTCGCCGACCTGGTTGCAGTTGCCCGCGGCGCAGCCGCCTTCGAACGTGTGCTCGAGCCCGAGCCAGTGCCCGATCTCGTGCGTCGCCGTCCGGCCCTTGTTGTAGGGCGGACCGATCGGCGAGTTGTAGCCGACCGCGCTGTAGAGCAGGACCACGCGATCCCAACGGGGCGTGCCGACGACGCCACCTTGCTGCGGCGTGAAGGTGTACCCGAGCGCACCGGAGGCGTTGTTCGTGTAGACGTTGAGGTAGTGGAACGGGTCCCAGGCAATCGTGTTCCAGTACGAACCGCCGTCCGCGAACCACGTGTCGTTCTGGTGCCGGTCGATGCCGTCCGTCGGCATGCCGTTCGGGTCCTCGGTCGCGAGGTAGAAGAAGATGCGCGCGTCCTCGCCCTGGGCACCGGGCGTGCCCGCGAGCGCGTTGTAGTCCTCGTTCAGGATGTCGATCTGCGCATGGATGCGCGACGCCGGAATCGCGCCCGTGCCGTTCGAGTGCGAGAGCACGTGGAAGACGACCGGGATGAAGTAGACCTTGCCGCCGGCCGTCGTGTACTCGGGCTTGATCGTCGTGTTCGATCCCGAGCAATCGGCCGTCGTTCCGCGCAGCTCGGGCGCGAGGTTGGCATCGCGCTCGACACGCTGCGTGAAGCATCGCAGGTTGCGATCGCGGAACGTGGCCGAGTTCACGTACTCGTCCCAGGTGAAGAACGCTTCCCCGTCGACGACCATGACCGGCTCTTGCGACTTCGAGTCTTGGGCGTGGACGCCGCCGAGGAACGGGACGAGGAGGAGCGCGTGGCGAAGCTTCATGGCGAACGTCGGGGGGACGATGGCAAAAGGGGGGAGCGTGCGATTACGAAGAATGCGCGCCGCGGGGAGGCTTCCAGAATAGAGGCCCGGCGTCCGACCCACTACCCGTTTTCGAGAGCTGCACGCGCGACGGAAGTCGCTTCCGCTTTTCGCGCAGAACGGGGTCACACCCGGCTTCGGGTCGGCAACGCACGCGTCTCGCTCCCCTATCGGCGCACGAACTGGTCGAACTGGGACGAACTGGAGAAGCCCGCGTTCGTTCCGCCACCCGGGAGCAGGATGCGCCCCTGGAAGACGACCGCGTCGATTCCGTGGCGCGGGACCTGCATCGGGGCCTCCAGCCTCCACGTGTTGGTCTCGGGATCGTAGACGTCGACGCGGTCGTAGACGTTCGAGCCAGGTCGCGCGAGCGGGTCGTTCAGCGTCTCACCTCCGAAGACGTAGAACTCGTCGCGATACCAGACCGCGCGTCCCATGCCCCCGCGTCCGGCGGGCAACGGCGCGAGCGACGGGTCGAGCGCGCTCGTCGACCACGCTCCGGTCGCGGGATCGAACACCATGACGTCGTCGAACCCGTTCGCCACGAAGTTGCCACCGCGCCGACCGCCGAAGACGAACAAGCGCTCGCCGTCCGTTCCGTTGCCGGCGTGGTTGCGACCCGAGGGCATCGGAGCCAGCGCGGTCCATCCGCCGATCAACGGATCGAACACCGCCGTGTTGTTCACCGTGTAGGAACCGACGATGCCGCCGGCCGCGTACACCTTGCCGCCGATCACCGCGGTCGAGACGGAACCACCGGCCCACGGCATGTCGGTTCCGACGTTCCACGAGTCCGAGCCGGGATCGTAGATCTGCACGCGGCCCTCGGCGCCACCACCCAACCCGCCGATGAGCACGAGCTTGGAGCCGAGTACCTCCGCGCTGTGGTGGTGACCGGGGTACGGACGCGGCGCACCGGGCGCGAGCCACTGACGCGCGAGCACGTCGTAGCGCAACGTGTCACCCGAGCCTTCGCCGAAGACATAGAGGATGCCGTTCACGACCGCGGTCGAGACCTCCCCGAGCGACTGCGGCACGTCGGCGAGCGTCTCCCACTTCCCGAGCTCGAGTCCGCGCCCGGGCAGATAGCGGAAGCCCTGCGCGTAGGTGTCGCTCGCCGTCCCGACGGTGACGACGACGTCGAGCATGCGGTCGTCGAAGCTCAGCGCCTCCGGCACGAGGCCGACGATGCGCGTCGCGTCGACGCGCGTGAGCTGCGCGGGTCGCCCGCCGATCGTCACGGTCGTGTCCGCCAGCGAACCGAAGCCGACGCCGCCGAGCTCGAAGCGCGCACCGCCGGTCGCGGGCGCGCGCCACGGGAAGATGTCGTAGACCTGTAGCGGCTGCGCGGCCGCGTCGAACGGCTCGATGATGCGCAGGCGGTTCTTGGTGTAGTCGATCGCGACCATCGCGCCGCCCGGCGCCGTCACGAGCCCGAGCGCCGGCGCCCACGAGTTCAGCGTCGTGACCGAGAGCGCGTCCTGGCCGTCGTCCGACAGCTCGACGCGATAGATGTTGCTGTACCACTTCTGCGCGACGATGTCGCCGCGCATCTGGCCCTGGAACGTGTCGGCGCGGTACTCGTCGACGCCATCCGTGGACGACGGCACCGTCGCCAGCGCCTGCGTGAAGACGCCGGGGATGTCCGCACCCGACGAGGCCGGGTGGTAGACGTTCTGACGCGGATCGGTACGACCGCGGTTGCGGTTCGCGTGTCCGTAGTACGCACCGGGCTCGATGCGCAGCAGCTCGTCGTCGTCGTACGGGTCCGGCGTCTCGGTCGTCGCGCTCGTTGACGCCGCGCCGAAGCCCGTGTTCGGTCCGTTGTCCGTGACGTACGGAACGCCGCTCGTCGTCAGTGTCAGCCCGAACGGGTTGCGCAGACCGGAGGCGTAGACCTCCACGTCGACTCCGGGCGCCACGTCGACGCCGCCGCCGTACACCTGGTCGTCGCTCGGCAGTCCGGTCAGCGTGTCGACGTACTCGACCGCCCCGTTGAACGACGGCAGGGACGTGCGCGCGAGGAGCAGCGCGCCCGACAGCGGCGACTCCGGCAGGTCGCCGATGTTCGGGTGCGGCACACCGGCGTTCGTGTTGCCACCGACGCAGATCAGGAAGTCGCCGTTGTTGTCGAACGCGATGCCGTTGACCGCGTGGTCGTGGTTCGACGTCGGCAAGCCGGTGACGAACGGCAGCGGCGTGTCGAAGGCGGGTCCCTCGAGCACGCTGACCTGGCCCGAGTACTCCGACGGACCGCTGAACGACGAGCCGCCGTTCGCGAAGTGCTCACCGTGGGCGACGTAGACGCGCACCGGCTTGCCGGGATCGTTCGGGTCGTAGGGATCGTACGGATCGAAGGCGATGCCGAGCGAGTCGTGGTTCGTCAGCGTCGACACTCCCGGATAGAGCGTCATGTTCGAGAGCGACCAGTCGTCGGCGAACTCGACGACCGCGATCCTGCCGTTGAGGATCGCGACGTACAGCTTGCCGTCGGGTCCCCACGCGGCAGCCGTCGGCTGCGGCACCATGTAGTCGCGCGTGTGACGGAAGTCGATCGGCACCGGTCCGCCCGGGTCGTACACGAAGGTCTTCGCGTTGCTCGATCCCCGCGGCGTTTGCACGCTCACGCTGATCGGTCCCGCGGCGCCGGGCGGGGACGCGAAGCGGATCTGCTCGGCCGACAGCGACGTGAAGTCGCTGCTCGTCAGCGTCGCCGCGCCCCATTGCACGGTGACGGAGCCCGACGGGAAGAAGCCGAGTCCCTCGATGCGGATCTCGTTGCCCCCGAGCGTCGTGCCGACCGCCGGCATGCTGTTGATCACCGGCACGAGCGCGCCCTCGTCGTGCATCGCCTGCGTGCTCGCGACGACCGATGGTGTCGCCCCGTCGATCGACAGCGTGACTTCGAGCGGCAGGTCGGAGAGGTCGTCGACCGCGAAGCGCGCCTCGACCTCGTGCGTTCCCGGCGCGAGAACGCGCGCGCCCGTCACCGCCGTGCCGTCGAGCTCGAGGCGCCGATCGACGCCGCCGCTCGCGACGAACGTGTACGCACCCGAGCTCGCGACGTCGATCCGCGCGGAGAGGCGCACCATCACGTTGGTCGTCAGCGGCGAGCCGCCGACCGTGGCCGGCCCGTCGACGCGCGTCATGTCGAGCACCTCGACGAACTCGGCGCCGGTCGGGACCGCGTCGAGCAACGCGCTCGCGCCTCCCGCGGACGCGGGGTAGTACAGCGCGAGCACACCGGGGATGCGATCCGTCGGCACGACGTCGAAGGTCGTGGTCAGCGGCAGCGTGCGCGTGGGCGTTCCGTCGTCGGCGATCGTCAGCTGGACCGCGTGCGCACCGACGTCGGCGTCGTGCACGACGACCGGCGCGCCCGAGCCGATCGGCGTCCCGTCGAGCTCGAAGGCCCAGTCGACGATCGACTGCCCGAGCTCGTGCGTGTGCGAGCCGCTGGCATCGAACGTGATCGGCTCGGAACCGTCCGCGTCGTAGTCGATCGCGAGCACGGAGTGCACGTTGACCGGATGCAAGAAGGGATCGCCTTCGTGCCCGCCCAGCCCGACGAGCGGGAGCTCGACGAAGCGCGGCGTCACGTCGAGCACACCGCGATAGCCGAGCACGAGCGACGGCGTGTCGTACTGCTCTTGGATCGGCGCGAACGTGAGCAGCGCGTCGGTGGACGCGCCGGGTTCGAGCACGACCGCCGCCTGGTAGACGACCGGCGCGACGGATCCGGAGTACGTGGTCCCGCCGAGCGTGAGCGCGAAGGCCTCGCTGTTGCCGCTTCCGCCCAGGCGGAACTCGATCGTTTCGAGCGTGAGCGCAGCGGCGCCGAGGTTCCTGAGCGCGATCGTCTCGCCCTGCGAATCGCCCGTCGCGAGCGCTCCGAAGTCGATGCGGTCCGGGCGCGGATGCAGGAACGGGATCGCGCGAATCTCGATCGCCGACACCGTCGCGAAGCCGACCGACGCGTCGAGGTCGAGATCGAGCCAGCCGTCACGCACGCGCGCGACGAAGGTCTCGGTGTGCGCCGTCGCGCCGCCGGCGACCGCGGCGAGGTCGAGCGACGGCACCATGACGTCGCCCTCGACCAGAACGTCGAAGACGCGGCGACCGGGCAGGGCGTGGATCAGCTCGGCGAAGTGCAGCGTGACCTCGTAGTTGCCGCGCGCGGGAACCTCGAGCGCGTAGCGCACGCGCGGCCCGACGCGCTGCGAACGGTAGAGGTCGTCGTCGTCGGTGCCGGCGATCTCGAGCTGCGCTCCACCGAACGCTCCGCGCCACGCACCGTAGTCCGCGGCCCACTCCTGGCTCGCCTGATCGACGAACTGCGGACCCCCGACGTTGATGCGGATCTCGTCGCCGACCGGACCGACCGCGACGCCCGAGAGCGTGGCCTGCGACGCCTTCCAGTACTTCGGCTCGCCGCCGGTGATCGAGACACCGGTTGTGTGCTTGCCACGGCGCTGCGGCGTGAACGCGATCAGATACGACTGGCTCGCGCCGGGCGAAAGCACGTTGACGTTCGCCCCCGTACCGACGTTGCCGCCCGTCCGGTTCGCTTCCACCACGCGGAACGCGGGGGCGTCGGCGCCGTCGAAGGCGAGCTGCGGAGCGGGACGCCGGCGCCCCGACGTGTTCGTGAACGAGATGCGCTGAAACGCGCGCTCGCCGACGCGCACCGTGCCGAAGCGCGCGCCGTCTTCCAGCACCTTCGTCAGCGTCGGCAGCTGCGTCCCTTCGGGCTCGTTCGGAATGGGCGCCTTGGTGGCGAGCTTCTGGGCGAACGAGAGCGGCGCGAGCGCCGCGCACGCGAGCGCGACTGCGAAGAAAGTTCGGTGCATGCGAGCGGGATCCCTCATGGCGCGGGTGCGGTGCGCCAATCCCTACTCGAAACATAGAAGGCGATCGGGGAGCGTGCGGGGTTCCAGCGCCTCAAACGCACCGCCCGTTCGTCGTGCGCGCCGGCGACCCAGAAACGCTTTCCGAACGGGCTGTCGCGAGCGCTCCGGCTCGCTCAACGCCGGTTCGGCAGCTTCCCCTCGGACCCGACTCGCGGCGTCGCACGGGCCGACACCGCCGCTTGGATCTCGACGTGCAGGATGCGCGTCAAGGCCTTCACCCCGCGGCCGCGGTGGCCCTCGAGGACGAGCCATTGCAGGTCGAACCCGCTGCCGACAAGCGACGCGTCGTCGGGGATCGGGAGCCGCGCGGTTACGGCGCCCTCGCCCGGTCGCACCGTCTCGACCTCGGCGCGCATCCAATCCTGCACGGCCACCCCGATCGCGCAGTCCCACGGCGCGCGCGCGATGGGCTCGCCGAACAAGGCGGCGCCGGGCGATCCGATGAGCAGCAGCGCTCTGTCGTCGGGCTCCACACCCGACAGATGCACGCGGAAGTCCTCGTTCAGGTGCGCCGGGCCTGAGGATCCGATGCGCGGAACCTCCTCGCCCGACCGCGCGCAGCCACGACCGATCACGCTCGTACCGATCGCGGCGCCCGAGACGAGGGACCTGTCAATCAGAGTGTTGATGAGGAGTTCGGGAACGCCGTCCCCCGTCCAATCGACGTCGCTTCGGATGAAGCGGTCGGTGTTTCCGACGAGTGTGTAGATCGTCTCGCGGGTCGCGCCATCGACGACGTGGAGGCGCGCCGGGTACCCGCCGATGATCAGATCCCGCGTACCGTTGCCGTTGACGTCACCCGCAACCACGAGAGCTCGACCGAACTGCGACTCCGGCAACCCGCCTCCAGTCAACGTGTCGACGAGTTCACTCGTGCGACCGTCGTGTCGTCCCACTCCGTCCACACGAGGGCCTTCCCTCCGAGGTTCACCTGCGGCCCGGTCGGGTCGGTCGGGTCTTCGGGCCAGAACGCGCCCCACAGCAGTAGAACGGCGTGCGCGATCTCGTCCCAGTACGAGCCGGGGCCACCCGCTGCGTCGCAGTTGAACCCCGCCGGAGGCGTGCCCACGGGCTGTTGAAAAGGCCCCGGGCAACTGATGCCGACGTCGTACGGTCCGCTCCATTGACCGATGCAACAGGGTCCGGACGCCCCCTTGGGGACAGCACGTGCCCGGCGTGAAGTTACCGGGCTGCTGGGCGAAGGCTCCCCCCCCCCGAAGGCGAACGGGGTACCGAGTAGGAAGACTGCGAACTGGTCCATCCCTCACCCCTTGGGCGCGCGTGGCGCCGCTTGTGGCCTCGATCCTCCACGCTAGTCCGTGCCCGCGCTCGCGGGTTCAAGAAAAGACTTTTTGTCTTATGCGACCCCGTCGTGCGTCGGGCAGCGGCCCGAGAATGCCATCGAGTGCAACGCGAACCCCGCGCCGCGCAAAGGGGACGCGGGGCGCGTTGGACTCAGCGCACGCCCGCGAACACGCGGCGCCACAGATCGGTCTGCAGCAGCTCGTCCGGGTCGAGCTCGCGCTTCAGCCTCACGAAGGCTTCGAGCTTGTCCGCGGGGAACATGCGCTCGGCGACGCCGGCCGGGAGGACCAGGTCCTTGGCGAAGTAGAACTTGCCGCCGGCGTCGAGGACGAGCTCGATCAGCTCGGCGCAGTGCTTCCACAGCGCGTCGCGCGTTCGCGGCGTCACCTTGAAGTCCATCGCGAAGCTCCAGCCGTCGACGGCGTGCGTCAGCCAGAACGGGTCGGGGCGGTGGCGCTTGAAGACGCCGAGGTAGGGCACGAAGCCGGCGGCCTGGTTGCGCCGCAGGATCTCGCAGTAGACGTCGTGCGCGGCGTCGTTCGGGACGAAGGGCTGGAACTGGATCAGGCCGTAGCCCGGGCGCCGGCCGTAGGACCACTTCCAGTTCGGGATGTAGTCGAGCAGGAACGAGAACTCGTTGTGCGTCCACGTGTGCGGTTCCTGGAGCGCTTCGAGGCGGCCGGTGTGGTACTTGACCGTGTTCACGAAGCGGAAGCCCGGATCGTTGTTCAAGAGGCGCAGCGGGCGCCACAGCTCGGACTTCGGGAAGACGCCGAAGAGGTTGGGCTTCACGTCCTGGTGCGCGAGCGTGAGCGTGCGCTCCGGGTGCTCGTCCTCGCCTTCCTTCAAGTAGTTCGCGCGGTGGATCGCGCCGCGGCCGAGCGCGTCGCCCTTCGCGAAGCAGTCGATCCACGCGACGAGATAGTCGGCGGAGCCCTTGTGCTCCTCGAAGTAGTCCATCAGCTCGCGCAGGTCGCGGTTCGCGTGCGCGTGCACGCGCAGGTTGCCCGAATGGATGCGCTTGGTCTGGAGCTTGATGCGGCTGAAGACGCCGAGCATCCCGAAGCCGCCGATGGCCGCGTGGAAGAGGTCCGCGTTTTCCTCGCGCGAGCAGGTGCGCAGCTCGCCGTTCGGCAGCACGAGGTCGAACTCGAGGATCGCGTCCCCCACCGTGCCCACCGCGAAGTTGTTCTTGCCGTGGATGTTCATGGCGGCGATGCCGGCCATGCTCGGGAAGCTCGTGCCCGACACGACGCGCGGCCACCAGCCGAGCGGCAGGATGTGGCGCCACAGGTCGCGCACAGTGACGCCCGCCTCGAGTTCGGCGATGCCCGTCTCAGCGTCGAAGTCGAGGATCCGATTCATGCGGCTGATGTCGAGCACGAACCCGTCCGAGTTCATGCTGGCGTCGCCGTAGCTGTTGCCCGTGCCGCGCAGTCCAATCGGAACCTTCGCCGCGCGCGCATGCAGCAGCGCCGCGCGGATCTGCTCGACGTTGCGCGGCAGGAACACGCGACCGTACGCGCCCTCGGCCATCCCCCACGCCTCGACGTAGCGGTAGCCGTGCTCGACGTCTCCCCGATCGGTCCTGCGCGCCGCCGCCGTCATCAGATCGTCATGCGACGGAAGAGGAAGGACGGAATGTGCCGGATCACGAGCCCGACCCACAGCCAACGGAACGGGACGTAGCGCACGTTGGCCTTGCTGCGCGCCGCGCTCAGAATGCGCTTCGCCGCCTCGTCCGCGCTGATCAGCCAGAAGAGCCCGTCCATGCCCTTCGTCATCGCCGTGTCGATGAAGCCCGGACGGATCGTGCACACGTGCACGCCGAAGTCGCCGAGCCGGTTGCGCAAAGCCTCGAGGTACGTGTTCATCGCCGCCTTCGACGTGCAGTACACCGGGTTGCCCTTGCGCCCGCGGTCGCCGGCGATCGACGAGATGCCGACGATCGTGCCGCGCCGCTGCGTGCGGAACAGGTCCGCCGCCGGGTTGCACCACGCGATGCAGCCCGAGGTGTTCACGGCGAGCATGTCGAGGTCCTTCACCGTGTCGTACTCCTGCTCGCCGATCGCGGGCATCACGCCGGCGGCGTACAGGATCATGTCCAGGCCGCCGAGCTCGCGCACGAGTTCCTCGAACAGGTCCGGCACGTCGGCGACGTCGTGCACGTCGTGCGCGCGCACGACCACGCGCCCCGGCGCTTCGGCGCACGCGGCGGCGAGCTCGTCGAGCGCGTCCTGGCGGCGCGCGAGGGCGGCGACGTTCCACCCGTCGTTCGCGAGGCGTTTGACGAGCGCGGCTCCCATGCCGGAGCTGGCTCCGACGACGATCGCGCCGCGTGAGGTTCTTTGTTCGGATGTCATCGCGAGGCTCAGTCGGTGAGCGGCCCTTGCAGAATCGTTTGCACGCGGCCGTCCTTGTCCAGGCCGATCGTGGTCGGCAGCTTCAGCCGCGCGAGGTCGATCACGGTCTCCACCGGTTGCACGCCGGACTCGGGCGCGATCGCGCCGACGTCGGGCAGATAGAACGCGGGGAAGGTCGTGTCGCGCTGGGCGAGGACCTTGCGCGCGCGCTCGAAGTCGCCGGGCACGTCGACGCTGAGCGTGATCACACGCACCTCGCCGCTGGCCTCGCGCGACTGGAGCAACGGGAGTTCCTTCACGCACGGCGCGCACGAGCTCGACCACAGGTTGAGCAGCACGTTCTTGCCGTCTGCGAGCGCGACGACGTCGAGCACGGTCGGCTTGCCGTCGCTACCGACGACCGCCAGCTTCGGCATCAGCGCACCCTCGTCGAGCTGCACGCCGGGCGGCAGCGGATCGAGGAACATGCGCGGGCGCGCGGCGAGCGCCTCGGCCTCGCCCGTGCCCTCGACCAGCGTCGCGCGCGTGCCGGCCGCCAGCTCGCCGAACGACTCGGTCTTGCCGCCGGGCCAGAAGACCTCCACGTGCGCGCCCTCGAGCGCGCCGAGCCCGAACACGAGCTCGGGCACCTGGCACGACAGGAAGCCCGCGCCGCGCGACAGGACCTGCGACGTCTTGCCCGCCGGTCCGTCGACGGTGACGATCGCGCCGATGCCCTCGTACTGCCCGCTCGTGGCGCGCACGCGCAGCTTGAGAAAACCCGCGTTCTTGCTGCCCGCAACGAGCGCGTCGTTGCGGTAAAGCGCGTGGCGCTCGCGTTGGATCGAGTGGACGAAGAGGTCGACATCACCGTCGTCGTCGAAGTCCGCGGCGATCGTCGCGCGCGAATCGTTCGGTGAGTCGGCACCGGACAGGTCCGAGAGGTCGGCGAACGAGTCGCCGTCGTTGATCCAGACCTTGTTGCGCTCGTTGCCGCTGAACGACATGCCCTGCTCGAAGATCTGCGCGTTGTGGAACGAGACGTAGGTGGACGAGTTGACGTTCTGCTTCGACGTCAGGCTCTCTTCGACTTCGACATCCGCTTCCGACGCCACCACGTGGCGCCAATAGGTGCTTCATGTGTCCGCGGGCGTGTCGCCCGTGACGAAGCCGCTGCAGCAATAGAGGTCGAGGCGCCCGTCGAGGTTCAGGTCGAAGATCGCGGGCGACCAGGCCCAGCTCCCACCGGTGCCGCCGCGGCTCGAGGCCGAGCGCTCGAACGTGACGCCCGCGTCTTCGTTCCCGGAGCGCGCGAGGAAGATCGAGTTGCCGGCCGCGAGCTTCTTCAACCGGTTCCACGTGTCGTTCTTCTGCGCGAGGCGCTTCAGGATGCGGTTGCCGGCCGTGGACGACATGTTCGACACGTAGAGATCGAGCACGCCGTCGTTGTCGATGTCGCCCCACGCGCACCCCATGCCGTTGCCGAGGTCGGCCACCTCGTCCGCCTCGGCGAGGTCGGTGAAGCTGCCCTTGCCGTCGTTGATCCACAGCGCGTTGCGTCCGTAGTCGTTCGCGACGTACAGATCCATGTCGCCGTCGCGGTCGTAGTCCGCGGCGGCGGCCGCGTAGCTCCAACCGTTCTCGTCCGCGAAGCCGCGCTCAGCGGACACGTCGCGGAAGTGCTTGCCGCCTTCGTTCGTGAAGAAGCGATCGGGCGTGCCGTTCGTCGCCTGGATCCACGAGTTGTTCGGTTCGGACTCGACGCGTCCGTAGTTGCTGACGAAGAGGTCGAGGTAGCCGTCGCCCTCGGCGTCGAAGGCGACCAGCGCGAAGCCGTGGCACTTGGCCGAGAAGCCGAGCTGCTCACCGACCTCCTCGAAGTGCCCCTTGCCGTCGTTGCGCCAGAGGCGCAGCCGATCACCGCCGCGGTCCCAGCCAACGCCGGCGAGCGCCAGGTCCTGGTCGCCGTCGTTGTCGTAGTCGAAGAACACGGCGCCGGTGCCGCCCGCGGGCGACTGGACGCCGCGCGCGGCGGCCTCGTCCTTGAACGTCGCGACGCGCGGGGCGCCGTCCGAGCCGGCCGCTTCCTTCCCCATATAAAGGAAGTTGTTCGGCGAGCTCGGCACGAAGAGGTCCCACAGGCCGTCCCCGTCGACGTCGCCGCCGGCCGCGCCGTTCCACGCGAAGCTCGCGTTGCCCGGGCTGCCGAAGCGGATGCCGGCGTGCGCGACGCCGCTCGACGTCGCGACGTCGGTGAACAGGAACGAGGAGCGCGACGCGCTGGCGAGGGACTCGAGTTCGAACCCCGCGAGCATCCACGCGCCGTTCTCCTGCTCGACGCGCCCGTCGCCCCAGGCGACGAACGACAGCGGTCCGCCGTCCCCGTCGCTGCCGAGCATCGTCAAGCGGAAGTGCACCTTGCCCCACGCCGGGAAGCCGGTCTGGAACTCGGCGCCCTTGACCTTCCAGACCACCGTCTCGATGCGCTCCCAATCGCCGATCCACGCGGCGATCGAATCCAAGAAGCCGGTGCGTCCGACGACGGGTGCCGTCGACGCGTCGTACTCCACGTGTTTCGAATCGAGCGGCAGGCGCTTCTCCTCCGCCACGTCGAGTCCGGCGAACGAGTGCCCGGCGAAGTGCGGGCTGACCCACGCGCGCGCCTCGTGGAAGCTGCGGCGGCGGAGCTTGTCGGAGAAGTCGATGAAGCGGTTGGCCACCGCCTCGGAAAGGTCCTCGACCGTCGCCATGTCGACGATCGGCGTGGACGGCGCCTCGACCGCGATCGTCGCGGGCAGCTCGCCGACGTCCGCATCCGAGGCTGCGTCGCTCGCGACGTCGCTCGACGCGCCGCCGTCTTCTTCATCGGAAGAGCAGCCGGCGAGCGTTCCCAGGGCGAGGAGCGCGAGACCGAGGGCGCGTCGGGATTGGAATCTCATATGGGGGTCGATTGCGTTCGCACGGGCGCGGGTGGTCCGTAGAGTGTAGCGCGAACGAGGGCGCGAACGCCGTGTGGACGCGCCCGCACGACCCCGGAGATCGACCGAATGAGCGCAAGAATGGAGCTTCCGTCCATCGAAGTTTCGGCCCCCGAATCCGCCCCGGCGTCGCGCGCGACGTACGCGCGCCTCGGCGCCGCGTTGGCGCTCGTCGCGTTCGCGCTGCCTCTCGCCGGATGCGGCGACGACGGCCCGCCGGAAGAGGATTCGTCCGTCGAGACGCTGCTCGCCCGCGATCGCGCCGCGGACTGCGCCACGTGGGCGGACCGCAACTGGAGCGGCGCGCGCCAGGCGCTCCTGCCGCTCGTCGAGCGCAAGAACGCCGCGGCCGAGGATCTGCTGCGCATGGCGTGCGTCGAGCTCTCGGACACCGAAGCGGGCAGCGTCGATGCGGCCAAGCGCTTCCTCGATCGCGCCGAGAAGATCGAGCCCGAAAACCCCGTCCTGCTCTGGTGCAAGGCGCGCCTCGCGCGCGCGGACTACGAGAACGATGCGGCGCTGGCGATCCTGCTCGAGCTCCAGAAGCAGCGTCCGGACGACTTCCTGGTCGAGCTCCTCATCGCCAACGTCCGCGCCGACCTCGGCGACATCGAAGGTGCCGAGCGCGGGTTTCGCAAGGCGCTCGACATCCCCGCCAAGTTCACGGCCGACTGGCGCGTGTTCGCGCTGTACCGCATGGGCACGGTGCTGAACCAGAGCGGTCGGCGCGAGGAAGCCGGCCCCTACTGGGCCGAGTATCAGGAGTACGACGCGCGCGGCATCAAGTCGCCGGGCGAGCCCGAGTTCCAGGCGGGCACGCTCGGACAGGTCACGCCCGCGTCGCCCGGCGCGCCGCGCTTCGCGACGCCGAGCGCGACGACCGCCTACACCGCGCAGCTCACGCCGAACACGGCGTCGATCCGCGGCGCCTTCGCCGTGCGCCTGTCGCGCGGTGCGTGGACGCAGGACGTCGGCGCGGCGACGGGGCAGCCGCAGGAAGAACACTGGGCGTGGACGCCGACGGCGCGCTCGCTCGTCACCTTCGGTCCGAACGGCGTGCGGCAGTTCGAGAGCGCCGCCGACGGCGCGTGGAGCGGCGCGCGCACGCTGCTCGAGGGCAACGTGTACGACGCCGTGCCGTTCGACCGCGAGAACCGCGGCCGCGACGACACCGACGACGCGTCCGCCACGCGTTCCGGCGACCGCGACCTCGACCTGCTCGTGCTGCTCGAAACCGCGGGGACGAACGAGCTGCGGCTGCTCGAAAACATCGGCGGCGAATGGTCGCTCGACGACACCGCGTTGCTCGTGACCAAGACGCCCGCGGCCGGACGCATCCGGCCGGTCGACTTCGATCACGACGGCGACCTCGACGTGATCGCGTCCTTCGAGGACGGGCTGCACGCCCTGCGCAACGACGGCTTCGACGTCGATGCCGCGGAAGCCACCGCGCTCACGGACGCGCTCACCGCGCCCAACGCCGAGCCGATCGTCGCCGGAACGCTGACGGACGTTTCCGCGACCTTCCCGTTCCCGAGTGGGTCGTACCGCGCGATCACCGAGGACGTGGACGCGGACCAGGACGTCGACATCGTGCTCGTCGGCGCGCAGGGCGTGCGCCTGCTCGACGACACGCGCGGCGCGGAGTTCGTCGACGCGACGGACCGCCTGCCCGCGATGGGCGCCGGGCGCGTCGCCGTCGCCGACTTCGACGGAACGAGCTGGCCCGACTTCGCGGTGTTCACCGACTCGCAGGTGACGATCCACCGCCAGACGATCGCCGGCGTGTGGCTCGATCCCCTGTCCTGGCCGATCGCCGCCGCGCCGACCGGCGAGCCGGTCGTGGTCGACCTCGACCTCGACGGAACGACGGACCTGCTGTGGCCCGCGGACGGCGTGGGTGTCGCGGGACTGCTCGCACCGGGCTTCGAGAACGGCGGCGTCGCGTTCGACCTGGCGCGCGCGTTCGGTGACGCGAAGCCCGCGGGGGCGGCCTCGCTCCAGGTGGCCGACGTGGACGACGACCGCGACTTCGACGTCGTGCACACGAGCGCGCTCGGCGTGCACGTGCTGCGCGCCGACGGCGTAGGCAGCGCGCTGCGCTTCGACCTGATGGGCTACAAGAACAACTCCTACGGCATCGGTGCGATCGTCGAGCTGCGCGACGGACGCAACTATCGCCGCGTGTACTGGCGCGGCGACGACGGCTTGGTCGGCTTCGGCGGCGCGGACGCGATCGACTTCGTCAAGGTGACGTGGCCGAACGGCACGCAGCAGTGGCACTTCGACCTGCCGGTCGCGGCGTCGCTCCAGTTCTGGGGGCGCAAGGGCCCCGTCGGCTCGTGCCCCTTCCTCTATACCTGGAACGGCACGACCTATGAATACATCACCGACGTGCTCGGCATCACGCCGCTCGGTTTGCCGATGGCGCCGGGGATGATCGTTCCGCCGGACCACGACGAGTACGTGCTCGTGCGCGGCGAGCAGCTCGTTCCGAAGGACGGCGTTTACGAGATGGTGCTGACCGAGGAGCTGCGCGAAGTCACGTACCTCGACCGAGTCCGCCTCGACGTCATCGACCACCCCGCGGACACGGAGATCTTCCCGAACGAGCGCTTCACGTTCCCGCCGTTCCCCGAGGCGCACGTGCACACGGTGAAGGATCCGCTCGTGCCGTTGTCGGTGACCGACGACCGCGGGCGCGATTGGACCCAGGAGCTCGGCGCGAACGACGACGACCTCGCGGCGCCGTTCGATCCGATCGGAGGTCCGTTCCAGGGCCTCGCCACTCCGCACACGCTCGAGCTCACCTTCGACGCCGAGCGCTTCCGGTCGGCCAAGGAGCTGCGCCTGCTCATGAACGGCTGGCTGTTCTGGACGGACGCGAGCGTGAACATGGCCGCCGCCCGCCACCCCGTGCACGCCTTCGTACCGCCGATGCTGCAGGTCCCGGACGGGAACGGCGGTTGGCGCGATACGGGTCCGCCGCTCGGATTCCCGGCCGGCAAGCTGAAGACGATGGTCGTCGACGTGACCGACCTCGTGAACCGCGACGACCCGCGCATGCGCATCCACTCGACGCTGCGCCTGTACTGGGATTCGATCCGCCTCGCGGTGGACGCCGACGATGCGCCGATCGTCACGACGTCGATCGATCCGAACTCGGCGCATCTGTGGGACCGCGGCTTCAGCGAGCCGATCGTCACCCACGGTGACTTCGGGCTCGAATGGTTCGACTGGGACCAGGTCGCCGACCTGCCGCGCTGGAACCAGCACCCCGGCATGTACACGCGCTTCGGCGACACGCTGCCGCTCGTCACCGAGGTCGACGATCTCTTGTGCGTGCTCGGTGCGGGCGACGCGCTCACGCTGCGCTTCGACGCGTCGGGCGTTCCGCCGCTGAAGGAGGGCTGGCGCCGCGACTACCTCGTGTTCTTCGACGGCTGGGCCAAGGACCGCGACCCGAACACGATCGAGGCGCTCAACGTCGAGCCGCTGCCCTTCCACGGGATGAGCGGCTATCCGTATGGACCGGACGAGTCGTTCCCGGACGACGAGGTGCACCGCGCGTGGCGCGAGGAGTGGCAGACGCGGCCGGCGAAGCAACACATCGACTCGCTCGTCCCGCGCTCGGCCTGGGACCACCGGCCGATCGATTCGGTGCGCGCGGCGGACGCCTCCGCGCGCGCGTCAAGCGGCGCGCCGATCGACGCGGCGTACCACCAGCGCGATTCCGGAGAATAGGAGCGCCGCCGACAGCACGACGTCGAGCCCGACGCCTTCGCCGAGCACGAGCCACGCGGCCACGATCGCGAACAGCGGCTGCACGTACACGAACACCGCCGTCGTCGACGCGGACACGCGCGCGAGCGCGTAGGTGTTGATCAGGTAGCCGAGGATCGTCGAGACCAAGACGATCGACACCATGCCGACCAGCGCGCGCGTCGACGCCTCGGGTAACCAGAGCGGAGTGCCGCCGTTCCAGTAGACGAGCACGGGCACGATCCAGAGCGACAGCAGGAACGCCCACATCAGGACGACCAGCGTCGGCAGGCGTGCGAGCAACGGGCGCGCGATCACGAGAAAGACCGCGTACGACAGACAGTTCACGACGATCAGGAACCCGCCGAAGACGGGCGCCGACGCCGGCTCGCCTCCCACCTCGTCGAAGCGGCCGAGCACGAGCAGCATGGCGCCGGCGAGCGCGAGCACGATGCCGCTCGCCCGCCGCAGGGACATGCGCTCCTGGCGCGCGACGAGCGCGACCGCGTAGGTGAAGATCGGAATCGTCGTGAAGAGCATCGCCGCGTGAATCGCGCGCGTGCGCGACGTCCCCTCGACGGCGCAGATCTGGTTGACCACGATCCCGAAGAGCGAGCACGCGAACAGCCGGCTCCAGTCCGAGCGCGCGGGCCAGAACGCTTTCCGATGCCGCAGCAGCGCGATCAGCGTGAGGATCAGCGCGGCGCCGACGATGCGCCACACGACGATCGCGCGCGGTGAGAACCCCGCGCCTCCGTCGACGGAGAGCTTGACGAAGATCGGGAAACCGCCGAACGCGATCTGCGCGACGACGAGGGCGACGAGCCCCTCGGTTCGACGCCGCTGCTCCAACGCCGCGTTCACTCGCTTCGCACGTCCACGCGGAGCAACATACTCCGCGCCGCGTCGAGTCGCGCCTCGCGCGCACGGTTCACGAACAACTTGCGCGGCTCCCCTCGGCCGGCCGCGCTCGGTAGAGTGCGGCGTATGCGTACACCGCTCCCCTGGAAGAAGCTCGGCACCGAGCCCGGTCCCGAGCTGATCATCGGCACGGCGCGCTTCGACACGCTCGAGCATCCGCAGACCAAAGAGCCGCTGCGGCGCGTCGTGATCGATGCGCCGACCTGGGTCAACGTCGTCGCGCTGACCCCCGAGCGGCGCGTCGTGCTCGTGCGCCAGTTTCGCTTCGGCACCGAGCGCGTCACGACCGAGGTCCCCGGCGGACTCGTCGATCCGGGCGAGGCTCCCCTCGCGGCGGCGCGTCGCGAGCTGCGCGAGGAGACCGGCTACACGTCGGACGCGTGGTCGCTGCTCGCGACGATCGAGCCCAACCCCGCGTTCCAGTCCAACCTGTGCCTGCAGTTCCTCGCGCAGGACGCGCGGCGCACCCACGCGCTCGAGCTCGATCCGGGTGAGGACATCGAGGTCGTGCTGCTCGACGAAGACGAGGTGCGGCGCGAAGTGCTCGAGGGCGAGATCAATCACAGCCTGGTCGTCTGCGCGCTCGCGCGCGTGCTCGACCTGCGCGCGGGCTCCTGACGACGCGCGCGGTTTCCGCGTAGCTGCGTCGATCTCGGTGAAGCGTCATGAATGATCCGGGCTAGAATCGCGCTGCGCCCTCCAGCACACCGGGAAACCGCCATGAAACCGTCGCGAACGAAGTCCTGCCGCCTGCCCCTGTCCGTCGCGCTCGGCGCGCTGGCGCTCGTCCTCCCCGCCTGCGAGAACGTCGGCTTCGCGCCGTCCCCCGACCGCTTCGACCTGTGGAGCGACGCTGCGGCGGGCGTGCGCGACGCGGGGCTCGCGGAAGTGTGCACCGACTATTGGGAGGAAGAGCTGCGTCGCGATCCGTTCCGCGCGACCTACCTCGGCGACCCGCGCTACAACGCGAACATCCCGCTCACCGCCGAGCGCACGCGGCAGGCGCGGCTCGACGCGCTCGGCGAGCTGCGCTACCGCACGCTCGCCGTCGACGCGGGGCTGCTCGACGACGCCGATCTGCTGACGCGCGAGCTGCTGCTGCAGGAACTCGACAACCGCATCGCGGTGCTCGAGCTCGGCATGGACGCGTGGACGGTCGATCCGCTCGAGGGACCGCACATCCAGATCCTGAACCTGACCGCGGTCCAGCCGATCGCGACGCGCGGCGAACGCGGCGAGCTCGTGCGGCGCTGGGGCAAGTTCGACTCGTACCTGCGTCAGGCGGGCAACAACCTCGCCTACGGTCGCTCGCGCGGTCAGGTCGCGCCGGCCAGCGCGGTACGCAAGACCGTCGCGCAGCTCGACGACATCCTGGCGGTCGAGCCGATGGACAGCCCGCTCGTCACGATCGCGACGGGCGGCGGGCGCTGGACCCCGTTGCCGCCGGGCGAGAGCGTGGCCGAGATCGCGCACGCGGAGTACGGCGACGCGCGCCGCCAGCTCGAGCTGCGCAAGATCAACAAGCACCTCCTGGACGGCGCGCGACTCGCGATCGGAACGCGCGTGCTGCTGCCCGCCGCGGACGATCCGCTGTCGCCCGACGAGCGCGGCGAGTTCCTGTACTCGGTGCTGACCACGGTCGAGGATCACGTCTATCCGGCGCTCGAGGCCTACCGCGACCTCTTGCGCGACCAGATCCTGCCCGTCGCGCGTGGTGACGAACGCCCCGGCCTCGCGAGCCTGCCCGGCGGCGCGGCCGCGTACCGCACGCTGATCCGCAACCACACGTCGCTGCCGTACGACGAGTGCGACCCGCAGGCGATCCACGACTTCGGACTCGAGGAGGTAGCGCGCATCCGCGGCGAGATCGCGACGCTCGGCGAGCGCGTGTTCGGAACGCGCGACGTCGCGCAGATCCAAGAGCGTCTGCGCCACTCGGCGGAGTTGCACTTCACGACGCGCGATGAGGTCGAGCGGAAGGCGGTCAACGCGCTCGCTGCCGCGCGCGCGAAGGTGCCCGCGTACTTCGGGACGCTGCCGCTCGCGTCGTGCGAGGTCGTCCGCGTCGCTCCGCACGAGGAGAAGAACACGACCATCGCGTACTACCGCGAGCCGTCCGCCGACGGATCGCGCCCGGGGCGCTACTACATCAACACGTACGCGCCCGAGACGCGCCCGCGCTACGAGGCCGAGGTGCTCGCGTACCACGAAGCGATCCCCGGGCACCACCTGCAGATCGCGATCGCGCAGGAACTCGAGAACCTGCCGCTCTTCCGTCGCCACGGCGGCACGACGGCGTTCGTCGAGGGCTGGGCGCTCTACACCGAGCGGCTGAGCGACGAGATGGGGCTCTACTCCGGCGACACGGACCGCCTCGGCGTCCTGTCGTTCGACGCGTGGCGCGCGTGCCGACTCGTGGTCGACACGGGCATGCACGCCTTCGGTTGGAGCCGCGAGCGCGCAATCGACTATCTGTTCGAGAACACGCTGCTCGCGCACAACAACGTCGAGAACGAGATCGATCGCACCATCGCGTGGCCGGGGCAGGCACTCGCCTACAAGATCGGCCAGCGCGAGCTCCTCGCGCTGCGCGACCAGGCGCGCGAGACGCTCGGCGAGCGCTTCTCCTATCCCGACTTCCACGATCTCGTCCTCGGGAACGGCGCCGTGACCCTCGCCTCGCTGCGCGGGATCACGCAGCGCTGGCTCGGGCGTTGAGGCGGCGCGTCGGTCTCGACGTTTATCGGATTGGTCTGGCGACTTTCGGTGGCGCGCGGGTAGTTAACGGGTGAGGCGAGACGGAGCCTCGATCCCTTTGACCGCGCCCCTCTCCCCCCCGGACAGCTCGGAGTTCTCGAGCCAGGACACGAAGTTCCTGCTTGAGTCCGCGCGAAGCGGGCGGGACGCCGCATGGCGCGTGTTGTACGAGCGCTACGAGCGCATGCTCATCGTCCTGGTCGCGAGTCGGATGAAGGGCAAGCAGAGCCGACGCTTCGACGCCGAAGACGTGTTGCAAGAGGCGTTCTCGAAGGCGTGGGCCAAGATCGACACGTTCGAGTACCGCGGCGAAGGAAGCCTGCGCAGGTGGATGCGGCGGATCGTCATCCACCAGTTCTACAGCCTGGTCCAGCGGCGCGACTCGTCCGAGCTGCGCGCGTCCGAGGAGAAGAGCGCGGCCGCGCTCGCCGACGCCGCCGCGCGTTCGCGCTCGGCGAGCCAGGTGCTCGCCGAGGTCGAGGAGAAGGGTGACGTGCTGGCGAAGATGGTGCGCCTCTCCGACGACGACCAGGACCTGATCTCGATGCGCATCTTCGAGGGCATGGAATGGGAGGAGATCGGCAAACTCGTCGGCTGCTCGCGGAAGCTCGCGAGTGAACGATTCGACCGTGCGATCGCCAGACTCACGAGGATCGTCGACTGACCTCTGCCATGGGCGCCCAGGGCGAGGAGAAACCGAGCGACACACGGGTGACGCGGCTGTTCGACGAGTACCGTTCGGCGAAGGACCGCGCGGAGCAGCCGGACGTCGATGGCCTGCTCGCGCGCGCCGGCGCGGCGCAGGACGAGTTGCTCGATCGCATCCGCGTCTTCGACGAGCTGAGCGCGCTCTCGACCGACCTCGACCATCGTGACGAGCTGCCGGCGACGCTCGGCCGCTTCGAGATCCTGCACCGGCTCGGCTCCGGCGGCATCGCGCGCGTCTACCTGGCGCGCGACCCGAACCTCGACCGGCAGGTCGCGCTCAAGGTGCTCGACAAGAACCTGGTCCCCGATCGGCGCGAGCGCGCCTGGGTGCTGAACGAGGCGCGCTCGCTCGCGGTGCTCGAGCACGAGGGCGTCGTCCGCGTCTTCGAGGTCGGACACGCGGACGGCTTCGACTACGTCGCCGTCGAACACCTGACCGGTCCGTCGCTCGCCCAGGTCGTGTTCGAGCTGCGCCGCGTCCAGCTCGGGACGCACGAGTTCGACGATAGCGAGCCGTCCGACGCGCGCCGCATCGCGATCGAGCTGACCGGCCACCGCGCCCGCGCCCGCTGCATGTGGCAAATCGCGTCCGCCCTCGCCTACTGCCACAACCGCGGCGTGATCCACCGCGACGTGAAGCCCGAGAACGTGGTCTTCGACGGCGCCGGCGTCCCGAAGTTGATCGACTTCGGACTCGCGCACCTCGAGGGCGGCGAGGGCGAGTCGCAGACTCGCATCACCCAACAGCTGATCGGTTCGGCGGCCTACGTCGCGCCCGAGCAGGTCGAGGCGAACCAGACCGGCGCCGACCCGCGCTCCGATCAGTTCTCGCTCAGCACGCTGTGCTACGAGCTGCTCGCGCTCGAGAATCCGTTCGACGCGGGGACGGCGCAACTCACGACGGCGGCGGTGCTCGAGTGCGAGCCGCCCAAGCTGCGACGCCGCGTCGCAAACCTGCCCGTCGAGCTGGCGACGATCATCGAGCACGGCCTCGCGCGCGAGCCGAACGATCGCTATCCGTCGGTTCAAGCGCTTGCCGACGACCTCGACGCGTGGCTCGCGCACCGGCCAATCTCTGTCGCACCGCCGTCGATTGCGCGTCGCTCCGCGCTCTGGCTCCGCCGCAATCGCCGCAACGTAGCGCTCGCCGCCAGCGCGGTGTTCCTGCTCGTCTCGTCCTCGTTCGCGATGTGGGCCCGCGGTGTAACCGCCCGTAGGGACCGCATCGTCGACGAGCTGGCCCAGCTCGATCCGAGCGAGTTGCGCACGCCCGACGAGTTCTCTCAGTCGGGGCTCGTGCTCAATCGCCTCATCGCGAGCGCGGACGAGTTCGACGCGGGCCTCGGGCACGGAGTGTTCGGGGTCCCCCTGGTTCCCGAGTTGGATCGCGTCACGCACGCGTGGTCGCGCGCGATCTCGGCCGCGTACCGCTTCGGCGGACTGCTCGTGCGCCGCTCCAAAGACGAGCTCGCTCCCGAGCCGAAGATGCGCGGCGGCGTGTTCTACCCGGGCATGAACGAGACGCAGGATGCGGGCTGGCGCTACGTGTTCCTCATCGAGGAGGACGTGTGTCCGGACTGTCCATACAACGTCGCCGAGCGCGCACGGGGCACCCTCACTCTTCCATCCACCGGCGAGCTCGACGGGATGCGGTATCAACTGCAGATCGCCCAGCCTCCGCCGTCGGGCTCGCCACCGTTCCTCCTGGAGTACCGCGCGGTCGCGCGTCCGTATCCGCGGCGTCCTCCCCAAGGCGCGTTTCGGTTCATCGCTGCGAAGGAGAATGCGTCCGAGCTCGCCTTCGAATCGCGCTTCGTCGTGTCCGACGTCTGGCCGCCCGCCCTCGCGATCACCCTACGCCCTGTGTCGCCCGACTTCCTCGAAGACGCGCTCGAGGTGCCAAGGGCAACGGTCGAGTACTACGGCTCGATCCATGCGACCGCGTTTCGGATCTCCCCCAATGAAGTCACGCGGCGCGAGTTCGAGAACTTCCAAGCATCGCCCGAGTACGACGAGTATCTGAAGGAACGCGGCGGCGAGCCGGTCGTCTTCGACGAGACGCGTGGGCTCGACGACGCCGTCTGGGTCGATATCGACTCGGCGAGCGCCTACTGCCGTTGGCTTGGCGGACGCCTTCCGTCCCTCGAGGAGCTCATGGTCGCCCGATCCTCCGGCGTGCTCCAACCCGAGCGCGAGTGGGTCAGCAACGTCGCGTGGATGGAGAACACGTGGAGCGGAACGTACTTCGCCGACGAGAGCACGCCGGAGAACCCGTCAGGCATGAGCTTCGGACACAACCCGTTGCGCCGACGCCTCGTCGTCAAGGACCAGGTCGTTCCGACGTTTCGCGTCGCCGTGAGTTCCGATCATCCCGACGAATACTTCGACGACATCGCGCCCGCAGAAACTGCGAACAGCGCCGCGTCTGACGATTGAACGGGCGACGTGGCGCGTCCTAAAAGACGCGCAACGAGAGCGTTTCCCCCTCCGACTCTCCTCACGGCTGCCCCATCGGAGGTCTCATTTGAATCGGAAACTATCTCGAAGTGCGCCCACTCGGCGCGGAACCCTGCTCGGACTCGGCGCCTCGATGCTGATCGCATCCGCACCTTGGAGCGCAGCTGCCCGGTCCGCAGCAGACTTGACGTTCGACATCGACGTCGTCCACGCGACAGCGAGTTCGATGCTGTCCAGTCCGTACGATCCCACCGTTGTCGCGATCCGCGACGAGATCGGCGCGGCCGTGACGGGGGAGCCGTCCGCCGAACAGGTTCCCGCGATCGTGACGAATGCGCTGGAAGTGGCGTTTCCCGAGCTCGTGTCGAGCGAACTCGCGTTGTTCGGATACGGGTGGCGGATCAACCCCGAAACGGGCGAGTGGGAGTACTTCTGCGAGAGCCTGCACGTCCTGACGATCCAAACCACAACTCCCGTTGAGGTGCGCATCCGCGTTTCCTCGACACGCTCCGACTGACCCGCTGCGCGTCGGAAACGGGAACCGAGCATCGGGCCGCGGTGAGCAGCTGCTAACCTGCGTGCCGCATGGAGCGCTTCGACACCTTGATCCTCGGCGGCGGGATCGCCGGGCTCGCGACGGCGTGGCACCTCGGACGGACGACCGGGGGCCGCGCCTGTTTGCTGGAGCGCGAGCCGACGCTGGGGAGCATGGCGTCGGCGCAGAACGCGGCGATCCTGCGCACGTTTTCCGCAGATGCCGTGACGTCGGAGCTCGCGCGCGCGAGCGCGGCGTTCCTGCGCGAGCCGCCGGCCGGCTTCGCTCCCGTGCCGCTCGTCGACCCCGTCGGCCTCTTGCTCTTCGCGTCCGGCGAGGCGGCCGATCGCCTGCGCGCCGCCGTGCGCGCCACGGACGCGCGGCACGACGCGCGCGAGCTCGGCCCGGACGACGTCGCGCGCCTCGCCCCCCACGTCGGCGCCGAACTGCGCGCCCAGGACCTCTGCCTATCCTTCCCGAACGAGGGGCGCATCGACGTCGCGGCGCTCGTCGAAGCCTTCGCGTCGGGCGCGCGGAACGCCGGCACGGTCGTGCGCACGAACGCACGCGTCGCCGAGCTCCTGCGCGAAGCGGACGCGGTCGTCGGCGTGCGGCTCGACGACGGCACCCGCATCGAAGCGCGGACGGTCGTGCTCGCCGCCGGCGGCTGGGCGGACAAGCTCGGCCGTACCGCAGGCTCGCGCGTCCGCCTGCGCACGACGCGCCGGCACCTCATGGTCACCGCGCCGGACGAACGCGCGCGCCGCGACCTGCCGGTCGTGTGGAGCGAGGACGGCGGCTTCTACTGCCGGCCCGAGAGCGGCGGGCTGCTGCTCTCCGCCTGCGACCTGACCGACGTCGACCCCGACGACTGCGGACCGGACGCCGCGGTGAAGGAGCTCATCGCGGAGAAGACCGCGCGTTACCTCCCCGACTTCGACGGCGCGGGCGCGGCGTACTTCTGGCACGGGCTGCGCACGCTCACCGCGGACGACCGCTTCTGCGTCGGGCCCGACCCGTCGGTCGCGGGGCTCTTCTGGGTCGCCGGGCTCGGCGGGCACGGCATGACGTGCGGCCCCGAGGTCGGCCGCGTCGCCGCCGCGCTCCTACGCGGCGAGGACGAGCCGCACGCGCGCGCCCTCGATCCCGCACGCCTGGCCGTCGACGCGCCGGTTCACTCCGTCGCGCGGTAGATCTCGCCGCCCGTCGCGGCGAACTCCTCGCTCTTCTCGCGCATGCCCGCGTCGAGCGCCGTCTCGTCGTCGAAGCCGTGCTCGCGCGCGTACTTGCGCACGTCCTCGGTGATCTTCATCGAGCAGAACTGCGGGCCGCACATCGAGCAGAAGTGCGCGACCTTGGCGCCCTGGGCCGGCAGCGTCTCGTCGTGGTACGCGCGTGCGGTCACCGGGTCGAGCGCCAGGTTGAACTGGTCCTCCCAGCGGAACTCGAAGCGCGCCTTCGACAGCGCGTTGTCCCAGTCCTGCGCGCCCTTGTGCCCCTTGGCGAGGTCGGCCGCGTGCGCCGCGATCTTGTACGCGATCACGCCGTCCTTCACGTCCGACCTGTTCGGCAGGCCGAGGTGCTCCTTGGGCGTGACGTAGCACAGCATCGCCGTCCCCCACCACCCGATCATCGCCGCGCCGATGGCCGACGTGATGTGGTCGTAGCCCGGCGCGATGTCGGTCGTGAGCGGGCCGAGCGTGTAGAACGGCGCCTCGTGGCAGACCTCGAGCTGCTTGTCCATGTTCTCCTTGATCTTGTGCATCGGCACGTGGCCGGGGCCCTCGATCATCA
The DNA here is from genome assembly GCA_029259605.1 of Planctomycetota bacterium. GTDB lineage: Bacteria > Planctomycetota > UBA1135 > UBA1135 > OFTM281. The sequence goes on along the minus strand of JAJDEV010000057.1, from coordinate 9,254 downwards.
CCTGGACGTCGTGCTCCCACGCGATCTTCGTCAGCTCGCCGAGCGTCTCGAGCTCGCCGAACTGCGCCGCGTCGTTCGCGTCTTGGATGCAACCCGGACGCAGCCCGTCGCCGAGGCTGAAAGAGACGTCGTAGCGCTTCATCACCTCGCACAGCTTCTCGAAGTTCGTATAGAGGAAGTTCTCGGTGTGATGCGATAGGCACCACTTGGCCATGATCGAGCCGCCGCGTGACACGATGCCCGTCAAGCGCTTGGCGGTGAGCGGCACGTACTGCAGGCGCACGCCGGCGTGGATCGTGAAGTAGTCGACGCCCTGCTCGCACTGCTCGATGATCGTCTCGAGGAAGATGTCGAAGGTCAGGTCCTCGATGACGCCGTTCACCTTCTCGAGCGCTTGGTAGATCGGCACCGTGCCGATCGGCACGGGCGAGTTGCGCAGGATCCACTCGCGCGTCTCATGGATGTCCGTGCCGGTCGACAGGTCCATCACGGTGTCCGCGCCCCACAGCACGGACCAGCGCAGCTTCTCGACCTCTTCCTCGATCGACGACGTCACGGCCGAGTTGCCGATGTTCGAGTTGACCTTCACCAGGAAGTTGCGACCGATGATCATCGGCTCGAGCTCCGGGTGCTTGATGTTGGCCGGCAGGATGGCGCGGCCGCGCGCGATCTCGGAGCGCACGAACTCGGGGTCGACGCCCTCGCGCTCGGCGACGTACGCCATCTCGGGCGTCACGACGCCGCGCCTGGCGTAGTGCATCTGCGAGCGGTTGTCGTCCGCGGTGCGCTCGGCGATCCACGGAGCGCGGAGCGCGGGCAGCCCCTCGCGCGGGTCGAAGCCCTGGGGCCCGGAGGAGTCGTAGACGTCGAGCGCCGGCTCCTCACCGGTCAGGTGGATGCGGCGCTTGGGAACGTCGAGCGTGAACCCACCGTGCTCGACCGTGGTCTGGATCTTGTGGGAGCTCGGGAAGCTCGTCTCGAACGTCTCGCGTGTCTTGGTTTCCATGTCTGCTTTCCTACGCCGGCATGACCCGGATCAGGTACGAGGGGTTCCTCTCAGGCGCGCCTCTGCGCTCCGCCCCCAGCGACTGCTCGCCCGACGCCACGCCGGATCGACCGGCATCGCGAGCGGGGGCATTCTATCGAGCCGGGTGCGCGCGTTCGCGCTTTGCCCGGGTCCTGTCGAAGCGAATCGAGTCCGACCACCGGACGCCGCGGCCGAACGACTTCGCTTCTCCCCGAGTTTCCGCGCCGAATTCCGCGCGGCCGGATTGGAACGCTCCGAGGCGAAGGATACCTTCCACTTTCGAGGTCCTCGAAGGTCCTGATCCGACCGCCGACGGCCGCTCCTTTCCACCCCGACGCCCGCGACTTCGCACCTCTAGGAGCCATGAGCCCTACGCCGCGCCAGCTTGCCCTCAAGAGCATCTCCGCCTTTGCTCCCCCCACCCCTGAGGCTGGACCGACCTCGCTGCCCGAGATCTTCGGCTCCAAGGTCTTCAACGACTCGGTCCAACGTCGCCGGCTGACGCCGGACGTGTACCAGGCGCTGCGCCGCACGATCGACGCGGGAGAAAACCTCGACCCCGAGATCGCCGACGCCATCGCGGACGCGATGAAGGACTGGGCCGTCGAGCGCGGCGCGACGCACTACACGCACTGGTTCCAGCCCATGACCGGGCTGACGGCGGAGAAACACGACTCGTTCCTCTCGCCCGTCGCCGAGGGCGGCGCGATCCATTCGTTCACGGGCAAGGAGCTGATCAAGGGCGAGCCCGACGCGTCGTCGTTCCCGTCCGGCGGCATCCGCGCCACGTTCGAGGCGCGCGGCTACACGGCGTGGGATCCGAGCTCGCCCGCGTTCCTCCGCTCGACCGAGTTCGGCGTCACGCTCTACATCCCGACCGCCTTCTGTTCGTGGACGGGCGAAGCGCTCGACACGAAGACGCCGCTGCTGCGTTCCTCCCAGGCGCTCGATCACCAGGCGCGCCGGTTGCTCGCCGCGATCGATCAGCATCCCAAGCGCGTCCACGCGACCGTCGGTCCCGAGCAGGAGTACTTCCTGATCGATCGCGAGCTGTACAAGCTGCGCCCCGATCTGCGCAGCGGCGGACGCACGCTCTTCGGCACGCGGCCGCCCAAGGGCCAAGAACTCGAGGACCACTACTTCGCGACGACGCCGCAGCGCGTGCTCAACTTCATGATGGACCTCGAGCGTCAGCTCTGGGAACTCAGCGTGCCGGTCAAGACGCGCCACAACGAAGTCGCACCGCACCAGTTCGAGATGGCGCCGCTCTACGAGAGCGTGTCCGTCGCCGTCGACCACAACATGCTCACGATGGAGCTGCTCGAGTCGACCGCCGGCAAGCACGGCTTCAAGTGTCTGTTGCACGAGAAGCCGTTCCAGGGCGTCAACGGCAGCGGCAAGCACAACAACTGGTCGATGGCCGACGACTCGGGATCGAACCTGCTCGACCCGGGGCACACGCCGCACGACAACCTGCGCTTCATCCTGTGCCTGACGGCCATCATCCGCGCCGTCGACATGCACCAGGACCTCGTGCGCGCCTCGATCGCGAGCGCCGGCAACGACCACCGCCTGGGTGCCAACGAGGCCCCGCCGGCGATCCTGTCGATCTTCCTCGGCGCCGAGCTCGAGGAGATCGTCGAGGCGCTCATCGGCGGGTCCAGCGCCAAGTCCCACACGCGCGGCCACATCAAGCTCGGCGTCAACACGCTGCCGTCCATCCCGATGGACACCAGCGACCGCAACCGCACGTCGCCCTTCGCGTTCACGGGCAACAAGTTCGAACTGCGCGCCGTCGGCTCCAGTCAGACGATCGCGTACCCGAACATCGTCATCAACACGATCGTCGCCGAGTCGTTCGACTTCCTCGCGACCGAGATCGAGAAGCGCGCCAACGGCGGCGACACGGCGGCCGCGATCCAGGAGATCGTGCGCGAGACGCTGTCGAAGCATCAGCGCATCCTGTTCAGCGGCGACAACTACAGCTCCGAGTGGACGCGCGAGGCCGAGCGACGCGGGCTGCTCAACCTGAAGAACACGCCCGACGCGCTGGCGCAATTCGCCTCCGAGAAGAACCTCGAGCTGTTCGAGAAGTACGGCGTGCTCAACCGGCGCGAGACGATCGCGCGTTCGAACGTCTTCTATTCGGCGTACGGACACCGCGTCAACGTCGAGGCGCTCTCCGCGATCCACATCGCGTCGACCGCGCTCCTCCCGGCGAGCATCGCCTACCAGAAGAACCTGGCCGACTCGATCAACGCCACGCGCGCCGCGTCGGGCAAGATCGACCTGTCGGATCAGGAGAGCCTGCTCGGCGAGGTCGCGAACGGCGTCAACCGGCTGCGCGTGGCGCTCGCCGAGCTGACGACGGTCCAGGCGCGCGGCGAGGAGAACGGCGAGGACCCGATCGCGACTTCGATCTACGCCCGCGACAAGATCGTCCCGGCGATGAACGACGTGCGCTCGCGCGCGGACGCGCTCGAGTGCCTGGTCGACGACGAACTGTGGCCGCTGCCGAAGTACACCGAGCTCCTCTTCATCCACTAGCCCCGCTTCCCCATGGCATTGACGCGGGAGAACGCGTGGGCGCTGCTCTGCGAGTGGACGCCCTCCGAAGCGCTGCGCCGCCACGCGCGGTCGGTCGAGATCGTGATGCGCGCTGCAGCGCTGCGCTACGGCGACGGCGAGGCGGACGTCGAGCGCTACGGCATCGCCGGGATGCTGCACGACGCGGACTACGACCAGTGGCCCGAGGAGCACCCGAAGCGCATCGTCGCGTGGCTCGAGGAGAACGGTGAACCCGAGATCGCGCACGCCGTCTCCGCGCACTACACGCAGTGGGGCGTGCCGTACGAGTCGACGCTCGACAAGGCGCTGCTCGCCTGCGACGAGCTGACCGGCTTCATCGGCGCCTGCTGCCTGGTGCGTCCCGAGGGCGTGCACACGCTCGCGCCGAAGAGCGTGAAGAAGAAGCTGAAGGACAAGGGCTTCGCGGCCAAGGTCGATCGACACGAGGTCACGACCGGCGCCGAGCTGCTCGGCGTCGACCTCGGCGAACACATCCAGTTCCTTATCGACGCCCTCCGCCCGCACGCGGACGAGCTCGGCATCGGCTAGCCGCCCGTGGTCAAGAAGAAGAAGAAGGTCGCCAAGCGCAAGCGGCGCAGCCCCGACGAGATCATCGCCGACCTGCAGGACGAGATCCGCCGCGTGCGCTCGCGCCAGCGGGCGAGCGAGCTCAAGGAGTCGCCGTCGCACAAGGCCGCGCTCTCCGTGCTGAAGGGCATCGACAAGGCGCTCGAACTCGCGACCAAGGAGAAGGCGACGGCTCTGCGCCGCGCGCTCACGGACACCCGCAAGGCGCTCGCCGCGTACTTCCAGAAGCGCGGCGTCGAGCTCGACCAAGCGCCCGCGACGAAGAAGAAGCGCGCGAGCGGCTGATGTCGACGCTGGTCCTGACGCCGGAAGACGTGCGTGAGGCCCTTCCGATGTCGGCGTGCATCGAGCGCGTCGCCGACGCGCTCGCCGCGTACTCGCGCGGCGACGCGACCAACCCGCTGCGCTGGCCGCTCTTCCTTCCCGAGCGCGACGGCGCGCCCCGGATCCTCGGCCTGATGCCCGGCGCGCTGCCGGTCGACGCCGCGGGCGGCGAGGCCGTCGGGCTCAAGGTCGTCACCGTGCACCCGGGCAACCACGGCACACCGTACGACACGCACCAGGGTGTCGTGCTCCTCTTCGATCCCGCGCACGGTACGCCGCTCGCGATCCTCGACGGGAGCGAGGTCACCGCGATCCGCACGGCCGCCGCGAGCGGCGTCGCGACGCGTACGCTCGCGCGCGAGGACGCGACGGTGCTCGCGCTGCTCGGCTCGGGCGTCCAGGCGCGCACGCACCTCGAGGCGATGCGCGCCGTGCGCCCGATCACCGAGGTGCGCGTCTTCAGCCCGTCGGCCGAAGCGCGCGCGCGCTTCGCCTCGCGCGAGTCGGCGCGTCACGGCATCCGTGTGGACGCCGTCGACAGCGCGCGCGACGCGGTCGAGGGCGCGGACATCGTGTGCGCGACGACGTCCGCGCGCGAGCCCGTCCTCCACGGCGACTGGCTCGCACGCGGCGCCCACGTCAACGCGGTCGGCGCGTGCACGCCGGACGCGCGCGAGGTCGACACGCGCACGATCGAGCGCGCGCGCGTCTACGTCGACAGCCTGGAGTCGGCGGCGCAGGAGGCGGGCGACCTCTTGATCCCGGGCCGCATCGACGCCGTCGTCGGCGAGCTCGGCGCGGTGCTGCTCGGTCGCGCGGACGGTCGCACGTCGCCGGACGACATCACGCTCTTCGAGTCGCTCGGTATCGCGGTCGAGGACCTCGCCGCCGCGGCGCTCGCGGTCGCGCGCGCGGAGGCGGCGGGGATCGGAACGCGGGTGGCGCTCGGCGGGATGCGCGATGCTTGAGTCGCGCGCGCCGGCGCCCACGGTCATCCCGCTCGACGCGATCCGCGCCGCGCGCGCGCGGCTCGACGGTCACATCGCGCGCGTTCCGCTGCTCCCCTACCGCGGCGACGCCGGCGGACGCGACGTTTGGCTCCAGCTCGAGAACCTGCAACCGATCGGCTCGTTCAAGCTGCGCGGCGCGGGCAACCGCATGCTGTCGGCGGACGCGGACGAGCTCGCGCGCGGCGTCGTCACGTCGAGCGCGGGCAACATGGCGCAGGGCGTCGCGTGGCACGCGCGCCGGCTCGGGATCGCGTGTGACGTGGTCGTGCCGGATCACGCGCCCCGCGCCAAGCTCGACGCGATCGAGCACCTCGGCGCGCGGACGATCCCCGTTTCGTTCGAGCGCTGGTGGCGCACGCTCGTCCTGGCGCAGCCGCTCGACGGGATCGCGGGCGTCGATGCGACGCGTCTCTTCGTGCATCCCGTCGCGGACGCCGCGGTCATCGAGGGCAACGGAACGATCGGGCTCGAGATCGCGCTCGCGCTCGAGGGCGTCGACACCGTGCTCGTCCCGTTCGGCGGCGGCGGACTGATCAGTGGAATCGCGTCGGCGCTGCGCCACCTCGCGCCGCGCACGCGCGTCGTCGCGTGCGAGGTGGAGACCGCGGCGCCGCTCGCCGCCGCGCTCGCGAACGGCGCGCCGATCGACGTGAGCTACACGCCGAGCTTCGTCGACGGCATCGGCGGCAAGGGCATCCTGCCGTCGATGTGGCCGCTGGTGTCGAGCCTGGTCGATGAGTCGATCGTTGTCACGCTCGCCGAGGTCGCCGAGGCGGTGCGGCTGCTCGCGACGACGAACCGCGTCGTCGCCGAGGGCGCCGGTGCCGCGTCGCTCGCCGCCGCGCTCAGCGGTCGCGCCGGCGACGGGAAGATCGTGTGTGTCGTTTCGGGCGGCAACCTCGACCTCGTGCAGCTGGCATGCATCCTGCGCGGCGGTAATCCTTAACCCATCAACTTGATCGCGTTCGGCGACGGTGGGAACATCTCGCGTCGCGGTGTTCACCGCGGCCCCTTCGCCCGTGACCCCTTCGCCCTCGACGTCCCCCTCGCGTTCGCATGCGATGCTCGTCACGCTCGCGCACGCGGCGACGGCCGGCCTCGTGCTCGGGACGTGCGACGCCTTGCTCGCGTACCTGTGCCGCACGGGCGCGCCGTTCCCGTGGGCGCTCCGCCTCCAGGCCTTCGCCTCGAGCGCGTGGATCCTGGCGCTCGCGTACCTGGTCACGCTCGGCGCGATCCGCGCCATCGCCTACCTCAACGCCTGGGCGCCGGACGCCGGAGCGCTGGCGCGCGCGATCTCCCTCGGTTTGCTCGCGGCGCTCATCGACATCGCCTACTTCCGCTTCGACCTCGCGCGCGGCGATCTGTACGAGCTGCACTCCAGCGCGACGATCGGCCTGCTGGTGTGCGCGGTCGCGTACCCGACGCTGGCGCGCCAGGCGCTGCCCGAGCGCAAGGACACGCGCGGTCCGATCGAGCGCGCGATCCCGATCTTCCTGCTCGCCGCGCTGTTCCTGACGTCGCGCTTCGTCGAGCCGCCCGGCCGTCCGAAGCGCGACGCGCCGCTCGTCGACGACCACATGGTCGAGCGCGTCATCCTGATCGTCGTCGACACGCTGCGCGCGGACGCCGTGTCGTGCAGCTCCGAGCGCGCCGCGCCGACGCCGGCGATCGACCGGCTCGCGGCGACGAGCCTGCGCTTCGAAAACGCGCGCGCCCCGGGCGCGTGGACGCTGCCGTCGATGGCCTCGATCATGACGGGAGTGTCGCCGCTCGTGCACCGCACGGTGACGCGCACGTCGCGGCTGCCCGATTCGATTCCCACGCTCGCCGAGGCGATGCGCGACGCCGGCTATCGCACGGCCGCCATCGGACACAACTTCGTGCTGTCGTCCAAGCGCGCCTTGGACCGCGGCTTCGACGAGTACGACTTCCGCGCGCGCGCCGAGCTCCCGGGGCACTCGCTCGGGCTGCTGATGCTCGCGCGCAAGCGCCAATCCGAGAACGCCACCGAACGCAGCGCGTCCGAGGTCAACCGGCTGGCGTTCCGCTGGCTCGAGAAGCACCGCGACGACGACTTCTTTCTCTGGCTGCACTACTACGACCCGCACGTCGAGTTCGCGCCGGAGGAGTCCTTCCGCCCGCCGGGTCCCCCGCCGCCGCGCTCGAGCTTCGTGTTCGACCACGACGACCTCGAGCGCGTGCGCGGTGGGTACGAGGTGCCGACTCCCGAGCAGCGGCGCTGGGTCCGGCGGCTGTACGACGGCGAGGTGCGCTACGTGGACCAGCAGCTCGGCGCGCTGTTCGCCAAGCTGCGCGAGCTCGACCTGTTCGACGGCTCGTTGATCGTGCTCACGAGCGACCACGGCGAGGAGTTCTGGGAGCACGAGGGTGTGGAGCACGGGCACACCGTGTACGAGGAACTCGTGCGCGTGCCGTTGATCGTCAAGCGAGCGGGTCAGACGACGGGCATCGTCGAGCCGCGGCCCGTTTCGCTCGAGAGCATCCTGCCGACCGTGCTGACGTCCTGCGGGATCCCGTACGACGCCGACCGCCTGAGCGCGGCGCCGCTCCTCGCGCAGCAGCCCGTGTCGCGCGACCTCCTGACCACGGGCAACCTCTACTACCAGGATCGCGTGGCCGTGCTGTTCGACGGTTGGAAGTACATCCGCTTCTTCCTGACCGGCGTCGAGGAGCTCTACGACCTCGCGAACGACCCGGGCGAGAGGACGTCGCTCGTCGCGCTCACGCCGCCCGAGCTGGCGGTCGGCCGCGAGCGCTGCGACGCGCTGCTCGCCTCGGCGGCCAAGCTGCGCGAAGCCTTCGGGGTCAGCGCCGGCGAGCGCGTCACGCTCAGTCAGGAAGAGCTCGACGCCCTACAGAAGATCGGCTACGCGGCCGAGGAGTAGCGCGCGCCAGGGACTTGCGCTCGGCGCGAGCGACCTTATTCTCCTGCGCCCGAACTCCCGCACGACGTGCGGCACCGACCGCGACCGAGCCTCCACATGAAGCGTATCGAGAACCGCCCCAGCCCGATCCATGGACACGGCGTCTTCGCCCGGGAGACCATCCGCCGCGGCGAGTTCATCGGTCAGTACCTCGCCCGACGCACGGACGTGGACGGCACCTACACGCTCTGGGTCGAGTTCGACGACGGCCTGCGCGGCTACGAGGGCTACGGCCGCCTGCGCATGCTGAACCACACGCCGACGCCCAACGCCGAGTTCGACGAGCGCAACCTCTTCGCCACGCGCACCATCGCCCCCGGCGACGAGATCACGATCCACTACGGCGAGGACTGGAGCTAGCGGCCCGCGTAGACTCCGGCGATGGACGCGTCGCCGCCGCCCGTCTCCGTTGTCCGCCCGCGCGGGTCGAACCTCGCGGCGGTCGGGCTGATCCTCGTCGCGCTCGCGGCGGCGATCGGGCTGCAAGCGCCGCGCGAACCCGCTGACGCGTCGCCCGCAGACGTCGCGCTCGCGCGCGCCAAGGACTTGCTCGCGCAAGTCGCCGCGGAGCCGCGGCCGCGGGGATCTGCGGCGCACGGTCGCGTGCGCGCAGTGCTCGTGAGCGAGCTCGAGGCGTGCGGCGCGACGGTCGAGGTGCAAACGGGCGCGTTCGCGGGCGGCGACTTCGTTTCCGCGCGGGCGGCCGGGAGCGATCGCGGCGGCGCGGGACACACGCGGCTCGCGAACGTCGTCGCGCGCCTCGCCCCCACCGATGCAACGGCCGCCGGC
>JAJDEV010000056.1 GCA_029259605.1 Planctomycetota bacterium | reverse complement strand
GAGCCTGTGCCGCAGCAGCGCGAAGCGCTGCGTGTGAATCGGTAGGGAACGTTCCCAACTCCCCGCGACTCGAGTTCGCCCCCCGGCACGCGAGCGAAGCGAGCCTGTGCCGCAGCAGCGCGAAGCGCTGCGCGTGAATCGATAACGAACGCCAACAACTCCCCGTCCCTGAGAGATCCAACGGACGACAGGAACACGCTCAGAACTTCCCTCTGCGATTCGACCCCCGGACTCCCCCCCCGACCGTCACGATCCGAGCAACCTCAACCACGCCCCGCGACATCCTTCCCGCACCGACGCCCAACTCCACGCCACTTCTCCCCGCCACTCCGTAAACTACGCCCGATGAAGCACCGAACTCGTTGGGGGGCGGTCGGGGCGGCCGCCCTGTGCACGCTCGCTGTTGCTGCGCGCCCGGCTGCCGACGTTCCGCGCGATGAACGGCCCAACCTCGTGCTCGTTCTTGCGGACGATCTCGGGTATTCGGATCTCGGCTGTTACGGGGGCGAGATCGACACGCCGCGGCTCGACGGGCTCGCGGCGAACGGGTTGCGCTTCACGCGCTTCTACACGGCGGCGCGTTGTTGTCCCTCGCGCGCAGCGATCCTGACCGGCCGCTATCCCCACCAGGCGGGCGTCGGGCACATGATCGCAGACTTCGGCGAGCCGGCGTATCGGGGTTCGCTCGACGAGCACTGCGTCACGCTCGCCGAGGCGCTGCGCGGTGCGGGCTACGCGACGCTGATGACGGGCAAGTGGCACGTCGGCTCGGAGCGTGGGACGTGGCCGACGGACCGCGGGTTCGAGCGCTACTACGGAACGCCGAGCGGCGGCGGCGTCTACTTCCGTTCGACGCCGCGCTCCGAGGATGTCGTGTTCGTCGACGGCGAAACCGAGGTCGAGTTGCGCAAGGGCTTCTACGCAACCGACGCGTTCACGACGCACGCGAATCGCTTCGTCGAGGAGGCCGTCGACGCGGGCAAGCCGTTCTTCCTCTACGTCGCGCACTTCGCGCCGCATTGGCCGCTGCAGGCCAAGCGCAAGGACATCGAGAAGTACGAGGGGCGCTATCGCGAAGGATGGGACGAAGTGCGCCGCCAGAGGTACGAACGCCAGGTCGAGCTCGGCGTCATCCCCAAGCGCTGGCCGCTGAGCAAGCGCGATCCGGAGTCGAGCGCGTGGAAGCTGCAGCCGAAGTCGCGCCAGAACGACCTCGCGCAGCGGATGTCGGTGTACGCGGCACAGGTCGACTGCCTCGACCAGAACGTGGGAAGGCTCGTCGACAAGCTCACGGAGCTCGAGGTGTTCGACAACACGCTGTTCGTGTTCCTCTCCGACAACGGCGCGGATGCGATCGGCGGCATCGACGGGCTCGACCTCAGCGAACGCAAGAACGCGACGCCGGGAACCGGGGCCTATGTGCGCAGCGCCGGAGCCGCGTGGGCGAACGTCTCCGACGCTCCGTTCCGCGAGTTCAAGACGGACACGTTCGAGGGGGGCATCGCGACGCCGTTCCTCGTGCACTGGCCGAACGGATTCGAGCGACACGGGGAACTCGAGCGCGAGGTCGGGCACGTCATCGACCTCATGCCGACCTTCCTCGACGTCGCCGGAGTCCGCCTTCCGACCGAGCGCGACGGCGCGCCGGTTCCGCCGCTCGAGGGCCGCAGCCTGTTGCCGTTGCTACGCGGCGAATCGCTCCCGGAACGCGCGCTCTTCTGGGAGCACGAGGGCAACCGCGCCGTGCGGCGCGGCGACTGGAAGGCGGTCCGCCCGGACGGCACCGGCTGGTCGCTGTTCGACATGCACGCCGACGGGACGGAGACGGAGGACGTCGCCGCCGAGCACGAAGACGTGCTGCGCGAGCTCCAGGCGCTGTACGACGCCTGGTCGGAGCGGGTCGGCGTCCAGCCCTGGCCGGAGGTCCTCGATCGGTGGCGGCGGCGGCAAGACGCGCGCTCGAACGACGCGAAGTAGCCGGGCACTACGGGAGCGGAACGTCGCGACGCGTTATGAACTGACTGCCGTGGTGTTGCGCCTCTCACCGCAGTTCTGGTCTCGCGCCGCGACCGAAGCCGGTTTGAGTTGGATTTCCTCGGACAACCCCCACCCAGGGCTCCGCCAAGGAAGGCGCAAACCGTGCTTCAGCCCCGCTTGCTGTCCGTACCTCGACTTACGAAAGGCCGAGGCGCGGAATGCGCGTCCAGCACAGCCGTCGAGCAACACCTAGGCAGGCAGTTCAGGAGCGTTACGCGCGCCCGGCGCCCGCGCTAGCGTTCCGCTGCCCACCACCCCATTCCACGCATGCACCCTCACACCGGACCGGTCGTCTCCTGCCTCCTCACCCTTCTCTGCACGCTCACGCTGGACGCGCCCGTTCGCACCGAGGAAGAGGTGCGCTTCCTCGGCGCGGGTTCGTCGCTCGCCGGCACGCTCGTCCTCCCGGACGGCGACGGACCGCACCCCGTCATCATCTTGACCCACGGCTCAGAGCCGGGAACACGACACGGGTATGGACGGTACGTCGCGCCGTTCGTCGAGCAGGGGCTCGCCGTGTTCCGCTACGACAAGCGCGGTGTCGGCGATTCGGAGGGCGAGTACGTGGAGGCCCCCGACCTGCGCGTTCCCTGCGCCGACCTGCTCGGCGCCGTCGCCTTTCTACGCGAGCACCCGTCGATCGCGCCCGACCACATCGGCGTCTTCGGTGCGAGCCAGGGCGGGTGGGTCGCACCGATGGCGGCGTCCATGTCGGAACACATCCGCTTCGTCGCGGTGCAGTCCGCGCCCGGCGTCTCCCCCCTGGAGCAAAACCTGTTCGACAAGGGCAACCGGTTGGCGGCAGACGGCGTCGAGCCCGCCGAGGTCGCGCGCGCTACGGCGTACCGGCGCGCCTACTGGACCTACCTGATCACGGGTGAGGGCTTCGACCAGGCGCAGCGCCTGCACGACGCGATCGCCGACCAGCCCTGGTTCACGGACGACCGCTTTCCGTTCCCCTTCGGCCCCCGCGAGGGACTCCTCCGGCATCCGCGCATGCGGAGCTGGGCGATCCACAACGCGTACGAACCGCGCCTCACGCTCGAGCGGGTCCGGGTCCCGATCCTGACGGTGTTCGGGGGGGCGGACCGGATCGTCCCGGTGGAGGCGAGCATCGCGGCCTTTCGGGCGGCCTTCGAGGTCGCGGGGAACGAGCACTGGACGCTGTCGGTGTTCGAGGGCGCCGACCACGGGATTCGCGTCGACACCGCGGGCGGCGGACGCGAGCCGGCGCCGGACTTCCTCGAGTCCCTGGCGGGCTGGGCGGCCGAGCAGGCCCGCGGAGAGCATTGACGGGCGCTTCTGGGCGAGTTGACAGCGTACACTCGACGCGTACGCTGTATACGTGACAACCCGAGAGCGACTCCTCCAGGCGGCCGAGCAGATCGTGACGAGCGAGGGCTACGGGCGCCTCTCGATGCGGCGCCTGGCGCAGGAGGTCGCGCTGTCCCCGATGGCCGTGTACCGCCACTTCCCCGGGCGCGCCGCGCTGCTCGACGCCGTCGCGGAGGCGGGCTTCCATCGCCTCGAGGCCGCCCTCGGCGCGCGCGACGACCGCGCCACACCGCACGCGCGGATCGAGGCGTTGCTCGACGCCTACGCCGACTTCGCGCTCGCCGAGCCGCACCTCTTCGAGCTGCTCTTCCTCACCGAGCGGCGCGGCATCCGGCGCTTCCCCGAGGACTTCGAGCGCCAGCGGTCGCGGTCCTTCCGTCTGCTCCAGGCCGACGTCGAGGCGTGCATGGAGTCCGGTACGCTGCGGCGCGACGACTCGCTCGAGACGAGCCTCGCGCTCTGGTCCTTCGGGCACGGTTTGGTCTCGCTCCAACGCGTCGGTCGCCTCGGCGCGGACCCCGCCCCGTTCCGCGCGCTCTTTCGCCGCTCGCTCGCGCGACTGCTCGCCGGACTCGCGCCGGCAGCCGCAACGGGCGGCGGCGCCTGAGGACCAGCGCCTTGGCGCCGGAAGCGTGCGCGCTTATCGTCGCGCGCACCGGCGCCGCCTCGGCCCGACGCATGCGCCCTCCGACCGCACTCCCCCACCGGCGAATCCGACGTGCGCATTCGTGAACTGGACTCGCTGCGCGGCCTCGCGTCGCTCGGCGTCGTGCTCTACCACTATCCGATCGTGTTCGGGGCGCGACCGGCGGCCGGTGCGCTCGAGCCGTTCTACAACTACGGCCTCTTCCTGGTCGACTTCTTCTTCGTCCTGTCGGGCTTCGTCCTCAGCCACGCCTACGACACGGACCGCAAGCGCGGCACGCTGCGGACGAACCTCGTCAAGCGCGTCGCACGCATCTATCCGCTGCACCTGCTGACGCTGCTCGCGACCGCCGCGATCCTGCTCGTGTTCACGCGCGGCTTCGACCTCGCCGAATTCGAGCGCAAGGGCAACGACGCGTATCACTTCGTCTTGAACCTGTTCCTCGTCCAACGCGTCGGTTTGCAACGCTTCGAGTCGTTCAACAACCCGTCATGGTCGATCTCGACCGAGTTCTGGGTGAGCGTCGGATTCTTCCTCGTCATCGCGTTCGTCCGGCGCAAAGCGCTCCTGTACGCGGCGCTCGTCGTGCTGTCGTTCTCGCTGCTGTTCGCGGCGAGCGAGCAGACGATCGCGATCGGGCACGATCTCTTCTTCACGGACGTGTGCTTGACGCGCAACGTGCTCGGGTTCTTCATCGGCACGCTGCTGTTCAAGGCCTGCCGCGGGGAACGCAAGTGGATCGGCGCGGACGTGGTGTGGGTCGCGTGCCTCGCCGCCTTCGCGTGGCTGACCACGGGTGCCGACGCGTCAATGAAGACCGTGTTCTTCGTCTCGACCTGCGTCATCTTCCCCGCGCTGCTCGTCGCGACGCTGCACTCGCGCTTCGCGTCGGCCGTGCTGCAACACAGGTCGCTGACGCTCCTCGGCGACATCTCGTACTCGACCTACCTGATCCACTACCCCCTGATGCTGCTACTCAAGGGCACGCTGCGCATCCTGCAGGTCGACGTCGACTACGCGCAGCCCGGCTGGCTCGTCGGGTATGGCGTCGCGTTGATCGCGCTGTCCTGGCTGTGCTTCCGGCGCTTCGAGCTCCCGACGCAGCGCTGGATCAACGCTCGCTACGCGAAAGCCTAGCCCGGGTTATTCATGAGGCTTTGCCGAGATCGACGCAGATGTGCGTCAGATCAGCGCTTCGCGACCGAAGCGCGTGGAGGCGACCTTGACGGGTCGTCGAACCCGGTGAGGAAGGGAAGCGTTGGTATGGCGCGCAGCTGCGTCGATCTCGGTGAAGGCTCATGAATGATCCGGGCTAGCAGCCCGTGGTGAAACTCACGCCATCGTCGGAGGGTGAGAACGCCGTCC
>JAJDEV010000055.1 GCA_029259605.1 Planctomycetota bacterium | reverse complement strand
GAGCCTGTGCCGCAGCAGCGCGAAGCGCTGCGTGTGAATCGGTAGGGAACGTTCCCAACTCCCCGCGACTCGAGTTCGCCCCCCGGCACGCGAGCGAAGCGAGCCTGTGCCGCAGCAGCGCGAAGCGCTGCGCGTGAATCGGTAGGGAACGTTCCCAACTCCCCGCGACTCGAGTTCGCCCCGCGGCACGCGAGCGAAGCGAGCCTGTGCCGCAACAGCGCGAAGCGCTGCGCGTGAATCGATAACGAATCTCAACAACATCCCCGTCCCCGGGACCTCCACCAGTGGAGAGGAACACGTTCGGAACCACCAAGTGCGATTCGATCCCCGGAACCACCCGGACCGTCACGATCCGACGAACCTCAACAAACTTCCCGTCCCTTGAACCTCCACCCTCAGCTCAGCTCGAAGCGAATCCGCTCGACCGCGCTCGAGAGCGACGTCGCCACGGCGTCGCGCGATTCTCCCTCGGCGTAGACGGCGCATACGTCGGCGCCGGCGCCGAGGCGTTCGCCGATGCGGTCGCCGACTTCGACTTTGAGTGCGATGCGTCGGATGCCGGGGACATTGCGTGCGTCGTCGATGCCGTGGAGCGCGGTCAGGGTGCCGGCGCCGGGGTGGAGGATCCAGACGCCCGCCGTGCGGGTGGCGGTGTCGGGGAAGGTCACGGGGTCGCCGAGTTCGAGGCGTAGGAGCGCGGTCCACGGGTCGAAGTTCCACGCCCGCGCGAGCAGTTGCATCAGGCGGCCGCCGGGGGGGCGGGACGCGAGCTCGCCGAACACGAGGCCACGCGATGTGCGGAAAACTTCGAGATGGGTGATGCCGCGGCGGATGCCGAGCGTGAGGTTCGCGCGCTCGGCGAACTCGCGCACTTCGCGCCACGTGCCTTCGTCGAGGGCGGCCGGGAGGATGTTCGCGTGGCGCCGGACGAAGTACTCGGTGGGGTTCGCGAAGACCGGGCGGCCGAGGTGGACGAACGACTCGACGCTCATCTCGGTCCCCTCGATCCAGCCCTCGGCGAGCCATCCATAACCGCCGTCGCCGGGCGGCTCGGCGGCGATGCGCGCGAGCGCGGCGTCGAGCGTTTCGAGGTCGTCGAAGCGCTGCTGTTGGCGCCCGCCCGAGTCGCGTCGCGGTTTGATGACGAGGGGCAACCCGAGCGCCTCGACCAGTTCGCCCGACGTCGTTCCGCGACCAATCTCGCACCACGGGGCGGTCGCGATGCCGGCCGACTCCATCGTGAGCTTCATCACGACCTTGTCCGCGCACGCGAGCGCCGTCGCCGGGGAGTTGCCGGACACGCCGAGCGCGGCGCGCAGGTGCGCCGCGACGACGACCGTGCGTTCGGCCAACGCGACGACGGCGACCGGGCGTCGGTCGCCGAGGCGCGCGCGGACGGTCTCTTCGATCGCGGCCACCGGACCGTGCAGGTCGACCTCGCAGACGGACTCGACCGCGGGGTGCGACGGGCATCGGCGGCCGCGTCGCAGGACGACGATCGCGCTACGTCCGAGGGCGTCGAGGGCGCGCAGCGCGCCGCGCTGTGACCCGACGAGGAGCAAGGGCTCGGGCGAGCTGGGTGTCATCGTCGGACGGGGGGGTGAGGATCGTCGGGTCTCCGCCGAATCGGTGTCGGTGGGCGCGCGGGCCAGGCTCTCGGCTTCGATCGGCTGCGTCAAGGGCGCGGGCAGCCCGATGTTGCGGCGCGTCGATCCTCAGCGCAGGAAGCGCCGGCATTCGAGCGCGAGCCGCCCCAGCACCGCGCCGTTCGCGTCGAGCACGTCGTCGCCGTCCGCGCGCACCTGCCAGCGCTCGTCGTACACCTCGATCGATCCGCCGTAGGCCTTCATCGGCACCTCGAGGATCGCGCCGTCGACGCGGACGCCGAGCGAGTCCCAACCGGACGCGACGCGCGGCGCACTCGGGTCCGGATCGAACAGGTTGCCTCCGAGCGACCACGACGCGCGCAGGGCGGGATCGAGGCCGAGGCGTTCGAGCAGCGTGGCCGCGACGTCGGCATGGCTCGTCGGTCGACGTTCTTCGTCGGCTTCGAGCGCGGGATCGAAGTAGACGAACGGGACGTGCAGCTGGGCGTCGGTGAAGTTGCTCGTGTGGCCGACGAAGCCGTTCTCCATGAACTCCTCGCCGTGGTCGCCGGTCACGATGACGATCGTGTCGTCGAGCTCGCCCGCGGCCTCGAGCGCGTCGAGGATGGCGCCGACGACCGAGTCGGAATACAGCACCGCGTTCTTGTAGCGATTGAAGACGCGCGCGACGTCCTCGTCGGACGGTCCGCTAGCCAGCTTCAAGTACGACACGTCCTCGGCGAACGGTGTGAACCGAGCGAACTCGTCGGGGAACGCGTACTTGCCGTGCGGAGCGTCGAGCAGCAGGAAGCCGAAGAAGGGGCGCTCGGCGTCCCCGCGTTCGCCGAGCCACTCGCGGAAGCGCCGCTCGACGCCGTCGTCGCGTCCGCCCGGGCGCTCGCCCTTCAGGCGTTCCTCGACCGTGTCCTCGACGCGGACCCAAGCCGTCGAGCGAAACTCGGGATAGCTCATCGAGGCGCTGGTCATCACCGTCGTCTCGTAGCCGCGCTCGAGCAACGCATCCACCAGCACCGGCGAGCGTTGCTCCTGATAGAACGGCTTCCAGTACGAACCGTGGAGTGCGTACACCAGGCTGAAGATCCCGAAGCGCGTGCCGTTGCCCCCGGACAGGTGATCGCGGAAGACGCGTGCGTGGTCGGCGAACTCGGAGAGGCGCGGCATCGTCGCCGGCGCGAGCATGTCCGCACGCAACGAGTCGACGACGACGATCAAGATGTTCGGTGTGGGACCGTCCGGCGGGAGCGCGACCTCCTGCTTCGGATAGTCGAGCAGAATGCCGTCGGCCGCGAACGCGACGCTCGGCCGGTCCTCGAGCACGTAGCCGAACCAGTCGCGCGCGAGGCGCTTGATCGTGACGCGCGGATACACGGGGTAGAGCCGCGCCAGGCTCATGACCTGGCGATCGCGAATGAGGTCCGCGTGCGCGTAGATGCCCGTGAGGACGAGCATTGCCGGCAACAACACGGCGCTCCAATAGAACGCGGGACGCCCGAACCAGCGCGGCCGAAGAGGTGTCGCGGCCGCGCGTCGACGCAGCCTCGCGATCAGCAACAGCTCGAGCGCGAAGACGAGCAGCGCTCCGACAACGACGACACCGATTTCGAGCGGCGCGATGTGCACGGCCTCGTCGGCGCCCGGTGTCGTGAGGACGTTCCACACCATCCCGTTGAAGTGGTAGCGAAAGATCCCGTAGATCTGCGTGTCGAGGAAGAGCGCGAGGAGCGTCGCCGTCCAGAGGAACGCAGCGAGGACCGCCGACGGGCGTACGAGGCGCGTGGCGAGGAGCGTGAGCAGCCCGGTCGGAATGCTCAGGCTGGCCGCGGACGAGAGCAGCCCCAGGTAGAGGAAGAGTCCCATCCGCGCGGACTGCGGCTCCGGCGCGTGCAGCAGGTACCCGGCGCCGACGAGCGTGAGCAGGCCGACGTTGATGAGCCACAGCTGGCGCGCGGCCAGACCCCGCGCCGCGCGCGGCGCATGTCGTTCCCCCGAGTTCACGCGCGGCCACCCTACCCGTGCGCGGCCGCCGGTCGAGGTGGGGGAGGCGAAATCCGCGGTCCTGGCCCGGATTCCACCGGCGTGGAAGCGCGCGAGTTTTCTCGCCGTACCCTGTCGATTCCGCGCGCCGCCGCGCGTCGTCATGGCGTGCGGCGAACACGTCGTCGCAACAGGCCCCAACCGAAGAACCCGACATGCGGATCCAGCTCTCCTCCCTCCCCGTGCTTCTCGCCTGCGCGCTCGCCGGTCTCACGCCCCTCGTGGCGAGCGTCGCTCAGGAACCGACCGCGACGCCGGCCACCGCGTCCGACAACCCGCTCGCGTGGCTCGTCGGCGATTGGGTCGGCGAAGGCCTCGGCGGCGAGGTCGAGGAGACGTGGCTACCCCTGAACGGCGGCTCGATGCTCGGCGTATTTCGCTTGGTCGCGAAGGAGCGCATGTCGTTCTGCGAGCTCATGACGATCTCGATCGACGACGGCGAGGCGACCATGCGGCTGAAGCACTTTGGCGCCGACCTGAAGGGCTGGGAGGCGAAGGACGAGAGCCTCGTCTGGCCGCAGTCCGATGTGGGGCCGACCAGCGCGCGCTTCGGGCCGGCCTACTACGAATTGGACGACGACGGCGAGCTCCACGTCTGGGTCGAACTCGACGGGCAGGAGGAGCCGGCCGAGTTCGTTTTCCACCGGCGCTGAGCGACGCGGTCGCGCGCGATGCTCAGCGGTGTCCGTCGCCCGGGCGACACGCGCCGCACAGGGCGGTTTCGGTCTGGAACGGCAACCCGTCCTGGAGGTCTTGCCAGAAGAAGTGCGCCGCGGAGCCGGCGCGCCCGTCGGCCGGGCTCAGGTCCGCGGCGTTGTACAGCCGGCCGCCGAGCATGGTGAAGCGCACGTCGCGTGCGCGCGCGAGCTCCTCGAGCGCGTTGCCCTTGACGACGAACAGGTCGGCCAGCTTGCCCGCCTCGAGCGATCCGAGGTCGCGGTCGAGGCCGAGGTAGCGCGCGCCGAACAACGTCGCGCAGCGCAGCGCCTCGTGCGGAGTCATGCCGCCTTGCTCGAGCATCTCGATCTCCCAGTGCGCGCCGAGGCCCGCGAGTTGACCGTGGGCGCCGAGCTGCACCGAGCCACCCGCGTCGATCAACGCCTTGCAGATGCCCGCGCTGCGCTGCGTGTTGAACTCCTCCTCGGGGTACTTCGTGCGCCGGCGCGAACGCGGATCGACGACGAAGCGCGGCACGTAGCGCAGGAGGCGCTCGTTCTCCCAGACGTTCTCGCGCTCGTACCAGAACTCCTCACCGGATGCGCCGCCGTAGCCGACGAGCAGCGTCGGCGTGTAACCGACGCCGCTCGGTCCCCACACCTGCAGCACGTCGGCGTAGACGTTCTCGACCGGGAGCGAGTGCTCGACGCCCGTGTGGCCGTCGATCACCATCGTCATGTTGTGGTGGTAGAGCGAGCCACCCTCGGGGACGACGTTGACGCCGACCTGGCGCGCGGCTTCGAGGATCTGCTGGCGTTGGTCGCGTCGCGGCTGGTTGTAGCTCTTGACCGAGATCGCGCCGACCGCCTTCAGGCGCCGCACGTGCGTGAGCGCGTCGTCGAGCGAATCGACCTCGGCCTTGAACGAACCCGTCGCTCCGTAGAGCACCGTTCCGGTCGAGTAGGTCCGCGGCGAGAGCACGAGCCCGGCGCGCGTCATCTCGGAGACGGCGTGGATGTCGTTCGTGTTGTTCGACGGGTCGTGCACGGTCGTCACGCCGAACGCGAGGTTCGCGCCGTGGATCCAGTTCGACTGCGGAGTGATGCCGCTCGCCGCCTGCGATCCGTGAGCGTGCACGTCGATCATTCCGGGGAGCACGGTCGTTCCCGTCACATCGACGACCAGCGCGTCCGCGGGCACGGGTGTCGTGTCGCGCGTGCCGACCGCGACGATGCGATCGCGCTCGACGACGACCACACCGTCCTCGATGACCTCGTCAGCGTTCATCGTGACCACGCGTCCGCCGACGAGCGCGACCGTGCCCGCGGGGCGCGCGGTCGTCGCCCGGAACGAGATGTTCACGCCTGCCGACGCGGGCTCGGGCAGTTCGTCCGGTGCGCCGTCGAGGAACGCGAAGGCATCGTGCAGGGGGCGTGAGAAGAGCTCGGGACCGAGCGACCAATGGAGCGTGCTCGCGTCGCCGGAGAACCGCAGGTTCTCGCCGGCGTCGCGCGATACGCGGCGCACGGGGAGCGCGTCGCTCTTCGGACCGATCGAGAGCTCGCCACCGGTCGGGACGAAGGGGGCGACCCACGCGTTGAAGCGCTCGACGAACGCGACCCAGCGGTCGTCGGGCGACACCGCGAACTCGGTGGCCCAATCGCTCGCGAGGTGTGGGCGCTCGTCGCTGCCGTCGAGGTCGATGCTGAACAGCTTGCGGTGATCGGAGTCGCCGTCGGGTGACGCATGCGTCAGATACACGCGCTCGTTCGACGCGCCGAACTGCGGCGCGCGGCCCTTGCGCGTGACGAGCGTGGCTTCGCCGCCGGTCGCCGGAACCACGTAGATCCCCGGCTCGTTCGACCAGAGCGGCGACGTGACGTAGCCGCCGCGCCCCTTGCGGTACACGACGCGCGTGCCGTCGGGCGTGAACGCGGGGCCGAAGTAGTGTCCCGGTTCGCTCGTGATCACGCGCGTCGTCCCGTCGCCGAGGTCGCGCACGCGCACCTCGCCCAAGCCGGCGTCGCTCCACGCCACGTACGCGAGCGCCTTGCCGTCGCGCCGGAAGGACGGAAAGAACTCGAAGACGTCGTCGTCGCTCGTCACGCGCTGCGGCTCGCCATCGGGGAGCGCGCGCATCCAGAGGTGTCCGAGCGCTTGGAACACGACGCGTTCGCCGTCCGGTGCCACGCGCACCGAGCGCAGCGCCTTGACGTCGAACTGCTCGGGCGCGACCTCGACCGCGAAGCGCACGGGGGGCGCCATGCGGCGCGCGCCCGCGACGTGGAACGGGATCTCGCGCGCTTCGCCGTCCGCGACGCCGACGCGCCACAGCTTGCCGCTCGCCCACGTCACGATGTCCTTGCCGTCCGGCGTCCACGCCATGGTCGGATACACGCCGTGCACCGCCCAGGTCTCCTGCATGTCGCGCTCGAGCCCGTTCCACACGGGGCGCGCGGCTCCTGACGCGAGGTCGACGACGAAGAGCGTCGTCCGGTAACGCACGCGTCGAACGAACGCCAACGACTTGCCGTCGGGCGAGGGCGTCGGCCGGCACGCGCCGCCCATTCCGGAGAGCACGGTCGTGACGCGACCCGTCGCGAGCTCGAGCCTGTCGATCGAGTAGATTCCCGGGTTCGGATCCTTGCTGTACTCGAAGTTCGCGCCGGGGCTCGCGTCGTAGCTGAAGTAGACGAACTTGCCGTCGGGCGAGAAGGTCGGCTCGCCGAGGTCCTTCTGGTCGCTGCGCTTCTCGACGAGCTGGATGCCGGCGCCGCCCGACGCGGCGTGGAACATCCACACTTCGCCCGAGCCGAGCGAACGGCGCGACGAGAAGTGCTTGCGTCCGACCAGGTACTGTCCGTCGGGCGACCACGCGGGGCTGTTGATGAGGCGGAAGGTCTCCTTCGTGACCTGTCGCGCCTCCGAGCCGTCGCGCTTCATCACCCACAGGTTGTCGCCGCCGCCCGCGTCGCTCGTGAACGCGATCTCCTCCCCGTTCGGTCGATAGCGCGGCTGCATCTGCCACGCGATGCCGGTCGCGAGCGCGCGCGCCTCGCCGCCCTCGATCGGAACGACGTAGAGGTCGCCGAGCAGGTCGAAGACGAGCTCCTCCCCGTCCGGGCTGACGTCGAGGCTCATCCACGTGCCCTCCGTCACGTCGAGCGCGCGTTCGCTCCACTCACCGGGGGGCGCGTTGACGTCCCACTCGGGCTTGTCGTCGTCATCGTCGAACGGTGAGAGCGGAAGAGCGAGGAGCAGAGGGGCGAGAAACAGCATGGGCGAGACTCCGGGGGCAGAATGAGGCAGGCATCCTAGCGACTCTCGCGAGGCGCGCGCCCGGGTCTTCGCGTACGAAGCAATCCGCACGCGGATGCGGTCGGGTGCGCATGGATGCGTCGGGCGCAGCGGATAGCGTCGGGGCATGCCCGACCCCGCATCCGCTGCGGCTCCGATCCATTCGGCGGTCCCAGGGCCGACGCCGATCGGTGCGCGCTTCGCTTCGCTCGATCACGTGATCGGCAACACGCCGCTGCTCGAACTCCGCTGTCGCTATCGCGGTCGGCGTTGCCGCGTGTACGCCAAGCAAGAGGTGTTCAACCTCACCGGGAGCATCAAGGATCGCATGGCGGTCGCCATGCTGCGCGCAGCGTGGCAGCGCGGCGACATCGGAAAGGGGCACACGATCGCGGAGGCGACGAGCGGCAACACCGGCATCTCGTTCGCCGCGATCGGTCGCGCGCTCGGGCACACGGTGCGGATCTACATGCCCGACTGGATGAGTCGCGAGCGCGTGCTCGTCATCCAGAGCCTCGGTGCGGAGATCGTGCCGGTCTCGGCCGAGGACGGCGGCTTCGTCGGCGCGATCGCGCGCGCGGACGCGTTCGCGCGCGAGCGGGCGAATGTCTTCCGACCGCAGCAGTTCGACAACCCGATGAACGCCGAGGCACACCGCGCGACGACCGGTCCGGAGCTCCTCGCGCAGATGCGGCGGGCGGGCATCGAACCGCTCGCCTTCATCGCCGGCGTGGGGACGGGAGGGACCGTGATGGGAGTGGGGGAGTACCTGCGCGAGCAGCTGCCGGGCGTGCGCATCCACCCGCTCGAACCCGCGAACTCGCCGACGCTGCGCATGGGGAAGCGCGTGGGAAAGCACCGCATCCAGGGCATCAGCGATGAGTTCGTGCCGACGATCGTCGACCTCGACGCGCTCGACGAGATCGTCGACGTGTGGGACGGCGATGCGATCGTCGCCGCGCAGCGACTCGCCGCCGAGCTCGGGCTCGCCGTCGGGATCAGCTCGGGCGCGAACCTGATCGGTGCGGTGCGTGTGGCGCTCGAGCTCGGCGACGACGCGTGTGTGGCGACGGTGTTCGCCGACAGCAACAAGAAGTACCTGAGCACGGACCTCTGCCGCGCGGAGCCGCGCGAACCGCACTACCTCTCGACCGAGCTCGAGTTCGAGGGTTGCCGGGTGCTGCCGCGCCTGCCGGCCCCCGATTCGGCGTGTGGACGAGGCTCCGCAAACGTCGAGCAGGCGCCGCACGACGGAGATGCGGCTTCGTAGGAAAGCCGAGGCCTGGCTATCGAGAGGCTCTCTTTCCGACTCGCTTCGCGTTCGCTCGCACCGGGCGGACGCAGGGCCGGGCCGACCCCCGGCTTGGTTTTCCGGTTGACAAGCGTGCGCCCTGCGCGCGGAATGCTCACGGGATCGAGTCCCGTAGCCCCCCCTTCACAGGAAGGGGCGCGAACTTGCGACGGGAACTCCGGCGTGCGATCCGAAACGAAACGAAGACCACCGATCCTCACGGATCCAGCGCAACGCCGCTTGCCAGGCGTTGCTGCTCCCTTGCACCCCACGCCATCCCACGAGCACCGCATCTCGCTCGCGTTCCATTCGGAACGCGTGAGGCGCGACGCAGAAGACCGACCACTCCGGACGGTCTCTTTCCAATTGAACTGAATGACCGCTGATCCGCGTTTCCGATCCCTTCCGTTGTCCGGACAGGTAGAAGGCGCCGACACGGAAGGACACATCTAATTATGGGTAGCCGACTTTATATCGGAAACCTCTCCTGGGACACGACCGAAGACACGCTGACCGCAGCCCTCACCGAGGGTGGTCGTGGCGTCAAGGAAGTGCACATCGTCATGGACCGCGAGACGGGCCGCCCGCGCGGCTTCGCCTTCGCCGAGATGGCGAACGACGCCGACGCGCAGTCCGCGATCCAAGACCTTGACGGTCAGGCCCTCGACGGCCGCGAGCTCAAGGTCAACGAAGCCAAAGAACGTCAGCCCCGCGGTGGCGGCGGTGGCGGCGGCGGCGGCGGCGGCGGTCGCTGGTAAGCGACCGTTGACGTCAGCGGCTGATCTTCAGCCGGCCTGATTCACGGGGCCGCGGGCGCAAGCTCGCGGCCCCGTTTTCGTTGGTGCGTCGTCGGGCGACGCGCGCTCCATTTCGTGCGGCAGCGCGCGGACACTTCGGGGCACACTGTCTCCTGTGCACCGCGACTCCTCTCACCTTCGGCGGGAGGAACCGGTGAACCGCGTCACGCGTGCGCTCGCAAACTCCGCGCGCCGACGTTCGCTCGCGCATGAATTCGATCCCCCCGTCCTTGCTCTCGATCGCGACCGCCGAGGCGCCACACCCGGTTTCGCAGGCCGCGATCGAAGACGTCGCCGTGCGGCTGTTTCCGCAGGGCGACTTCGCGCACTCGGAGTTGCGTACCGTGTTCGCGAACGCAGGCATCGAGCGGCGCACGTTGGCGCGTCCGCTCGAGGATTACCTCCGGCCGACCGGGCCCCGCGAGCGCAACGCGCTGTTCCTGTCCTGCGCCGAAGCGCTGCTGCGCACGGCTGCCGAGCGCGCCGTTCCGCGCGCGCTCGCGAGCGAGGTCACGCACATCATCACCGTGTCCTCGTCGGGAGTCGCGACGCCATCGCTCGAATGCGCGCTGATCGAGGAGCTCGGGCTCGATGCGGGCGCACAACGCATCCCGGTCTTCGGGCTCGGTTGTGGTGGAGGCGTCGCCGCGTTGCAGCTCGCCGCGGACCTCGCGCGCAGCTCCGAGGACGCGCTCGTGCTCGTGCTGTGCGCCGAGCTGACGAGCCTCACGCTCCTCAACGCAGACGATAGCGCGCGCAACTTCGTCGCCTGCGCGCTCTTCGGCGACGGCGCCGCAGCCGCGCTCGTCGGCCGTCCGCGCGATGGAGCCCCCGCGCTTGCGCACCTCGGTGAGGGGCGCACGCAGACGTTTCCCGGAACGTCTGATCTCATGGGCTGGGACGTTCGCGACGACGGGTGGCAGGTCGTGTTCTCGCAGCGCATTCCGGTGGTCGTCGCGCGCGAAGTGCGGCCCTTCGTCGAGCGCTTGATCGCGCCGCGCGAGCTCGAGCACTTGCTCCTGCATCCCGGCGGACGCCGCGTGCTCGACGCGTATCGCACGGCGCTCGAACTGGAGCCCGGTCGGATGGTGCACGCCGAAGCGGTGCTCGCGCGCCACGGAAACATGTCGGCCGCCACCGTCTTCTTCGTCATCGAGCGCTGCCTGCGCGACGCGAGCACGCGCCCGGGCCCAGGCATCGCGACCGCGTTCGGGCCGGGCTTCACGGCCAACGCGCTGCGCCTCGACCCGACGGGGGTTCAGCCGGCGTGAGCAAGCTGGTCGCGGTCGCGCTCGCGTACGTCGTCGTCTCACGCGTGTTCGAGCTCTGGCTCGGGCGTCGCAACACGGCGCGCATCGTGGCGCGCGGCGGGCACGTTGTTCCAGACGCGAGTACGGGGCTCTTGATCGGCGTGCACGCGGCCTGGCTCGTCGCGCTCTGCGTGGAGGAGCTCGTGCTCGGTCCGCGGCTCCCCTGGCCGAACGCGCGTCTGGCGTTCGCCGTGCTCTTCGTTCTCGCCGAGTGCGCGCGTTACCTCTGCATGCATGCGCTTGGCGACCGCTGGACCGTGCGCATCGTCGTCGAACCGGGCGCCGCGCTGATCGCGCGCGGTCCGTACCGCCGGCTGCGCCACCCGAACTACCTCGCCGCCGCGGTCGCGCTCGTCACGCTGCCCCTCGCGCTGGGACTCGTGGTCACGCCGCTCGTGTTTCTACCGCTCAAGTGGATCGCGCTGCACGGGCGCATCGGTGCGGAGGAGCGAGCGCTCGAGGGTGGGAGCGACGCGGACGCCGCGGCTTCGATCTAGCAGGCTGTGGCGAAAGTGCTTCGCCCGCAGAGCGTCGGCATCCGCTCCGGGTTGGTCTCCGGAACCGTAGGCGAATCGGTGGATTCGGCGAGGCTTTCGGGGGCCAAGCCGGAGTGGAGGACGGCGTTCTGCGGGTGAATGACTTCTGCCACAGTCTGCTAGTTCGATGCGAAGGTGAGATCAC
>JAJDEV010000054.1 GCA_029259605.1 Planctomycetota bacterium | reverse complement strand
GAGCATCCCCTCCTCGCGATCCGTACCCGTCACGCGGTACCCCATGTCCGCGAGCGCCATGCACTCGCGCCCCGGTCCGCAGCCCAGCACGAGCGCGCGCCCGGGCGGCCCGAGCAACGCGGCGTGGCGCGAGAAGATCGCCTCCTCGATGAGCGTGAGCCCGGCGCGCACGTTCTCGTCGAGCGACGTGAACGACTGCACGGTGCGCAGCTCGTAGAGGCGGCGACGCCGCTCGTCCTTCTCGCGGGCGGAGAGCAGCGCGGAGCGCGCGACGTCGGTCCGCCCACGCAAGCGACGGGCGAGCCGCTCGACGCGCAGCGCGACGCCGCTCACGACGCGCAGCACATTCCAGAGCGCGCGCCGCACGCGTGACGGCCGGTCGAAGGTCGAGCGCAACGGACGCACCACGAACACGCGCGCGACGAGCGCGGCGCAACGCCACGCGAGGCCCCGAGCGAGCCCCGTCGCGCGGCGCCAGCCGCTGGAGATCGCGAGGCGCTCACCGTCGGGGGTGATCGCCGCCGTGACGAGGCCGAGGAAATCGCCGGCCGACACGACGTCGACGCGCGCGCACGTGTCCCCTCGCATGACGAGCTGCGCACCGCGACGACCGACCACGCGGTGCGCGACGAGGCGCGTCTCCCCCATCGAATACAGGATCACGTGGCCGCGACCGATCGCGGCGAACGGGCGTGCTTCGACCTCGAGCGTCGAACCGTGCGGGATGGTCGGGCGCATGCTCCGTCCGAGCGCGCGGTAACGGAAGCGGAAGCCGCGGCGCAGGATCTCGCGCGCGAGGCGCTCGACGTCGTCCGCCTCGAGGTTCGCGCGTGCGACGCCGGTCGCGCCGGGTGCGTTGTCGAAGCGCCGCGGTGCGGTGGGTACGGAGACGACCTCGGGAAGCGCCGCCTCTGTGCCCTCGACTCCGTTCCACAGACCGCTGCGCTCGAGCGCGTCGAGGAAGCGGCCGGCGTCCGCGGCTGCCTGCGCGTGCGTCGCCGCGCCGAGCGACTCGAGTTCGTCCGTCACCTCGGCCCGCGTCATCGCCGCTCCGAAGCGGCGGTAGAGACGGTGCGCCGTTCCGCGCAGGAGGATCGCCTCCGAGAGCTCGGCCACGCCGTGCTCGACGCGCACCGCGATCGTTCCCTCGGTATCGAGCGACGCCCGCGACGATGCGTCCGCACCGGGCGCGGAAGGCGCCGCCGCGTCATCCGCGACGCGCTTGCTCGAAAGGGATTCGGTCATCGCGTGCGCGACCCGCAGAGGCGGGCGCCATGCCTGGGGCGGCCCGGTCGAAGGACCGTGGGAGCGAGCGGCGCGGGTGCAATACTATGATGCGCTTCCTTCATGGCTCAAGTCCGGCCGCGCCGGGGTTCGATGGCGACTCCGACGCCTCGCCTCGCCGATCGTTACGGGGTCGCGCATTCGAATGACCGCTCTGGAACCCACGGCCCGCGTCGACTCGCTCGAGACGCTCAATGCGCTCGGTCGACGGTCGCGCGTTCAACGCAGGGTCCTCGGCTTTCTGCTGTTCTTCGTCGCCATCGGGGCCCTGCCTCCTGAAGCGCTGTATTGGGACGGAATCGGATTCCTGCAGCGCGCCACGGCGGGCGGCGCCGATCTCGACTACGGGCACGCGCTGTACGTGCCGTTGCTCGAGGTCTGGCACCGCGGGCTCAACCTGGTCTGGTACGCGACCTGGGAGTTCTCGGCCAAGCTCTTCTCGTCGCTCGGCGCGGCGACCTTCTTCGTCCTGCTTTGGATACGGATCGAGCGGCGCGGACTCGATCCGGTTCCGTCGTTCGCGCTCGCGCTCGTCGGAGCGACGACGCCGCTGTTCTGGCGCCAGGCTGGGATCGTGGAACCGACGACCTGGACGCTCGCCATGTTGCTCGTCGCGGCGGCCGCGGCCGAGCACTACGGCGAACGCCCGACGGTCGCACGCGCGGCGGGCTTCGCGCTCTCGGTCGCGCTCCTGCTCGGACTGCACGTCGTCTCGGTGTTCGCGCTGCCGTGGCTCGTGTGGCGCACGCGGCATCGCGAGTCCGGCTTTCCGCCCCTGATGCACGCCGGGCTCTTCGCGCTCTTCGCGGGCGCCGCCGTGCTGCTGCTCGACGCGACGAACAAGCTCGGCGAGGCGTGGAGCTTCGTCGGTTACTGGGCGGGCTTCCTGCCCGCCTTCGAACTCGAGACCGGACGCGCGAACGCGGGCGTCGCGTGGCAGGTGCTGACGGTCGGGATGCCCGGGGCGCTCGTCGCCGGCGCGATCGGCGTCGCGCTCTCCGCCGGGATCGGTCGCCGCTGCTCCGACGCGTGGATCCTCGGCGTCCCGTACCTCGTCGCCTTCCTGGTCGTCGGGCAGCCGGTCGCGGGACTCATGATCCCGCTCGGCGTCGTGCTCACGCTCTGCGCGGCCGACGGCGCGCGCGAGCTCGTCGCGCGCGAGTACGCGCGGCTCGACTTCGCACTCGTGCGCGTGTTGCTCCCGCTGCTCATCGTGCTTCAGACCGGACAGGGCATGGCCACGGCGTTGAAGCGCGCGCGCACACCCGACGACCTCCAGCAACAGGCCGAGCTGCTCGCCGCCGCGCTGCCGAAGTCTTCCGTGATGCTCGCCGGCACGGTCGCGCACCACGTGCACTGGGTCACGAACGCGCCGGTCGTCGCGCTCCCGAACGAACTGCACGGCGTCGCGTCGGGCGGCGTCGTCAGCGTCGACGCGGACGGCATTCCGCTCGCGCCGCGCGCCACGGGCGACGTCCTCGAGGCGCTGCGCTCGATCGCGGCGCGCGAAGCCCAGTCGTACGAGGCGGTCTACCTGTCGAGTGACGCGATCGACTGGCTCGAGTGGCGCTTCGGCGTCTCGCCGACCACGCTCCCCGTCGATCGAGCCGGCTCGATCCTGGTCAGCCAGGCGCCGCTGCTCTACCTCGTCCCGATGCTCCTGCCGACGCCGGTCGAACCCGCGGCCGAACCCGCGACGACCGACGAACGGCCGGACTGAGGGCGCGCGCGAGCGAGATCGGCGCACGCCGGCGCGCTACAATCCCGGCATGACGACCGACGGCAAGGACGAAGCACGCGCGCTCGCGGCGTTCATCGACGCCTCCCCCTCCCCCTTCCACGCGTGCGCCACCGCCGCGGCCAAGCTCGACGGCGCCGGCTACGGCCGGTTGCGCGAGAACGAGCGCTGGGCGCTCACGCCGGGGTCGTACTACGTCGTCCGCGGCGGGAGTCTCGTGGCGTGGACGATTCCGAGCGCGGCGCAGGCGGCGGGCGGCTTCCGCATCCTCGGCGCGCACACCGACAGCCCGAACCTGCGCATCAAGCCGCGCCCCGACGTGAAGAGCGCCGGCATCCGGCAGCTCGGCGTCGAGATCTACGGTGGCGTACTCTTGAACTCCTGGCTCAACCGCGACCTCGGCCTGTCGGGACGCGTGTGGGTGCGGGACGACGGACCGACCGAGCGGCGCGAGCATCTGTTCCGCATCGATCGGCCGTTGCTCTGCGTCCCGCAGCTCGCGATCCACTTGAACCGCGAGATCAAGACCGACGGCCTGCGGCTCGACGCGCAGCAGCACATGGCGCCGATGTGGGGCACCGGGCGCGGCGACGAGCGCGGCTTCCTCGACGTCGTCGGCGCCGAGATCGACGTCGCGCCGGACGAGATCATCTCGTGGGACGCGATGTGCCACGACCTCGCGCCCAGCTCGTTGCTCGGCACGGGCGAGGAGTTCCTCGCCGCGCCGCGCCTCGACAACCTGTGCTCGTGCCACTGCTCGCTCGAGGCGCTCACCGCCGACGATGCGGCGTCGCGGACGCACGTGTCGGTCGTCTCGCTCTTCGACCACGAGGAGGTCGGCAGCGGTTCGGCGAGCGGCGCGCGCGGTCCGCTGCTCGGCGACGTGATCGAGCGCATCGTCCTCTCGCTCGGCGGCGACCGCGAGGACTACCACTGCGCGATCGCCGAATCGATCTGCGTGTCGGCGGACATGGCACACGCGACGCATCCGAACTACGTCGAGGTGCACGAGCCCAACCACCACCTCGCGATCAACGGCGGCCCGGTCATCAAGCTGAACGCGAACCAGAGCTACGCGACGGAGAGCGAGACCGAGGCCGTGTTCCAGCGCGCGTGCGAGGCGGCGGACGTGCCGTATCAGAAGTGGGTCAACCGCACCGACCTCGCGTGCGGATCGACGATCGGGCCGGCGACCGCGGCGCGCCTCGGCGTGCGCACGGTCGACGTCGGCAACCCGCAGCTCTCGATGCACTCCGCACGCGAGATCTGCGGCTCGCACGATCCGGGGTTTCTCGTCCGCGCCATGACCCGCTTCCTCGACTGACGCGTTCCAGAGCGATGGACGAGCGAACTGGAAGGCCCGAGTGCCACCGCTGCGCCGCCTACTTCATCACGTACGACCCGCGGCATCCGTACGGCTGCCGCACGTTCTCGGTGAAGAGCAAGCTCGCGCCGTCGCTGGTCGTGCGCAACGCGTCGGGCGAGGAATGCCACGCGTTCGAACCGAAGCAGAAGCCCCCGCGGCGCGAGCGCGGCGGCCTCTACGGATAGACGGGCGCGGCGGCTATCCTGCGCGCATGGATCTCATGCTCAAGGACAAGGTCGCCTGGGTCACCGGCGCGTCGGGCGGAATCGGGCGGTCGATCGCGCTGCACCTCGCGGCGGAGGGCGCGCTGCTCGCCGTACACGGCAACCGCTCGGCGGACACGCTGCGCGCGTGGCTCGCCGAGCAGGACTTCAAGGACCGCGCGATCGCGGTCGAGGCCGACGTGCGCGATCCGAACCAGCTCGCGTCCTGCGCCGACGCCATCGTCGCGCGCTTCGGACGCATCGACGTGTGCGTCGCGAACGCGGGAGTGTGGCCCCAGGGTGACCACGCGCTCGACGAGTTCACGGTCTCGCGCTTGCGCGACACGATCGACGTCAACCTCGTCGGTTCCTTGCTGACGGCGCGCGTGTTCATGGCGGCCCTGCGCGCGGCCGGCCCGCGCGCGGACGGGCACGGCGCGGCGCTGACCTTCATCGGCTCGACCGCCGGGCGCTTCGGCGAGCGCGGGCACGCGGACTACGCGGCGTCGAAGGCGGGGCTGATCGGCGCGATGCTGTCGCTCAAGAACGAGGTCGTGCGCATCGATCCCTACGCGCGCGTCAATGTCGTCGAGCCGGGCTGGACGGTGACGCACATGGCCAAGCCGGCGCTCGACGTCGAGGGCGCGGTCGAGGGCGCCACGCGCACGATGGCGTTGCGCCAGCTCGGTCGCGCGGCCGACATCGCGCGCACGGTGACATGGCTCTCGTCGCCTTACGCCGCGTCGCACGTCACGGGTCAGGTCGTCACGGTCGCGGGCGGGATGGAGGGGCGCTCGCTGTGGTCGTCCGCGGAGCTCGAGCGCGGTTCCATCATGGCGCGCCTCGAGCGCGACTGAACGCAAGCGGGCCGCACCCGATCCCCTGCGATCGAGCGCGGCCCTTCGGTCCCGAGCGTCCTGCCCCTACTTCGCTCGGTCGACGCGGACGACCATGAGCACGGGCTCCGCGCCGGACGCCCCGAGCACCGTGTAGGCCCCACCGCGGAACGACGTGTCGGTGGAGAGCAGCGTCTCCCCGCCGTACGGGCCGATCGAGTCCACGCGGCACGAGCGCGCACTCACCGAGCCCGACTCGGAGTCGTAGGCGACCGGCGTGAAGGTGAGTTCGTAGCGAACGTTGTCGGCGGTGCGCGTGCTGACCGAGACCTGGCGATCCGGCACGATCCCCGTGCGCACGATCGCGAGCCCCGCGGACTCGAAGCGCAGGTCGGGGAGCATCACGGCGAGCTCCTTCGCGAGCTCTTCCGGCACGTTCGTGTCGGCCGACGACTTGGTCACCTTCAGCAGCATGCAGGTCACCTGCACCTGCGGCTCGGGCACGTCGATCGCGTTGAGCGCGCTCGTCATTTGGGCCAGCCTCTCCGGCGTGTCGCGCAAAACGAGCAAGCGCTGGGGCGCGACGAGCGTCACGTTGACCCTGCCGTTCTCCAAAGGCGCGAGGAACGGAGTCAGCGCCAGATAGGCGTCCCCGACGCCGATGTGCTGCGGCCGGAGGCTCTTCGTCTCGTAGCTCTCAGCCTCGGATTTCGACGACGCCTCGACGTCCAACTGCCCAAGAGCCTTCAGGACGCGCGCGGTGTTCGCGGCCGTGTCGTAGACGATGAGCTCGTCGCCGAGGATCGCGAGGTTCGAGACGGGGTTCGACCGCCCGCGCTCCTCGACGTAGAAGTTGCGCCCGACCATCCCGAGCGCGAGTTTGTAGAGCGAGTTCGCGTTCACGTAGCGCGGCGAGTAGTGCTCGAGCACGAGGTCCGCGGCGCTCACGGTCGAGTTGTTGCTGCTCTCCTGCGCCGTGACGAGCGTCGGAGTGCAAGCCAGCACGAGGCCGGCGAGGAGGAGTGCTTTCTTCATCATTCGGTTTCCTTTGGAGTCCTGCCTGGGAGACGCGCGGTCATGACGAGCTCGTCACGAGGACGAGCGTCACGCTGCCCGAGCGCCATTCGATGTTGTTCGCGCCGACGGACACGAGCTCGGGCTGCGCGCGCTCGCCGCTGCCCTCCTCGCTCGCGTCCGCTTCGGTGCCGTCCTCGGTCGCGACGCGCTCGCGCGGCTGGGCGATGCCGGTCCGCTCGCGCGCCGCGAACCAGGCGACGAAGAGGAAGCCCGCGGCGGCGGCGGTGATCGCGGCGGCGACCCACGCGGGCCCGCCGAAGGTCGGCTGGAGCACCGGCGCGCGATCGGGCACGCGCACCGGCGGAAGTTCGAGGTCCCGCCACGCGCCGCGCATCCACTCGACGCTCGCGCGGGTGACCGCGTCCCCGTCGGCGAGGTCGTCCGCCGGCTCGGGCGCGCGCGCCCCGCGCCACGCCGCACGCAGCTCGTCGATCGGGAGCTCGTCGTCCTCGAAACGGCCAGCTTGAAACCGCTCGCGCTCAGACATGTTCGCCTCCGATCGTTCCGCCCGGCAGCCGGTCGGCGAGGATCCCGCGCAGCCGCCGGCGCGCGAGCGTGAGCAGCGTGCGCACCGTGCTCTCGGTCACTGCGAGACAATCCGAGACCTCGCGCGTCGAGCGCTCCTCGAGGTCGCGCAGCACGAACACCTCGCGCTCGCGCGGCGTCAGGTCGGCGAGCGACGCGGTGAGGATCGCCTGGACCTCGCGCCGCTCGAGCTCTTCGACCGGCTCCGAGCGCGAAGGGTGCTCGCAGTCCTCGTCGCGCTGCTCGCGCGCCTCGGCCGCACCGCTGTGCGCGCGGCTGCGCGCCGCGTTGCGCCGCATCCGATCGCGGCACAGGTTGAGGACGACCGTGTCGCGCCAAGCGTGGTACGGGCGATCCGGATCCCAGCCTTCGAGTTTGTCGAGCAGATGGAGCATCGCGTCCTGGGCGACGTCCTCCGCTTCCGCCGCGTCGGCCAGGAAACCGAAGCACAGCCGGTACACGTCCGGATGCTCGCCGCGGAACCAGGCGTCGACGGCCTCGGGCTCGCCCGACGCCGCTCCGCGCAGCAGCGCGAGGCCGGGCGTCTTTCGAGTGGAAGGGTCCATCGCTTGGATGCCCTACCTACGCGCGCCGCTCGAGGAGCGCCGAAGACCCGCCGCCGATTTCCCGCATCACGCGCGAGAGACTGCGGTCAGGGCGAGATATTCCAGTGGTCCTCCTCCTGCTCGACGCGCGAACGGCGTGTGGAGAGGAGCAGGGCGAGGAAGCCGATCAGGAACAGAGCGATGAGCGCGAGCGGCGCCCAGAACGGCAGCGGGCCGATCGTCAGGCGCATCCGGATCTCGGCGTTGCTCTCCGTGCCGGCGACGAGCTTGATCGACCAGGCGAACAACGTGACCACGTAGATCGCCCAGTAGTTGCGCAGGAAGCGCGCACGCAGCGCCTCGAGGCGCGAGATCTTGAAGGACGGGTGGAACATGTCCTCGGCCACGAGCAAGCCCCAGTGACGCTCGGGGCTCGTCGGATCGCGGCGCAGGATCGGCCCGTAGAAGTTCTCCTCGATCTTGCGAACGCGCGAGTACCAGATGTCGGCGAAGCGGTAGCGGCGCGACTCGTACGCCCAGAACACGGTGATCAGCGCGAGGCCGATGAGCAGCACGGCGTGCGAGTGGGGCTCGTTGCTGCCGAATGAGATCGACAACAGACCGGCGGTGGTCAGCACGGCCCAGTTGGTCGTGTTGTCGAGCCGCATGCGCCACGACGTCGCGCGGTACAGCTCGCCGCGGTACAGGTGGACGATCGCGGCGATGTACTCGGCGCGCGGGAGCGGCGTGCTCTCGTAGTCGGCCTTTCTCTCGGGCACCTCGCCGGGCGGGATCGTCATGCGCCCATGGAACGGATCCGGCGTGGTCGTGTCCAGCGCGTCCACGGCCGCGGAGCGAGATTCGTGAGAAGCGACGACAAACCCTGGAGTCGCGCGCGGCGGCGAGCAAGATTCGGCCGATGGCCCAGCAAGCTTCGAGCGCCGCGCCGGTCCCCGATCCGACAGAAGCCGCGGACGTGCCCGCGTTCGCCGATCGCCTGCTCGACGAGCTGTTCGCGAACACCTCACTCGATCCGCGCGTGCAAGCGCTGCTCATCGTCGTCGGCGCGTGCATCCTCGCGAAGATCGCCGACTGGATCCTGACGCGCGTGCTGCGCGAGCTCGCCGGCAAGACGCGCGTGCGCATCGACGACGAGATCGTCGACCTCCTGCACGCGCCTCTGCTCCGATCGATGATCGCGCTCGGGTTCGCGTTGGCCCTGCACCCGCTGGCGATCGACGACCAGTTCCTCGTCGGCGCACAGCGCGTCCTGTTCACGGTCGCGGTCGTGGTATGGATCCCGTTCGCGTTCCGCGCCAGCTCGCTCCTGATCCAGGCCGCGAGCACGGACCCGCATCACTTTCGCGCGATCGAACGCCGGACCTATCCGCTCTTCAACAACCTCGCGAAGCTCGTCCTCTTCGGCGTCTTCGTCTACTGGATCTTCATCGAGACGTGGAACGTCGACCCCGCCGGCTTCCTGGCGTCGGCGGGAATCGCGGGCCTCGCGATCGGGTTCGCCGCGCAGGACACGCTCTCGAACCTCTTCGCCGGCGTGTTCATCATCGCCGACGCGCCCTACCGCGTGGGCGACTTCATCACGCTCGATTCGGGCGAGCGCGGCGAGGTGCGCTACATCGGGTTGCGCTCCACGCGTCTGCTCACGCGGGACGACATCGAGATCTCGATCCCGAACTCGGTGATGGGCGCGGCCAAGATCACGAACGAGTCGGGCGGACCGTCACCCAAGCACCGCATTCGCGTGCAGGTGTCCGCCGCCTACGGCTCGGACGTGGACCTCGCGCGGAAGGTGCTGATCGAGGTGGCCGAGGCCGAGGAGGCCATCGAAGCCGACCCCGCGCCGCGCGTCCGCTTCCGTTCGCTCGGCGACTCCGGGCTGAACTTCGAGCTGCTCGGCTGGATCCGCACGCCCATCGTCCGCGGCGCGACGCTCGACCGGCTCTACACGAACGTCTACAAGCGCTTCCGCGCGGAGGGCATCGAGATCCCCTACCCGAAGCGCGACGTGTACGTGCATCACGTCAAGGACGACGCGTAGCAACGGGCGGGAAACGAGAGCGCCCAGGCGCTCCATCGTGCGGAGCGCCGGGGCGCGTTCGCTCGCGACCGCTCGGGCCGGCGATCAGCCGGTGAAGGCCTCCTCCGAGAGGTGCTCCTTCTTCTCTTCGACGTCCTTCCACTCGTCGGCGTCCTCGAGCGCGTCCTTCTTGGCGTCGATCTCGGGCCAGTCCTCCGCGAGCTTCGCGTTGATCTCGAGATAGGCGCTCCACTTCTCGGGCAGGTCATCTTCGCTGAAGATGGCCTCGGTCGGGCACTCGGGGACGCACGCGCCACAGTCGATGCATTCGTCCGGGTGGATGGCGAGGAAGTTCACTCCCTCGCGAAAGCAATCGACGGGGCACACGTCCACGCAGTCGGTGTACTTGCACTTGACGCAGGGTTCGGCGACGACGTAGGTCATGACGATGAGTTCCTGATCGGCGAGG
Source organism: Planctomycetota bacterium (assembly GCA_029259605.1). GTDB lineage: Bacteria > Planctomycetota > UBA1135 > UBA1135 > OFTM281. Next base: position 4,431 of record JAJDEV010000054.1, on the reverse strand, counting down.
GTCCAGCAACCGGCGACCTCCGCCGGAAGCCTCGGCATTATGCCGGTCACGCGCTCCGGCTCCAGTCCGACTTCCCGGAATCCCGCCGTCCGGTGGCGACCGGGCGATCAGTCGAAGAGGCCGCCGAGGATTCCGCCGAGCACGTCGCCGAGCGAGTCGGCGATCAGGAACGCCGCAACCGTGTCCCATTCGCCACCGCGTGAGCGGCCGAGCACCGGAGTGTGCGGAGGAAGGCGGCGCGCGCCCAGCGCGTCCCCCACATCGAAGGGCCGCTCGACGTCGGCGCGCGATCGCACGAACGCGACGATGGCCTCGAGCTCCTCGCGGTCGAACCACACGCCGTGCAAACGGCAGTAGTCGATGATCACCCGACTCGGCAGGTCCTTGTACCGGAACATCTTGCGCACCATCTGCTCGCCGCAGCCCGGGCAGTTGATGTAGAAGACGCGGCGCTCGGGTTCGGACGCGCGCACCGGCACGTCGACCGTGCGATCCTCGAGCACGACCTCAGGACGGTCCTGCGCGCGCTTGCAGATCGACTCGAAGTCCTCGCGCTTCACCCACAGGCCGGCGCAGTCGGTGCACTCGATGACGCTGGACATCCCGAGCGAGCGCAGCATGAGCGTGCCCTTGCAGCGCGGACAGACGCCGCCGTCGGGGATCGCGGTGAGCGCCTGCGGAGCGATCTCGATGCCGCAGGACGGGCAGTGGTTCGCATCGGACTCGATGCGCTTGAAGCAACTCGGGCAGAGCGTCGACTTCGACTCGGCCTCCGACAGTGCGGACCCGCAGTACGCGCACTGCGTCTGCCCGGGCTCGACCCGTCCGCCGCAATTCGTGCACTTCCTCGCCTGGACCGTCAGCTCCTTCGAGTGCTTCACGACGAAGATCGACTCGCACACGCAGCGCACGCGATCGTCCACCGCGAGGTGGGAGACGTCGTATTGACGGTTGCAGGACGAGCAGGCTTGGAGAATCATCGACGGGGCGGCGAAGCGTTAGTGCGGCCGCCCACAGCATATTCACACCGTGTCCAAGCTGGAACGCAACAACGTCTATCAGCGCTTCTACGCGATCGTCGACTCGATCCCGAAGGGGCGCGTCGCCACCTACGGGCAAGTGGCGCGCATCGCGGGGCTGCCGCGGCACGCGCGACACGTCGGGCACGCGCTCGGCACCCTGCCGAAGGACACGCAGCTGGCCTGGTTCCGCGTGCTGAACAGCAAGGGCGAGATCTCGCCACGCCCCTCGGCCGGTTACACGGAACAGAAGCGCAGGTTGCGCGCGGACGGCGTGCCCGTCGACCCGCGCGGACGCGTCGATCTGAAGCGCTTCCTCTGGGACGGCGAGTGAGGCGCGGCCTTGCCGAGCGTCACTCGATTGCGCCTACTTCCTGCGTGAAGCGTGCCGCCGTCGTCGCCATCGGAGTGCTCGTCCTCGGTACGACCGCGTGCCTGGCCAGCGTGCACACCGTCCCGCTGCACTATCCCCCGCTCGTCTCCGATCCGCACGCGGGGTCGGCCGCGGCTGCCGATGAGACCGAGGCGCGATCGCTTCCGACGGTCGGTGTCGGAGCGTTCGTGGACCGCCGCAGCTGGTCGCGCATCGGCGAGGCGCGCAGCTCCTGGGGCTTCCACTACGCAAGCATCGAAGCCGCGGGTGCACTCGACGAATGGACGCGCGAGGCGATCGTGTTCGAGCTCGAGCGTCTTCGCGTCGATGCCGCGCTCGTCGAATCCGACGCGGCGCGCGGGTTCGACCTCTTGATCGAGGGCCGTGTGCGCGACGCGTTCGTCTCACGCCGCTTCTATCTCGAGCCGCGCCTGAAGCTCACGGCGTTCGTCCGCTGCACGTGCCACCGCCGCATCCTGCAACGGCTCGTCTTCGAGGAGTCGGCGAGCTACGACCGCGACGCGGAGGGGCGTCACGCGGAAGCGCTGAGCCGCGTGCTCGAGCGCGCGGCGCGCGGCATCGCGGCCGCGGCGTCGCGCTGCGAACCGTGCGACGCCTGACCGGCTGAGCTCCGCGCGCGCTCGCGTCAGCGGATCGTGAAGTCCGCGCGCCGCGAGAAGCTCCCGCGCCCGGCGCGCGGGATGTACCCGAACGCCTGGAACGACACGCGCATCCCGTAGAGGATCGACTCGTTCGGCACGGCGACCTTGTGCGACGCCGGCATCAACCCCTTCGCGAACACGACGCGCGGCACGCCGATCAGCACGGCCCCGAACGGCGGGCGCTCGACGTCGGCCGTGCGGATCGCTCCGGCGAGGATGTAGTGCAGGTCGGCGAACGCGTTCACGTGGACCGAGAACGAACCGCCGAGCACGGGCTTGCCCTCCACTTCGAGCTGCACGACGTTGTACTCGTCCCAGCCGATGTCGACGCGCTCGACCCCGTCGCCGTTCCCGTCAACGGCGCGCGGATCGAGGTCCCAGTCGGTGCCGATCGAGCGACGGCTCGGCGAGCCAGCGTCGACCAGCGGCGATTGGTGCAGGAGGTGGAAGGCGTGCCACTGGGGCTGCGTGTCGAGCATCCCCTCGCCGAACGACACCGCGCCGCGTCCGGCGATCTTTGCCAACCCGCCCTGCATGTTCGAGTAGGAGAACTTGACGCTTCCGCCTTCGGCGTAGACCTCCGGGCCGAGGTCGGCGGCATCGTTCCAGAAGATCGTGTCGGTGAACGTGGTCTGCGTGTCGACGAGATGCAGGGCACCGCCCTTCCCGGGCGTGCCGGGGAGCTCGGGGACGACCGCGAGCCCGCGCATGCTGCGGTTGCCGCTGAACGTGTTCGACGATCCGATGATCGTCGACTTGACCGCGCAAATGCCGCCGCCGACGTTGCGCGACTCGTCCGTCGCACGGTTGTTGATGATCAGGTTGCCGTGCAACTCGACGGTCGAGTACTGAATGAACAGGCCCGCCCCTTCGCCACCGCCGTAGTCCGCGAACACGTCGTTGCCGCGGATGATGTTGCGCTCGATCGTCGGCGAAGAGTTCGAGATGTAGAGCCCACCTCCGGCGCCCATGCCGGGGACACAGGTGTTCTTCTCGATCGAGTTGCCGACGATGTGCGGGCTCGAGTCCCCGACGATGTAGAGGCCACCCCCACCGTTCAGCGCGCTGTTCTTGCGAATGCGGTTGCCTTCGATCGTCGGCGACGCGCCGTCGCACAGGATGCCGTGCTCGCTCGCACCCGTGATCTGGAAGCCGCGCAGGAGCGCGCCCGGCCCCTCGCCCTTGTCGAACCTCACCCCCACGCCGACCGCCTGGATGATCGTGTTCCCGGGACCCTCGAAGCTGATGACCTGGATCTCTTTGCCCGCGAAATCGACGTCCGTGTACGTGCCCGGATAGACGAGGACGAAGTCGCCGTCGCTCGCAGCGCTCACCGCCGATTGGATCGAGCAGAACGGCGTGGTGACGGAACCGTCGCCCGGACCGGGACATCCGTCGTCGTCGACGAACCACGTGGTCTGGGCGGAGCCGACCTGGACGAGGCCGGCGAGCAAGGCGAAACGCAGGGCGAGCGAGCTGGAAAGAGAACGCGACATCAAATCCTCTCCGGGACGACGAAGGATGGTTCCAAGCGGGGGAGCGGGCGAAGGAGGAGGTCTCGAAATTCTAGTCAGCGCGCCGAATTCTGCTGCGATACGGGCCGAAATCGGCGCCACGACCCGACTCCGGCTGTCAAAGTCGGGTACGTTGCCCCTTGCGCGCAGGGCCGGGGCCGACCCGCCCCCCCGCTCCCGACAGTGAAGGAGTTCAAGAGCTTTCGCGATCTGAAGCCCACGCCGGACGAGCCGGAGGGTGGCGCCGACGCCCCCGAGGACGTCGCGGACGGAGGCTGGACGCTCGAATCGGCGGACGGGACGCGCGGCGCAGAAGCCTCCGCGGACGAGGGCGCCCACAGCCGGATCGACTCGCGGCCGGACGGCTTCGGCGAGATGAACGCGGGCCCGCCCCCCTATCGCGACCTCGAGTCCGATGAGATGCACCTGCTCGCCTCGTTCCGCGTGCGCACCGTGTTTCCGAAGGACGTCGAGAAGGAGATGCGCGCGCTCCCGCCCGACCCGACGCCCGCCGATTTCGTCGAGCGCGTCGACCTGCGCGGCGAGACGATCTTCACGATCGACGGCGAAGACGCGAAGGACTACGACGACGCGATCTCGATCCGGCGCCTGACACCGGAGAAGGACGGCGACGACGCGCGCGGCGTCGAGGTCGGCGTCCACATCGCCGACGTCGCGCACTACGTGCGCCCGAACACCGCGCTCGATTCCGAAGCGCTCGCGCGCGGGACGAGCGTCTACCTGCCCGACCAGGTCGTTCCGATGCTCCCCGAAGAGCTGTCGAACGGCCTGTGCTCGCTCGTTCCGAAGCGCGATCGCTTGGCGTACTCCGTGTTCATGCGCTTCGACGACGCGGGCAAGCG
>JAJDEV010000053.1 GCA_029259605.1 Planctomycetota bacterium | reverse complement strand
CGCGGACTTCGGCTTCTCCGTCTCGACTGCAGGGGACGTGAACGGCGACGGATACTCGGACGTGATCGTCGGAGCGAGCGGGTACGACAACGGCGAAACGGGCGAGGGTCGCGCGTACGTGTACCACGGGTCGGCGGCGGGACTCGCGGCGAGTGCGGGCTGGACGGGGGAGTCGAATCAGGCGAACGCCGTTCTCGGGTATTCGGTCTCGACGGCGGGCGACGTCAACGGCGACGGGTACTCGGACGTCATCGTTGGTGCGCCCGACTATGACGGAGGTGAGGTCGACGAGGGGCGCGCGTACGTGTACCACGGTTCCGCCGCTGGGCTTGACGGCACGGCGGCCTGGACGGCCGAGCCGAACCAGGCCGGCGCCAGGTTTGGGTATTCGGCCTCGACAGCCGGCGACGTGAACGGAGACGGATACGCGGACGTCATCGTAGGTGCGCGGTGGTACGACAACGGCCAAACGGACGAGGGACGCGCCTACGTATATCACGGGTCGGGCGGGGGACTCGCAACGAGCGCGGCGTGGACTGCAGAGTCAGATCAGTCCTCCGCCAACTTCGGGTTTTCGGTCTCGACGGCTGGGGATGTCAATGGAGACGGATACTCGGACGTCATCGTTGGCGCGCTTTTGTACGCCAACGGCCAGTCGAACGAGGGGCGCGCGTACGTGTACCACGGGTCGACTGTGGGACTTGCAACGACCGTTGCATGGACCGCGGAGTCAGATCAGTCCTCCGCACTGTTCGGGCATTCGGTCTCGACGGCGGGGGACATCAACGGTGACGGGTACTCGGACGTCATCGTTGGCGCGCCCTACTACGACGGCGGTGAGAGCGACGAGGGGCGCGCGTACGTGTACCACGGGTCCGCCGCCGGGCTTCACAGCGCGGCGGCCTGGACGGCGGAGTCGAATCAAGTCGCAGCCCAATTCGCAGCGTCGGTTTCGACGGCGGGTGACGTCAACGGGGACGGCTACTCGGATGTGATCGTTGGTGCGCGTTACTACAGCAACGGCCAAACGTCCGAGGGACGCGCCTACGCATACCACGGGTCGGCCGGGGGACTCGCGACGAGCGCTGCATGGACCGCCGAGTCGAACGAAGCGCAAGCGTATTTTGGAGTGTCGGTCTCGACGGCGGGTGACGTGAACGGGGACGGGTACTTCGACGTGATCGTCGGGGCGTTCTCGTTCAGCAACGGTCAAGCGGGAGAGGGGCGATCTTTTGTGTATCACGGGTCGGCCGCGGGACTGGTGGCGAGTGCGGGCTGGACGGCGGAGTCGAACCAAGCATCAGCCGATTTCGGATTGTCGGTCTCGACGGCGGGTGACGTGAACGGGGATGGCTACGCGGACGTCATCGTTGGCGCTCCTAGTTACACGAACGGCCAATCAATCGAAGGTAGCGCCTTCGTTTACTACGGCAACAACGGCGATGGCGGCCTGGTCCACACTCTTCAGCAACGCAACCACAAGAACTCCCGCCCCGTCGCCATTCACGGTCTCACGGCGACGACCGGCCTCTTCCATCTGCGCGCGGACTTCCCGAGCCACATCGCCGGCCTCGCGTGGGCGGCGCCCGCAGGCGCGAGCGCGTGGCTCGAGTGGGAGCTGAAGCCGCTCGGCGTCGCGTTCGACGGGAGCGGCATCGAGCGCGGTACACCGCAGCTCCTGTCGACGCCCGGCGGTTCCTTGACGTTTAACGAGCCCGTGCTCGCGAGCCCACTGCCTCGCCGCCTCCTGACGGCGAAACCCGGTGTGTACCACTGGCGCGCACGCGTCGCGACCGACAACCCGCTCCGCGCGCACACCGCCTGGTTCAGCGCACCGGGCAACAACGTCACCGAGTCGAAGCTGCGTCGGCCGGGCATCGTGCTGAAGTGAGTCCGACGTAGGGCGACGCGCGCATCGGTGAGCCGTTCGATGGCGCGCACACAGGACGTCACGTTCGCTCGGCTCGGTGCGGAGATCGAGCGGTTGCGCGCCAGGTGATCGCGGACGAGGGCTGCCGCTGCCGCGACGTTTTCTTGTCGCTACGCACAAAGCACACCCACCGAGTCGGCGAGCTCGAGGCTACGATTGCGCGCATCCGCGAGCGCGAGCGAGGAATCGTCTCCTGCGACCGTGAGGACACGATGGACCTAGGCTTCGAAACGATCGGCAACGCGACCCTGATCTGCCACGACAAGGGGCCGGTGCTCGCCACCGACCCGTGGATCCGGGGCGCCGCGTACTTCGGGAGCTGGATTACGTCGCACGAGATCCCGGACGAGCAGCTCGCGCACGTCAAGGCGTGCAAGTACCTGTGGATCTCGCACGGGCATCCCGACCACCTCAGCCACGACTCGCTCGCCGAGCTGAAGGACAAAGAGATCCTGCTCGCCGATCACTACGGCGGGCGCATCGCGCGCGAGCTGCGCGCGGGCGGCTTCGACGTCACGGTGCTGAAGGACGGCGTGTGGACGCAGCTCTCCGAGCGCATCCGCGTGCTGACGATTGGCGACATCCAGCAGGACGCGATCCTGCTGGTCGACATCGGCGGGCGGCTGATCGCGAACACGAACGACGCGATGCCGCTCGGCGCCGGACCGTTCCTGCAGAGCGTCGCGGCCAACTACACGGAGTCGTTCCTGCTCGCGCTGACCGGCTACGGCGACGCGGACATGCTCAACTTCTTCACCGAGGACGGCGAGCGCATCCCGCCGGCATCGATGAAGCGCGAGCCGTTCCTCGAGGGCATCGAGACGCACCTGCGTCACTTCGGCATCAAGGCCTACGTGCCGTTCTCGTCGCAGCACAAGTACCAGCGCACGGACAGCTCTTGGGCCGAGGCCTGCGCGACGCCGATCGAGGCCTACGAGGGCACGTTCCGCTCGCCCGACCTCGAGCTCCTCCCGCCGTTCTGTCGCTACGACCTGTTGAAGGCGGAGGCGACGCGCATCGACCCGCCCGCGCGCCCGAAGGTGTACGTCACGCCCGAGGACTTCGGCGACCACTGGTCCGACGAGCTCGAGCCCGCCGACGTCGCCAAGCTCGACGCCTACTTCCAACCGATCACGCACCTCCACACCTTCCTCGGCTTCGTGAACCTCAGGGTCGGCGGCAAGGACAACCGCATCGTGCTGAACAAGGAGCACGAGCGCGGCATCACCTTCGAGTGCCCGCGCGCGTCGCTCATGACGTGCATCGACTGGAAGATCTTCGACGACTTGCTCATCGGCAACTACGTGAAGACCACGCTGCACGGCCCGTGGACCAAGGTCGGCACGCCCGCGCTCTACCCCGACTTCACACCCTTCGTCGGCAAGTACGCGGACAACGGCGGCGCGCGCACCCCGGCCGAATTGCGCGCCTACTTCGACGCGTACAAGGCGCGCGGCTTCTTCGACTTCTCGAGCGACGAGTCGGGCCGCGAGAACCGCGCGGCGCTGATGCGGTACATGGGGTAGGGGGCCTAGCGGTTCTTGAAGCGACCGGTCACGTCGATGCCGTGGAGCCGACCGCCGAGCACGGCTGCGCGGATTTCGTGCGCGAGGCCCCGCGGCGTGTGGCCCCACGTGTTCTCGAGGTCGGGCTGCGCTTCGGCGTCGAGCAGAAGTTCGACGACTTCTGCGCGGCTCCAGTACACGGCTCCGTGCAGTGCCGTGTTCCCGTGGTCGTCCACGGCATCGAGTTCGACGCCTTTCTCGATGAGCCTGCGCACCACGCCCGCGCGACCGTTCGACGCGGCCATCATCAGCGGCGTGAGCCCACGCTTCGTGACTGCGGCCGCGTCGGCTCCCGCGGCGAGCAACGCGTCGACTTTCTCGAGCGCCTCGTCGGCGCCCGCGGCCCAGTGCAACGCGCTCCATTCGAACCAATCCAAGACTCGAACGTCCGCACCGGCGGCGAGGGCCGCGCGTAGCTCCGCGGCGCTGCCTTCGCGCGTGACCCGCAGGAGCTCGGGTTCGTCGGGGCTACTGAGCAGCCGGGCGATGGCGTGTCCGATCGCGTCGGGCCGGAACTTCGCGCTGGCGATGAGCTTGTCGCGATCCGCGCCCGGGCCCGCCTCGTCCTGCCAGGCCTCGTTCAATCGCTCGACGACATCACGATCGGCCTTCTGTGCCGCGGAGCGCACGGCGGGGTAGGGATACGCGCCGGCGTCGAGCAAGAGGTCGATCATCCCGAGGCCGTCGCGATACTCGACCGCCGCGTCCAGCGGGTCCTCGTCCTCCCGACTCGACACGTGGGGGGCCGCGCCGGCTGCGAGGAGCGTCCGCACGGCTTCGACGTGCCCGTGCCGCGCCGCGTACAAGAGCGCCGTCTCGTCCGACAGGTAGACGGACCATCCATCGTCGAACGCGTCGTACTCGAGCGCGGGCAGCCGGAGGCGGCCGTCGACGTGCGCGCCGGCGTCGAGCAGGCGCCGCACACGATCGACATCACCGGCGCTGGCTGCCGCGCGCAACCGGATCGGCTGCACGACGCGTCGCATGGCGAGGGTCGTCACGAAGTACGTGGTGAGCAGCCCGACAACGAGGCACCCGACGGCCTGAGCGCGACGTTTGCGGGAGAGTGGCGCGGATTCCGTCACGCCTCACCCTTGCGTGTGGAACGCAGCGCGTCGTCGGCCGGTCCAAGACGAATCCTCTTCGACGTCATCGATGCCGTCGATCGTAATGGCGATCGTTCGCTCGTACCAACGACGCGTGCGGGGGGCGTCCGCGCGGACCCGCCCTAAGCGCCCGGCAACACGTAGCCGGGACCGTTCCAGCGCACGAGCAGCTTCGGCGCGCCTGCGCCCGACCACGTGAAGAAGACGGTCCGGCTCGGGAACTCGAGCGAGCCCGCGACGGAACCGGTCGGCGGGAACGCGAAGGTCGGACCGTACACGAGCGGCTGGTTCGTGAGCAGTGAACCGCTGGCCGACGGGAAGGAGGCGTGGCCGAGCCACTCGGCACCGAGGCAGTCGAGGACTGCCGTGAAGCGGCCGTCGCTCCGTCCTTGGAAGCGCTCGAGGTCGCAGTCCTTCGAAAAGGTCGAGATCACGTTGGCCGTGCTTCCGACGCCCATCGGAACGTGGACGAGGTCGGTCGTGCGCTCGGCGTTGGTGCGGCGGACGCCGAGGACGACGTTGCTCCCGGCGAGCGCGATGCTCTCGACGGACTTGACCTGGTCGAGGACCACGGTCGGCGCGCCGGTCCACGGCACGGTGAGGACTTCCCCGTCCGCACCGAAGTCGTGCAGCGCGACGATTCCCGACCCGTCCGGCAGTTCCCAGATCCCGTTGTCGGTGTCGAGCCCTCCCTTGGGGAAGGGCGTGAGCGCTTGGCCCGACGTCAGGCTGAGGTTGACGACCTCGTTCGTGATCGGGATCACTTGGAAGATGTCGCCGCCCTCGATCCCGGTCGGCGCACCGCCGATGACGCCCTGGACCGAGCCGACGAGCAGGATCAGCGTGCCCGCGATGAAGCCGATCGCGCCCGTCTCGCCGAGCGTGTCCTCGAAGTGCGCGTCGTCCGTGACCTGGAACGCGGGCGCTGCGCCTGGCGCGAGTTGGCGGACCCAGGCTTCGGTGGTCGCGCCCTCGGTTCGCCACGCGACGGCCGTCCCGTCGGCGGAGACAGCGAGCGTCGGCCCGTGGGGGAACGTCGGGAGGTAGCCCGCGCCCTGGATGGCGCTCGGCGTCGTCGTGGCTCGCGTCGCGCCGCCGGTCGAGCGGAACGTCAGGACGTGCGCGGCGGTCGCGCTGTCGCCTCCGACGAACGCGGCCGTCGTTTCATCCGCGCTCACCGCGACGCCGTCGCCGACGAAGGCGAGGGCGTCGGCGCCGAGCGGGAGCGGAACGAACGACGCGCTCGCGCCGTTCGTGCGATCGAAGCGCAGGGCGCCGCGCGTGGAGAGCGCGATGCCCCACGTGGAAAGGAGGCGCGCCCCGCCGAAGAGCGTGCTCACCGGATCGAGCGTCGCGGTTCGGTCGATGCTGGTGCCGAGGGCGAGGTCGATCTCGATCAGGTTGCCGCCGGCCGCCACGGTCGTTCCGACCAAGAGCGCTTGCCCGCTCGGATCGACGCCGACACACCCGGGAATCGGATCGTCCGCGCCGGCGAGTCCGGTGCCCGCGATCTCGAACACGCGGCGCGCGGCGCCGTCGGTTCCGATCACGAAGTAGCCGAACGTCGCGCCGAGCGTCCCGTCGCGCCGGTAGCGATAGAGCGAGCCCTGCTCGAACGGCAGGATCACGCGCTGCGCGCCCGGGATGTCCGCGCCGAGGCGCGGCCGGTCGGACCGGAGCGCCTCGAGCAGCGATCGGCTCGCGGCGTCGATCGGGAGCAGCGTGATTCCCTGGAGCTCCGCGGGGGCGCGCGGCGGCGTGGCCCCGGTCTCGTCGTAGATGCGCACGTTGCCGGCGCCTCCCGGGGTTCCCTCGAAGAGCGAGACGTCGGCCTGGGCGGTCGACGTGAAGGTGGCGAGCAAGAGCGGAGCGAGGAGGCGAGTGGCGATTCGGGGCTGCATGGGGTTTCTCGTGGTGGCGTGGCACGCGACCTGCGCAAGGTCCATGCCCATTCGAACGCCGGGAACGCGCTCGGACGATGGAAGCATGGTTCCTAGGTCCTGGGGGGCGCTTCGCTACGGATCTTTCCGGACCCGGCCCCCCCGCCCTCGCTCGCCGACAACCCCTCTCGTCTATAATCTGGGCACAGCGTCCAGAATCCAGACACACCCTCCCGCCACCATGCAAGCCGCCCCCCACGACGCACCCCCGCACCTGCCCGAGGACTTCACGGGCGGCGAGCTCCTGAGCCGGAGCGAGAGCGCGTGGGTCTTCCGCGCGTCTCGCGCCGTCGATGGGTCGCCCGTGGTCGTCCGGCTCGACCGTGCGACCGGGGACCGGGCGGGCGCGGTCGAGGCGCTCTCGGAGCTCGCCGTGCTCGCCGCCGTCGAGCATCCGGGGATCGCGCGGCTCGTCGCGCACGGCCGGGTCGAGGGCGGCGCGCGGTACGTCGCGCGCGAGTGGATCGACGGCGTCGACCTCCTGGACTGGGCGCGCGATCGGAGCGCGGTCGAGGTGGGGCAGGTCCTCGCACGCCTTTGTCCGGCGCTCGAGCACCTGCACCGGCACGGGTTCGCGCACGCTGACCTTAAGCCCGAGAACGTGATCGTCACCGCGGACGGCCGTCCGGTGCTCTGCGACTTCGGCCTGTCGCGGCCGACGGGTCGCGACGCACTCGGACTCGGGGAGACCAGCGGGACGCTCTTCTCGCTCGCGCCCGAACGGCTCATGGGCCTTCCGCCCACGCCGGCGAGCGACCTGTTCGCCTTCGGCGCGATGCTCCACCGCCTGCTCGTCGGCGCGCACCGCGGCGCGCGCGACTTCTACGCGGCCTTCCCCGAGCGCTCGTTCCTCGACGCCGCGGGGACGGATCCCGAGGAGCTGCCGCCGTGGTCGCGCGACCTCGTCGCGAACCTGACGGCGCGCGGACCCGAGCGACGCCCGCGCTCCGCTGCGCAGGTGGGGCGCATCCTCGCCGAGCGGCTCGAGCTGCAGCTCGACGACGACGATGCGGAGGAGGCCCCGCGTTGGCCCGTCGCGTTCGGGCGGGACGCGTGGCTCGCCGCGTGGCTGCGCGACCTCGGGACGTCCGGCGAGGAAGAGGTCGTGCAATGGGTGCGATCTCCAGCCGGCGAGGATCCGCGCCCGCTCTACGCGCACCTGCGCGTCTACGCCGCGCTGCGCGGACGAGCGTCCGTGGGAGTCGACCTCGCACGCGACCTCGCCAAGGTCGAAACCGGCGTCGCGCTCGACCGTTGGGCGAGCGCGCTCGCGTCCGACGCCTCCGGCCTGATCGTGCTGTGCGTGCCGGAGCTGACGCCGTGGATCGAGCGCGCGCTCGACTCCCTCGTGCGCGCCTCGCGCTTGGAACGCGGTCGCGCGGGCGGCGCGGCGGGCATCGTGTGCGTCGGCAGCCTCGATCCGCCGGACTCGCGCTGGGTGGTTCGCGCGGTGCCGCCGGTGGACGAGGTGACGACGGCCCGCTTCATCGACCAGGCGTTTCCGAACGAACCCGCGGAGCGCCGCAGCGCGCTCGCTGCGCGCATCGAAGCGGGGGCGGAGGGTTCGGCGACAAAGGCCGACCGCTTGCTCGCGGGCGCCGCGCGCTCGGGCGTGTTCTACGCCGACGGCGGAGCCTTCCGCGTCCGGCCCGGCGACGTGGCGCGCCTGCTCGGAAGCTCGGGTGCGCGGGGGGGAGACGCGCGCGACGACGTCGCCAGGCTGACCGAGGACCAGCGCCGGTTCCTCGACGCGCTCGACGTCTGCGGCGACGGCGCGGCGCCGGACGACGTCTTCGCGCTCGCGGGTGAATCCGCGGCGAGGTCGTTCGTCGACCTGCGCGACGGGGGTTGGATCGAGATGCAACGCGACGCGGGCGATACCCGCGTGCAGCGGCTGTGTGCATGGAACGGGCCGCTCGTCGACGAGGCGAGCCGGCGGCGCCAGCACGCGCAGCGCGCAGCGCGCATCGACGAGAACGGCGGGAGTCCGGCGCTCGCGTGCATGCACCGCTACTGCGCCGATCCGTCGGACGCGAACGGGACCGCCTTCGGAACCGAGCTGCGGCGCCTCACCGACCGGGCGCAATCCGAGCGTGCGCTCGAGCTCATCGATCGCTTCGTCGCGATCGCCGGAGTTTCCGCCGACGTGGACGAGGGCTCGATCCTCGCGGCCTCGATCACGATCGAGCGCGCCCGCGCATGGTGCGCGGTCGGGCGCACGGACATCGCCCAACGCGCGCTCGACTCGATCGACGACTTGGAGGACGACGAGACCGCGTCGTCCGTCGAACTGATGCGCGGACACATCGCCGCGCGTCTGCACGAGACGGATGAGGCGTTCGAACACTTCGACCGAGCGGAGGCGCGGCATCCATCCGCCATCGGCGACGCGACGTTCGGTCGCATCGAGCTCCTGCACTCGCTCGGCCGCGACGCGGAGGTGCTCACGATCGTCGCTGCGTTCGACCCCAGGCAGCGCGAGAGCGCGGGCGATCTGCCCGCGCGCAAGCGGGCCTACGTCGAGTCGCTCGCCGCCATGAGCATGTTCCGCGTCGGGCGCGCTGACGAGGCGCTGGAGCTGACCCGGTCGCTCGTGCGCGAAGTGGAGGCTGAGGATGACGTCGGCTTGGAGGCCGCGCTCCACATCAACCTTTCGCTGATCGAGCGTTCGAGCGGGTCGCTCGACGCGGCGCGGTCCGAACTGGAACGCGCCATCGAACTCTACGACCGCGCCGGAATCGTCGCGGGGCTCGCGCACGCGCGCGCGACGCTCGGAGGATTGTTGCGCGAGCTCGTCGAGCTGAAGGCGGCCGAGCCGTTGCTGCTCGATGCGCTCGAGATGCGAGCGAGGCTCGGCGATCGAGAGGGGATGACGACCGTGCGAGGCATGCTCGGGCTGCTGCTCTTCGACCGCGGGCACGCGCGCTCCGCGATCGAGACGCTCGAAAGCACGGCCGCCGCGATGACCGGCGCGCAGCGTCGGCGCTTCGCCCCGCTGCTGACCGCGAAGGCGATCGAGATGCGCGCGCGCATCGGCGATCACGAACGCGACGCCGATCTTCCGGCGCTCGCCGAGGAGGCGGATCCGCGCATCCTGCTCGCGAAGGCGCGCATCGCGTGGTTGCGCGACGACGCCGAGTCCGCGCTCGGGTTCGCCCGGCGGACCGAGTCGTTCGCGCGGTCGCTCAAGCTCGGCCGGTTGGCGGAGGAAGCGGCGCGGCTCGGGTCGAGACTGCGCGACGAGGCACCCGAGCAGACGTCCGCGTCCGATCCGACGGATGCGCCGAGCCTCGGACGATTGGACGAGGACGTCAAGCGCGTCCTCGCACCGGGCGCCTTCGACGCCGCGCGCGCGCGGGAGCTCGCCGAGGACCTCGCGCGCCGCGGGCGCGACGATCGCGCCGCCCGGCTCTTCCTCGCGCTCGCCACGCGCGCGAACGACGACGCGTCGGCGCGTGCGTGCACCGATCGCGCCGAGGAGTTGCTCGACGTGTGCACGAAGGGCCTGACGGGCGGCGAGCTCGCGAGCTTTCGAGCCTGCCTCCTCGGCGAGCCCGACCCGTCGCCCGGTGACCTCGCGCGACGCTCGGACGTTCCCACGACCGAAGGGGATCTCGCCGAGGAGATGGCGAGCCTGCTCGACATCAACCGACAGCTCCTGGTGCAGAAGGATCTGTCGGCGTTGCTCGGCGTGATCGTCGAGAGCGCGCTGCGCGTCAGCGGTGCGGAGCGAGGCTTCCTCGTGCTCGAGGAGCATGGCGACCTGCGCTTCGATACGGCGCTCGACTCGTGCCGCGGCGATGTCGCCGAGCCGGAGTTCGAGGTGTCCGCGTCGGTGATCCGCGAGGCGCTCGATCGGATGGAACCCATACGCGTCAGCAACGCGGTCGACGATCCGTTGCTCGGACGGCGCACGTCGGTCGTCTCGCTCGAGCTGCGCTCTATCCTGTGCACGCCCTTCGAGATTCACGACGACCTGCGCGGCGCGATCTACCTCGACCACCGATTGCGCAAGGGCGCCTTCGGCGAACGCGCGACGCGGCTGTGCGCCCTGCTCGCCGACCAGGCCGCGCTGGCGATCAAGCAGATGAAGCGCATGCAGGAGATCCGGTCGCTCAACCGCGAGCTCGAGAAGCGCGTGGTCGAGCGGGAGGCCGACCTGCGCGCCGCCAGGACCGAGCTGCGCGAGCGGGGTGGGCCCGCGGGCGCGACCGAGCTCGTCGGCGATTCGCGTGCCATGCGCGACGTGCGCGACCTGTTGCGCAAGGCGGGTCCGACCGGACTGCCCGTGCTCGTGACGGGACAGAGCGGTACCGGCAAGGAGCTGGCCGTGCGCTCGCTGCACGCGCTCTCGGCGCGCAGCAACGGGCCGTTCATCTCGGAGAGCTGCGCGGCGCTTCCGCCGTCGCTGATCGAGTCCGAGCTCTTCGGCTTCAAGCGCGGCGCCTTCACCGGGGCGGACCGCGACCACGCCGGATTGTTCGAGCGCGCCGACGGCGGAACGCTGTTCCTCGACGAGATCGGGGAGATGCCGCTCGCGCTCCAGGTCAAGCTGCTGCGCGTGCTCGAGACCGGCGAGGTGCGCCGGCTCGGCGACAACGAGGCGCTCGCCGTCGACGTTCGACTCGTTGTCGCCACGAATCGCGACCTCGAGCTCGAGGTCGCCGAGCAGCGCTTCCGCGCGGACCTCTTCTATCGCATCAACGGCATTCAGATCACGATGCCGTCGCTCGCCGAGCGCGCCGAGGACATCCCGTCCCTGGCCGAGCACTTCCTGCAGCTCGAGGATCCCGGACGGCGCGTCGCCAAGCGCGTCCTCACCGCGCTCTCGCGCCGCAGCTGGCCGGGCAACGTGCGCGAGCTCAGGAACGAGGTCGCGCGCCTCTGCGTCTTGTCGGACGACGCGCTCGACGATCCGGCTCTCGTCAGCGCGGCGTCGACGCGCGTGCAACACGATCCGTCGGGCGACGGCGTCGTCCCGATCGCCGAGCTCGAACGACGCGCGATCCTCGATGCGCTGCGGCGCACGGGCGGGGACAAGCGTCGCGCGGCGGAGCTGCTGGGGATCTCGCGCGCGAAGATCTACCAGCGCCTCAAGGAGTGGGACGAGCTCGAATCCGACTAGAACCGCAGCCGGAGTTGGACCTTGGCGAGGAACGCCTCGTCCTCGTTCGTGAACGCGGCGCCCGGATCGAAGTAGGCGGCGACGAGCTCGAGGTCCCACACCTTCGACTCGCGCATGCCGAGGATCACGTCGAGCTCGCTGCCGATGTGCGGGTCCGTCCCGTTCGGAGTCGCGCTCAAGTCCGACGAGGCGAGCGACGCCACGGCGTGGTCCTGCAGGTAGCGATGGAAGACGATGTCGAGCGACGTCCGCTCGGCGAGGCGCGTTCCGACTCCCAGCGTGACGATGCCCAGGTTGGACAGCTCCGGGTCCACGAGCTCACCGTAGTAGCGGAACGACGTGACGCCGTCGAAGCTCGCATTGTTGTCGTGCAGGCCCGTCTGGCGAAAGGTCGAGTCCGTCCCGTTCGCCGGCGTGTCGTCGCCGCCGCCGAACGCGTAGCCCGCGGTGAACGAGAACGGGCGCGCGCTGGGGGGCGTCCACGTGATGCCGACGTCGTAGCCCCACGCGTCGACGTCGATGCCGGCGCGTTCGCCGCTCAGGTGCGCCGCGTCGAGCCAGACGTTCGCGTCGGGTAGCCACTCGCCGAACGCCCGCGCCCCGACGTGCAGGTTCTCGTCGAGCGGGCCGCCGTCGAGGTCGAACTCGCGATAGGCCGTCCACAACGCGGCGTGCGTCTTCCGGTTCGCGTTCGAGAGGTAGGCGATCCAGTTCGTCGAGCTGCGATCGATGCGATCGCCGTCGGCGAGCGTCGTGCTCGTCGAGAGCTCGAGCGCGAGCGCGGAGGTGCGCCACGCGAACCGCAGCGCGTCGAGGTTTTGGTCGTAGATCCACTCGCGCGGCTCGTCGAAGTCCTGGCGACCGAGCGTCATGTCGACGCCGCGCACGCCGAACGCGTCGCGCCAGTGAACGAACGCCTCGCCGAGATCGGCGTCGCCGTCGCTGGAGCGGCCGTCGTCCTCGTCGTCCCGCGCGCGGAAGCCGTAGCGCAGCTCGGCGACGGCGGTCACGTCGTCCCGCGCCGTCCAGACGAGTCGCGAGCGCAGCGATCCGACGTGGTCGACGCGGTCCTCGGCCTCACCGGCGTCGAGGTTGAAATCGTCCTCGAAGAGCGAACGCCACTCGAGCTGGCTCTCCAGCGCGAGCCGCTCGGACAGCGCGATCCCCTCCCCGAAGAGGTCGTCGTCGTCGGCGCCCCGTCCGTCGAGCGCCGTGACCTCGCGTTCGGGCGTGAGCGTGAGCTGCGCGAGGGGGACGTCATGCTCGATCTCGAGGTCGAACGGGAGCAGGATCGTGTAGCGCATGATCGAGACCTCGAAGCCGCGCTCCACGCGCCGGACGGCGTCGACGCGACCGCCGATGCGTTCGCGCCCCGGACCGCGCCCCTCGATCTCGCGCGCCGAAAGCTTGCCCGGCCCGCGCCAGCGGCCCTCGACCGCGATGCGTTTGCCGGCGACGCGCCCCGGCGCCAGACCGTCCTTCCACTCGGTCCGCACCGAGACGTGAACCTGTTGACCGAGCAGGCGGAAGCTGTCTCGGCCGCTCTCGTCGCTCGCGACCGTGCCGATCAGGACGTCGTACCGGCCGCTCTCGAGAAGCTCGGCGTCCGATGCGACGAAGAGCTCGCCGTCGAAGCTGCCTTTGACGACGAGCCAGTGCCCGACGCGAACGTCGCGCGGGACGCCCGTGTCGCTCGACGGGACGGGAGAGGCCGGTGCGAGCGCGAGCAGGAACAACAGGAGGATCAACATCGCGACTCCGACTCGTCGAGGCAGCGAGAACCGATTCGGGTCAAGGTGTCGGAGAGATGGCGCCACCGCGGCCGAACCGCATAGACGAGCGCCAGTCGAAGGAAGGACGTCGCCTGGTAGAAGCGGAGTCGCGCACCGAACGACGCGTCGTCCGTTTCGCACAGTCCGTCCAGGAGCGCCTCGCCTGCCTGGTGCGCGCTCGAATCGGTTGCGCCGTCGGCACGTTGCAGCGCGCGCAGCGTGAAGTGCGCGAGGAGGTTGGCCGGGTCGAGCGCAGTGTCGGCGCGACAGAGGAGGTCGAAATCGAGCAGCGCGATGCCGTGCTCCATTTCCAGGAACTGACCGTCGTGAAGGTCGCGGTGGCACAGCCCGATGCGTGGCTCCGGTAGGCGCTGTCCCAGGTCACGCACGCGGAAGCAGGTCGCGATCCAATCGTTTGGTAGATCACCGAGAACGAGCTCCGCACGCTCGCTCCAACGCCGGAGAACGGCGAGCTCGTCCTCGACGGAGAAGTCGTTCAGGGGCGCTGCACTCGCCGCCGCTTGGAAGCCGCGCAGTGAGGAACCCACGGCGAAGAACGCGTCCACGGATGCTTCGACCGGACGCAGTGGTCGGCCGACTAGGTTCTCGAAGACGAGCGCGTCGAGCTGCGCGCCGTGGAAGTAGAGCTGCGGAATCCGCAGCTCGTGTGACGCGACCGTCGACGCGGCGATGCGGTGCAACCGAGCCGCCTTCTCCGAGCGGCGGCGGCGATAGCCCTTCACGATCGTGCGCTCGCCGCGCGACTCGCGCGCGATCACGATCCGTCGACCCGGTCGGTATGCGAGCAACCGGTCCGTCGCCTTGAGCCGGCTCGCGAGCGGAATGCCCGTGTCGTGCTGCGGCAGCTGCTCCACCAGGCCGCGATCGTCGTGTCCGAACCAACGGGGGCGGCCGGACTCCATGATCGAGAGCCGCAGGTCGCCGCCCGCGCCGATGTCCACTCGGTCGACAGCCGCACTCGCGTCGTGGGTATTCAGCAGAGGTTGGAGCGCTTCGAGCGCGACGTCGAGTCGGGCGGTCATCTCAGAGTCCTTTCGCTCGCTCGAGCGAGCGCCGGGCGTGGGGAATGGCATCGCGCTCGAGTCGTCGAATCGACGCGGCTGCGCGATCTACGAGGGCCTCGCGGACGAGGCTCCAAAGGCGGGAGATGCTCACGCGCTCTCCGCCGTTCTCGGCATAGCCGCAGAGCAGGGATTCCGCCGCGGCGTGGGGACTGCGCGCGTCGTCGGCGTTTAGGTCGTCCGCGATCCAGGACGCGAGGTCGCGCAGCGGGTCGCCGACGCCGACGCAGTCGAGGTCGAGCAGGCTCCAGTCGCACGCGTGCGCCGCACGACGAGTGCGCTGCCCGACCTGATCCGCGTGGAGATCGCCGTGAACCCACGTAGACCGTTCGTCGGAGACGAGCGCGGCCCGTCGGTTGTGCGGCGCGACCAGCGTCGGGTCGACGCGAAAGAGCCGCGCGCGGTCGGCGGCCGCCGCGTGTGCGTCGTGGGACCGGCGAAGCGCCGCGCGCTCTGGCTCCGAGGCGGGCAGCGGCAGCCGATGCAGCGCCGCCACGAGCGCGCCGGCGTCGTACGCGTGATCGAAGCGTGTACTCGGCGGTACCGAGACATCGAGCCACTCTTCGAGGAGTAGACCCATCTGCGCGTCGTACGCGAGGAGCCGCGGGGCGAGGTCTTCCCCGCCGGCTGCTGCGAACACGCGGCGTCGCGTGGCGATGCGGGCCGCTGCGGCTCGCGGGTGGATGCGTGCCGCGACTGTGAGCCTGGAAACGTCCGGGCTGCGAAGCCCCATGTCGATTCGCGCAACGCACCGGCGCTCGGGCTTGTAGCGCAGGGGTTCGTACTCGATCGTCCGACGGCGGATGCTGCGCGCTGGAACGACGTGCGCCTCCTCGAGCATGCGCGCGAGGCGGCGGTTGTCGCGCAGTCCGGCGAGGCCGGGGAGTTCACGGTCCATCGGAAACACCGATAGAACGAGCGCGTCCGAGCCGATCCACCAGCGCATGCGCAGCAGGTCGGAGCAGTCGCCCGTGTGGCGCGGATCGTCGCGCTCTGCGAGGAGCCGGTCCTTCCCGTCGGCGTAACGCTTCGCGACGACGTGCAAGTGACGCTCGTCGGATAGGGTGAGATCGTAGCCGCACGTGATGGAGACTCCGGGCTTCCACCGCGCGTAGTTCCAGTCGGTCGCCGCGACCGACACGCTGTCGTCGCGGAGGAACTCCAGCTCGACGACCGCAGCGACGGTCGCGCTGTCGGGAGCCGTGAGTGCTTCATCTCCCGCCGCCGCGGGGAGCTGCGCGTCGCGCGCGTGCGCGCGGAGTCCGATCACGACACCACCTCCGTCCGCGTGCGGACGGTCTCGGCGTACTTGGGAAGTCGCGCAAGGAGCTCCGCGTGCGAGCCCGAGTCCTTTGCGCGGCCGTGCTCCATGAAAACGACGTGGTCGTAGACGTCGAGTCGCTCGAAGTCGTGCGCGATGACGATCACGATGCGGTCGTGCGCCAAACCGTGCAGCGTCTCGGCCACGTGCAGGACGGCCTTGCGGTCGAGGCCTGCGAAGGGCTCGTCGAGGATCAGGATCGGCGTCTGTCGAAGGAGCGTTCGTGCGAGCGCGAGGCGGCTCGATTCGCCTCCCGAAAGCCCGCGTCCCGCGGCGCCGAGCACGGCGTCGATCCCGCCCGGCTGCTGCGCGACGAAGGCTTCGGATCCCGAGGCACGCAGCGCTTCCGTGATCTCCTCGTCCGATGCGTCAGGACGCCCGAGCAGGAGGTTCTCCCGAATCGACGCACCGAAGAACGTGGTCTGTTGCAGCGCTAAGCCGACCCGATCGCGCAGCGATTCGAGGTCGAACTCGTCGAGCGACAGACCGTCGAGTCGGATGTTGCCGGAGTCGGGGTCGAAGAGGCGCAGCGCGAGCAGCGCGGCGGTCGACTTCCCGGCGCCGCTCCGACCGACGAGGGCGGAGAGCTCTCCACGACGAAACTCGACGGCGAACGAGTCGAGCGCCGTCGTGCCGTCCGGGTACGCGAACGAGACGTCGTCGAACGTGAGGCGTGTCGGGTCCGTGGGCGTCGGCTGTGCGTCCGGCTTGCTCCTGACGAACCCGTTCTCGTCGAGGATCGCGAGAATGCGCTCACCGCAGGCCGTTCCCTTCGCGATGCGCGTCGCGTGTTTCGAGGCGGCGCGCATCGGCTTGACCAGGGCACGCGTGTACGAAAGGAAGACGAGCAGCTCGCCCGGCGTCAGGCGCCCGTCGACGACGCGCAGGCTCCCGAGGGCGAGCACTCCGGCGGTTACACACCCGAGCAGTGACTCTACGGATCCCGAGAGCCGCTCGACGAGCCTGCGCGCCTTCAGGCCAGCGCGCGCGCTACGCCGATTGCCGCGCGCGAACTTGCGCACGACCTGCTGCGACCCGCCGAGGGATTGGACGGTCTCCGTCGCGGCGATCGCCTCGTGCAGGTAGTCGGCGAGCGCTCCCTCCTTCTTGCGTTGCTTGCGTACGGCGACGCGGATGTGACCCGAGACCCAGCGCACGACGAGCACGAGCGGTGGTACGACGCCGAGCACCGTGATCGTCAGCAGCGGATCGAGGATGGCCATCACGATGATCGTTCCGATGACGATGACGGCGCGCGCGAAGAGCTCGATCGGAGACTCCACGATCATCGTCGTCACCATCGGCACGTCGCCCATGAGCCGTACGAGGAGGTCGCCCGACTTCTGGCGCGAGTGATAGAGCGGCGACAGGCGCGTCAGGTGCGCGAAAATTCGGTAGCGCAACCCGCGCGTGACGCGGTGCTCCAGATCGGCCAGGTCGATGTTGCGGATGTACTGAACGAGCGCGTACACGACCGCGATCGCGAGCGTCGTGCTGGCACCGATCCATATGACGGCGCGCGCGGACCAGCGCGACTCGCCGGTCGGGACGAGCGCGCCGTCGAACACCCATTGGATCGGCCACGGACGCAGGAGCTGGAGCGCCGCCAACGACAGAGCGAGAACAGCGATGCGCGCGAAGCGAGACCGATGCTCGACGAGCTCCGGTGCGAACCGTCGCGCGATCGCGAAGCCGCGCAGTGCAGTCGCCTTGGGCTTCACGACGGAAGTCCCGTGCGGGACTCGGTGCCCGTCGCGAGGATCGAGGCGGCGATGCGATCCCAGCTATGGAGCGCCGCGACACGGCGCGCTCCGCGTGCGAGGCGTTCGTGATCGTCTTTGCTGCTGAGGAGCGTTCGGATCGCATCGACCAGACCGCGCGTGCTGCCCGCGTCGTACACGAGACCACTCGTACCGTGCCCCACGATCGTCGCGAGGTCACCGAGGTTAGGTACGACAGGTACGACACCGCACGCCATCGCCTCGGCCAGCTTCAGAGGCGAGAAGTAGCAGGGAGCGTCCGGGGGGTACGAAAGCGGCAGCGCGTCGAACGCTGCGACGCACTCGCCGATGGCTGAGTGATCGACCCACGGTACGCGAGTCACCCGGTCATTGGGGATGCGCCCCGCGATGGCGTCGGTGAAGTTGCCGGCGCCGATCAAGACGAGATGCACGGGCAGGCGCAGTGCGAGCAGTTGCTCCATCGCTTCGACGAGGCGCGGAAACCCATGCCACGGACGCAGTCGACCGTGGAAGCCCAGCGCGAACCGGTCGTTCGGAACGAGCTCGTTGCGCACGGCGTCGTTCGCTCCGCGCGGACGGAACCGCTCGATGTCGACGCCGTTCGGCATCACATCGACGCACGCGGGATCCGCGCCGAGTTCGATGGCGTAGTCCGCCACGGCGCTGGAGACGGCGATGATCCGTCGCGCACGCCGCACGACGAACGCCTCGCTGTCGCGAACATCTTCGATTCGCGTCCCGCGCCAGCGGGCCGATTCGATCGAGAGTGGCGCGTTCATCTCGAGGACGAGCGGAATGCCGCGTTCGATTGCGAACTGTGTGGCAGCCGTCGCGCTGAGGGCCAGACGCTCGTAGATGAGGTCGATGGGGAGTCTCCGCGAAGCGCCAAGGAGCGCGCCGCGGATGGCGGGGCCAGTGCGCTCGTCGATCGCGACGACATCGGCCCCGCAAGCGCCGAGCGCGCGGCGTATCGACGAGATGTGGATCGCCGCGCCCTTGTGTCGCCCCGGGGCGATTCCTGAGTCCTGATTCACGCAGGCAACGCGCATGACGATTCTCCTTTGCTCAGAGACTCGTTGAACCAGCCGTGCAGCACGCGCGAGTTCGACTCGATGTGAAACAGCTCTTCAGCCCGCGCCCGCCCGGCGCGAGCCAAGCGCGCGCGCTCCGCTGGATCGGCGAGGAGCCGCTCCAGCGCGTTCGCCGTCGCGTCCGCGTCGTGCTCGGGAACGAGCACGCCGGCGCGTCCTCGGTCGACGATTTCGGGGATGCCCGTGACGGGTGTCGATACGACCGGGAGTCCCGATGCGAGCGCCTCGAGCAGGACGGTGGGCAGCGCGTCTCGGTTGCCGTCCGCGCCGATGACGCAGGGCAGGCAGAGGACCGTGCCGGTGGCGAGCACGTCGCGCACCGCGTCCTGGTCGAGGGCGCCGGCGAGCCGCACGCGATCGCCGATTCCGGCCGCGTCGATGCGCTTCGCCAGCGCTTCGCGCTCGTCGCCGTCACCGACCACGGTCGCGCGAAACGGAATCGCGCGTTGGTCGAGTCGCTGCAACGCGTCGACGAGCACGTCGAAGCCCTTCTTCTCCACGAGCCGTCCCACGGAGACGATGTGAGCGGGTTCGCGGCGCGCATGGGTGACCGCGAAGGCGCCAAGGTCGATGCCGTTGTAGAGCCGGCGGATCCGTGTCCGCGCGCGCGCATTCACGAGGCCGTGTAGGTGACGGACGTTCGCGTCGCACACTGTGACGACGAAGTCCGCCGCGGCGAACAGGCGACTCAGCAACGCGGGCGAAACGGTGCTGCGATAGATGTCCTTCGCGTGCACCGTCAGGCTGAAGCTCGGTCCGCCGAGCTCGTGCACGAGCATCGCGACGACGGCGGAATCGGTGGCGAAGTGCGCATGCACGTGGTCGATGCCGAGCTCGCGCATTCGTCCGTAGAGGAAGAGCGCCTCGGCGAGCAGCGTGGGGAAGCGCGGGTGCTTCCACTCCCGCCCCGCTTCGACCACGCGTCCGACGCGCGCGAAGGACTCCTCCGCGTTCCACGTTCCGAAGAAGAGCGTTTCCCACGGGTCGAGCTCGCGCTTGTCGGGCAGCGTCTCGATCTCGGCGCGCAGTCGCCCGAGCTCTGGGTGCCGCGGCTCGTCGTCCGCGGCGCGACGCGAGAAGACGTGGACCGGAACGCCGAGCGCTTCCTGCGCGAGGATCTCGTTCAGGACGAAGGTCTCCGACAGACGCGGGAACTTCTTGAGCAGGTAGGCGAGGCGCGGCTGGCTCACGACGCGAGGCCTCGCTCGGCGCGACCGACGGAGGCGCGCTGGGCCGAGATGCTGGTGAGCGCCGCGGCCGGTTCGGGGTTCGCGCGGTTCGAGCGCCCGCGACCCGAGGGGGCGAGGAGCTCTGCGGCGATGCGGCAGACCTGGCGCGCACCGTCCAGGCTCGGCGTCTCGGGCGTCGGGCGCTTCGACGTGACGGCGGCGTCGACGGCGGCGTCGACGGCTCGACGCAAGCGCACCGGATCGAGGTCGAAGAGCGCCGTCGCGAGGCCGAGGCGCTCGAAACGCTCGGCGCGGATCGCTTGTTCGCGCCGCGGTTGCGTGCGCGGAAGCAGGACGGCGGGCTTGCCGCTCGCGAGGACCTCGGCGCACGTGTTGTAGCCGGCCATGCAGACGACCGCCGAGCACTCGGCGAGGCGCTTCGGAAGGTCGGCGTGCGAGCGATGGACCTCCGCCCCGTAGATCTGACGCGCGCGCCGTCGCAGGCGACGGGCCTCGCGACCGTCGAGCAGCGGGCCGGTGACGATGACGCTGTCGAAGCTCGGCTCGGTGAGCTCGAGACAGTCGAGGTAGGCCTCGATACGCTCCGCGCCGTCCTCGCCGCCGCCCATCGTCACGAGGACCTGGGAGCGCAGGGACGGAATCGGGTGCAACGTCGGGCTCGCGCCCTCGCGGACGACGTAACCCGTGAACTCGACCCGCTGCGAGAGCTCCGGCGGGATCGGGTACTCGGCCCGTGTGTCGAAGACCTCAGGCGTGCCGTACACGCAGACGCGATCGTAGGCGTTTGCGAGGGCCCAGCGGCAATCGTCGGTGCTCCACTCGTGGGCGACGACGTCCGGAGAGTCGATGACGTCGCGGATGCCGAGGATGGTCCGCGTGCCCTGCGCGCGCGCCGCCGTCAGGAGCGGGAGCACTTCGCCGTGCAACCCCACGACCTGGTGATCGACGATCAGGAGGTCCGGTGCGAAGGCGCGGAACGTCTCGGCGAGGATCGCGCGGCGCAGGCCAAGCGTCGCGTCGAGCGATCCGGGCAAGCTGCGCGGGACGTAGTCGCCGCCCGCGTCCTTCGAGACGCACGGTAGCTTGACGATGTCGACGCCTGCCGGGCAGTCGAAGAACGTCGCGCACGACGAGCCGGTGACGAGGACGACCGAGGCGGACGGAAAGCCGTGAACGAGGGCCTCGGCGAGCGTGAGGCTGCGGCGTAGGTGTCCGAGGCCGTAGGAGTCGTGGGCGTAGAGAAGGATCCGCGGACCCGGTGCGATGTCGTGCTGCATGCGGCCCCTAGGGCAAGCGTGGTGCCAACGTCCGGAACGTCCTCCCGCGCACGCCAGGCCGCGCTCGCTCGACCGAAGGTCCAGGCTTCCGACGCGTGGTCCAGGTCCTGGACCGCCGAGGGCGCGGCGGACGTCCACGCGCACGCCAGGCCGGATCGAGCGTGTGGCACCGCGGTTGCCCAAGGGCTCGACGCAGTTCGCGCATCCAAACCCGAGCACCAAGCCATGAAGCCCCAGAGACCCTTCCTCACCGTCGTCGCGTTCGTCGCGACGTCGATCGCAACTCCCTTCTCGACGGCCGCCGCCGACACGATCACCGGTCGCGTCGTCGACGCGAACAACGTCGGCGTCGCCGGCGTCGACATCGACGTCAAGAACCTCGGCAGCGGGGGGGACCCGGACCCCCTCAACGACGGCACCGACGCCGAGGGGTTCTTCACCGCGACGATCCCGGCCGGGGTCTATCGCGTGACGTTCACGCCGCCCCCGCCGCCCACGACGACGCACCTCGTGACCGAGGTCGATCCCGTGATTGTCGTCGGCGCGACCGCTATGGGCACTATCGTCCTCCCCGCGGGCGTCTCGCTCGGCGCACACGTCGAGAACTCCGGCGGCTCGCCGGTCGCCAACGTGAACATCGACGTGATCGATCACGTGACCGGGGACAACCTCAACCTCGCCAACGATTTCACCGACGCCTTCGGCAACTTCCTCGTCGCCGTGCCGGCGAACGCGATCGAGCTGCGGCTGAACGCGACGTCGGTCGTCGGCCCGAAGCTCGCGTCGACGTCGCTCCAGCTCGCGCCGAACGCCAATACGACCATCCCCGACGTCACGCTCGCGCCGGGTTTGACCCTGAACGGCGTCGTACGCGACTCGAACGGCACGCCGGTCGAGGAGGCGGACATCGACGTCTTCGACACGGCGTCGGGCGCCAAGATCTACACGCCGGGTGAGGAGACGAACGCGACGGGCGTCTTCACCTTCGTCGTTCCGGCGGGTGTGTGGGACATCGAGTTCTGTCCGCTGTTCGAGGATCGCTTGGTCGGGACCGAGCTCTCCGGGCTCGTCGTGAACGGCTCGATGAACCTCGGGCTCTTCGTGCTCGAGGACGGCGTCGTGCTGTCGGGAACGGTGCGCGACTTCAACGCGGTCCCGATCGCGGGCGCGGACATCGACGTGCTCGAGTCGGGCACGGGCGCCTCGGTCGTGCTCTGCCGCGACAACACGGCGAGCAACGGGACCTACGCCGTGGTCGTGCCGACGCGCACGCTCGACGTGCGCTTCGAGCCGCCGAGCTACGCGCTCGGCCTCGGCCGCGGGTTGGTCACCGGCGTGGCGGTCGGAGGTCCGACGAACGTCAACGGCGTCCTGCCTGCCTGTGCGAACGCGACGAACTACGGCACCGGACTGGCGGCGCCCGGTGGACTCGTCCCGCACATCACCTCGTCGGGAGGTGCGCCGAGCGAGGGCAACACCAACTGGGCGATCGAGCTCGAGGACGGCGTCCCCGGCGGCACGGCGATCGTGGTCTTGAGCCTGGCGCCCGCATCGATTTCGCGCTTCGGGGGAACGATCCTCGTGTCGCTCGCGAGCGGACAAGCCTTCACGTTCGCCGTCCCCCTCGACGCGAGCGGCAACGCGACGTTCGACCCGGGCTCGCTAGCCGGAGCCGCGGGATTCACGGGCTACGCGCAGTTCGCGGTGCACGTTCCGGCGCGCGGTGCGACCGCCGCGCCGACGTGGACGTTGAGCGAAGGCCTGCGAACCGACTTCTGCTACTGAGGAACAACTTCATGCGCCTCCCTCTCCCTCTACGACTCTTCTGGATTCCTCTCGTCGCAGCCTGTGCCAAGGGAAGCACGGGACCTGTGCCAGGAGGGGGAGGCGCGCTTTCTCCGCCGTCGGAGCTCGCCGCGCTACCGGGCTTGCGTGCGATGGTCGCCGGTCCCGGCGCGCTCCACGTCTCGCTGCGCAGCGCGGACGCGGGCGTCGATTCGGCGCTCTTCGTGTCCACCTCTCACACCGACGTCTACGCGAACACGCCCCGCCCCGTGCCGTCGAGTGTGGAGCGCTTCGCCGTGACCGGACTGTCGGACGGCGCGATGTACTTCGTCGGCCTCGGATTGCGCGCGGTCGGTGAAGCGGACTACCGGCCGGCGGGGCTCGTGCTGTCGGGACGCCCGGGAGCGACGATCTTCGTCGACGCGGCAGCGGATCCGTCGCTTGCCGACGGTCTGCGTCCGGACACCGCGTTCGCGGACGTGACGCGCGCGATGCTGACCGCCTTCTCGCTCGGGGGCGCGAACGTGTGGGTGCGCAGCGGAGACTATCCCGTCGCGAACGTCCCGCTCTTCGCAGGCGTGCACGTGTACGGCGGCTTCGACGACGGGTTCGAGCCCGCGCGCCGCGACTTGACCGAGGCGGGGACGCGTTGGAACTCGGTCGCGCGCGCGGTGTCCGTCGGCATCCAGGGCGGGACGCCAGCTGCGGTGCTGGACGGCATCCATCTCTTGGGACGCGGCGTGGGCGCGATCGGGATCGATGCGCGGGACGCGACCGTGGAGCTACGCAGCGTCAGCGTGAGCGGGTTCCTCGACCGGGGCATCCGGCTCCGCAACACGACCACCGACGACTACGACTTCGTCGTGACGCACGCAGACATCGCGGGGAACGGCGGCGACGGCGTCTCCATCGACGGCGCGTTCGACGTCCTGCTCGACGCGTCGCGCTTCCGCGGAAACGGGCAAGAGGGTGTGGAGCTCGACGCGCTCGTGGCGCTCGAGGGCGACACCGCGCGGCTCGTCGTTCGCGCCTGCGCGTTCTCCGGCAACGCGAGCGAGGGGCTCGACGCGGACCTCGAGGCTCCGCTCGTCACGGGAGCCGGGGGCGCGCGCTTCGATGTGCGCGTCGACGGGTCGACGTTCGGCGGCAACGGGCTTGACGGTCTGCTGATCGACCTCGACTTCGAGGGGGTCCTCGGGTGGAGCGCGAGCGTCGCGATCCGGGACTCGTGCGCGCGCGCCAACGGCGGCAGCGGGTTTCACGTCGATGCGGACGCGGCGTCCGATGTGTACTTCCATCGAGTCGTGGCGACGGCGAACGCCGGGGACGGCGTGCTGGTCAGCTCCGAGTCGGAGCCGGGCCTCGCGCTCATCGCTGGATCGGTGGTCGCCGCGAACCTGGGCGCGGGGGTGCGCGCGACCTTCGGCAATCGCACCGTGGTCGCGAGTCACTGTGTCTTCGCCGGCAACGAAGGAGGCGGACTCGTCAGCGACACGGTCGAGTCGGCGGTCAGCTCGTCGGTGTTCTGGCTCCAACCGAACCCGGTCGTCGGCGCACGCGCCACGTCGTCGCCGATCGTCGCCGATGCGATCGCGCGCGTCTTCGCGAACGCGCCGGAGGCCTACCTGCGCGCCGTCGGCCGTTCGGGCAACCGTTTAAGCGTATCGCCGTCGACCGATGCGGTGCCTTCGTCCGCGTCGATCGAGCTCGAAGACGACGGCGTGCGCCGCGCCGCGTCGATCGCGAGCGACGCGGCGCTCACGATCGACGACCTGCCGGCCGGCTTGCGGATCCCGAGCTCGGTCGTCGCGTTCGCGCCGGGCGCCGACGTGGGGGAGGACTATCACGTGGTCGCGGGGTCGCTGGCGGAGGGCGCCGCGCTCGTCGCGCCGGGCGCGCTCGCGCTCGACGCCGGCGTGTATCCCGTGATCGGCGAGCGCGCGCCCGGCGTGGCGGACGCTTTCTCGACGCCGGTCTTCCGTCCCGTCGCGACGATCCCCGCGCTCGCGAGCGGCGTCGCCGAGCACGGAGCGCTCACGATCGTGTTCTCGCAGCCGGTGGACCCGACCTCGTTCGTCCTCGATACCGTGCGCGCCGTCGATCGCGACGGCAACGAAATCGAGTTCACGCTCGCCACGTCCGGCGACCGCGTCGTCCTCGACCCGACCGACGGCTGGGGCGCGGAGCCCTTCGTCGTCGAACTCCACACCGCCCTGCTTGCGAGCGACGGCACACGCCTTGCGACCTCGCTCGTGCTGCCGATCCGGACGCGACCCTAGCCCGGGTTCTTCATGAGGCTGTGCCGAGATCGACGCAGCTACGCGCCAGATCAGCGCTTCGCGACCGAAGCGCGTGCGGGCAACCTTGACGGGGCGTCGAACCCGGTGAGGGAGGGAAGTGCTGATCTGGCGCGTAGCTGCGTCGATCTCGGCAAAGCCTCATGAAGAACCCGGGCTACCCCTTCTTCGCGTGGATGTGCAGCGTGCCCGCCGCGTGCAGCGCGTGCTTGTCCGCGTGCGCGTCGGGTGCGGGGGCGCGCGAGTCGATCACGCGCTTGGTCGCGACGTCGTTGAAGCCGGCGGCTTCGAAGGCGGCGCGCCAGCCCGCTTCGTTCTTGCGGTGCAGGTCGAGGCCGATGGATGCGTCCCACGTTTCGGTCGTGGAGCTCTCCTCGTAGTAGTCGATCAGGATGTGCGCGTTGCCGCCGGGCTTGAGCACGCGGCACGCTTCGGAGAGCGCCTTCTCGAGGTCGGTCGCGTAGTAGAGCGCTTCCATCGAGAAGATGCGGTCGAACTCGGCGTCCTTGAACTCGAGGTTCTCGAACGAGCCCCAGTCGTAGCGCGCGCGGATCGTGAAGCTGTGGAGCTCGTCGGCGCGCGCGATCATCTTCGGCGAGGCGTCGACGCCGATGGCCTGCACGCCGGCGTTCGTTTGGGCGAGCATGCGCGTGGCCCAGCCGTTGCCGCAGCCGAGGTCGAGAATGCGTTCGCCGGCGGCGATGTCCAGCGCCTCGATGACCTGGCGCACGACGTCGCCGTGGCCCTCTTCCATGCGCGCGTCCTCGCCCGCATCGGCCCAACGATCGAACGTCTCGACGACTTTCTCCTGACTCATGACAGCTCTACTTGCGTTGCAACTTGGCGAGGATCTGGTCGAGCGGCTTCAGGCAGACTTCCCAGTCGTAGTGCTGCTCGACGAAGGTGCGCGCGCGTTCTCCGAGTGCGCGCGCGCGCGTGGAATCGCGAAGTAGATCACAAACGGCGTCGATCTGGCCAGGGGCGTCGTCCGCTACGAGGAAGTCGCGGCCCGGCGCGCCTTCTACGCCCTGCGTCGCCGACGTCGTGCCGACGACGGGCAGGCCCATGGCCATCGCCTCGAGCACCTTGTTCTGGATGCCGCGCGCGATGCGCAGCGGCGCGACGGACACGGCCGCGCGCTCGAGCCAGTCGCGCGGCTCGTCGACGAAGCCCGTGACCTCGACGCCGTCGCGCTCGGCGAGGCGCTGCACCTCGGGCGTGGGGTGCGAGCCGACGATCGAGAGGCGCGCTCCCGGAACGCGCGACCGCACGGCGGGCAGGATCTCGTCGCAGAACCACTGGCAGCCCTCGATGTTCGGGTAGTAGTTCATCACGCCGACGAAGACGATGTGGCCGGGCTCGGCCTTGTCGTACGCGGGTGTGTACTGCGCGAGGTCGACGCCGTTGCGCATGACGATCGCGGACGGACCGGGGATGCGCTCCTCGAAGATCGACTTCTCGAGCGGCGTGCACAGCACGTTCTCGTCGACCGCGTGCGCGACCTCCTTCTCGAAGGCGTGCAGCGTTTCGTACTCGCGCTTGTACACCCAGCGCATGGGGAAGCCGACGTTCTGCGCGTACTGCAACCACTTGTCGGAGTCGAGCTCGGCGAAGTGCATCACGCGCGGCGTGTTCGCGTGCGGCAGCAGGAACGCGCCCATCGAAGACGAGTAGGCGTACGCCACGTCGGAGTCCGCGATCCACTCGTCCGCCTTGCGTTGCAACGCGCGCGAACCGAAGACGCCGAGCGTCAGCGGCGTGCGCGTCAAGACGAGCGGGAGCGTCGCGAGCTTGCCGCGGGGCGCGAAGGTCGCGATCTCGAAGCCCTTCTTCGTGAGCTCCTTGGCCGCGTCTTCGTCCGCCTGGTCGTGCGCGAACGCGAGGATGCGGACCTCGTGGTCGCGCTGCATGCGCTCGACCAAGCGCCAGGTCGTGATCTTGTCGCCGCGGTTCGGCGGGTAGGGGACGCGCTGCGAGAGGAAGAGGATCTTCAAGGGTCAGTTGTCGTCCGCAGGGGCCGTGGGCCGAAGCTCGGCGATCTTCTTGCCGTTCTCGTAGGTGCCGGAGCGCGGAAGGAGCGTGCCGTCCGGGCGGAGGTAGCGCACCGTTCCGTGCTCGCGCCCGTCGCGATACTCGGCCTCGATGGCGAGCGCGCCGTTCTCGCGCCAGGCGCGCAGCGTCCCGGTGCGCACGTCGTTGACCAGGAACTCCTCCAGCTCGAGCGTACCGTCCGGGTAGTACGTGGCCGAGCGACCGGTGCGCCGTCCGTCGACGTACTCGCGCTCTTCCTGCTTGTTGCCGTTGTCGTGGTACTTGATCGACGTCCCGTGCTGCAGTCCGTTCTTGTACCCGGCGCTCGAGCGCGGCTTGCCGGACGCGCGGAACGAGTCCCACTGCCCGTCCAGGTGCCCGTTCGCGTAACCGCCCGTGCTCGCGATCTGGCCCGACGCGAACCAGTGCTGCCAAACGCCGTCGTGTTCGCCGCTGGCGTAGGATCCGAGCGATTGGCGCTCGCCGTTGTCGAACCACGTCGTCCACTCGCCGTTGCGGAGGCCGGCCGCGTACAAACCGTCGGACTTCGTCTGTCCGTTCTCGTACCACGTCGTCCAGCGTCCGTCCGGGACGCCGTGGAGCAGGCTGACGTCCGACCACGGCTTGCCGTTCGCGTAGTGCGTCACGCGTCGCTCGTGCTCGTCGCACGCGGCGCAGCACAGGACGAGCCCGAGCGCGAGGAAGCCGTGCGCGATGCGACGCTTCACCGCGGTTGCTCTCCGTCCGCGTAGCCGAGCTTGCCGAGCGCGTCGATCGCGTCGGGACCGAGCGCGGTGGTCCCCGATCCATAGCGCTCGCCCTTCGCGCGCGCGGCTTCGAGCAGCCCGTCGAGCACGGCTTCGAGGCGCGCGACTTCGTCGTTGCGCTCGAGCGCGAGGTTCTGCCGCTCGCCCGGGTCGTCTTCGAGGTCGAAGAGCTTGATCTCGCGCTCGACGCCCTCGCGCATGCGTCTGCGCACGAACTTGTAGCGCCCGTCGACGACCGCCTCCCACTCGTTCGCGCGCGACAGGCGCACTTCGGCGAGCGCGGGCGCGTTCGCCACGTCCTCGCCGCGCATGCGGGCACCGAGGGACTCGCCGTCTGCCTGCGCGAGCTGCCCCAGGTCGGCGAGCTCGAGGACGGTCGGCAGGATGTCGATCGTTCGCACCGGCTGTGCGACGCGTCGCGGTGGGACGCCGGGCGCGCGCACGACGAGCGGGACGCGTACCAGTTCGGCGAACAGCGAATGGCCGTGTTGGTCGCCGCTGCCGTGGTCCTTGAACTCCTCGCCGTGGTCGGCGACGAGCACGACGATCGTGTCTTGGTCGAAACCGGTCGCGCCGAGCGTTTCGAGCACACGCCCGACGTGGTGATCGGTGAACGCGATCTCGCCGTCGTACAGGTCGATCTCGGTCTGCGTGGGCGAGCGCTCGCCGGGTGTGACGAACGCCTCGGAGAAGCCCTCGTGCTCGCGGTACGACGCGTGCGGATCGAAGAAGTGCAGCCACAGGAACCACGGTTTCCCGTCCGGAGCGCGCTCTTTCTGCTCGAGGAAGCGGATGCCTTTGTCGGCGATGATGTGCGACGTGACTGTCTCGTCCGCGTCCTCTTCCGGGAACGCGTACGCGTCGTCGAAGTGCACGAAGCCCTGCTGCAAGCCGTGGCGTGTCGTGCAGTAGATGTGACTGACGACACACGCCGTGTCGTAGCCGCGCGCCGTGAGCACCTCGGTCAGCGTCGTGAACGAGCTGTCGAGCCGACCGTTGTAGCCCCACAGCTTGTGCGTCGACGAGTAGGTCGACGTGAACACCGAAGCCATCGTCGGCAGCGTCCACGACGACGAGGCGTGTGCGCTGTCGAACACCGTCGCGCTCGCGGCGAAGGCGTCGAGTCGCGGCGACGTCGGACGCCCGTAGCCGTAGAAACCCAAGTGGTCGGCGCGCAGCGTGTCGATGCTGATCAGCAGGACGTTCGGCTTGCCGGTGGCGTCGGCCGGTGCGCCTCCGCATCCCGCGCTCGCGAGCACCAGGGCCAGCGCGCAAAACGGGCTCCGCGAACGACGCGGCGGGGGCTCTGAGAACGGAGACGTCATCGAGGGAGGCGCGATCCTACGCGGCACCCCGGGGGGAGCAAGATCGGCCTTCTATAGGGAGCGCTTGATCCCTACGCGTCGATTCTCTTCGATGCGAGCATGAACGCACACAACGGAATCGACCAGGAGCAACGCACGTGGGCGATGGTCGCCCACATCGGCCCGATCCTGGTCAGCCTCGTCTCGGGCGGACTCCTGTGCTTCGTCGTCCCGCTGGTCCTCTATCTGGCGAAGCAGGAGTCGTCGCCGTTCATCGCCGAGCACGCGAGAGAGTCGCTCAATTTCCGGCTCACGCTGCTCATCGCCTACATCATTCTGTGGCCCGTGATCGTGCTCCTCGCGCTGAGCGGCATCGGGCTCTGCATCGTCATTCCGATGGCCGCGCTCGTTTGGTTCGTCGAGCTCGTGCTCTCGATCGTCGGGGGTGTGAAAGCGATGGGGGGCGAGTCGTACAGCTACCCGTTCGCGTGGCGGATCGTTTCGTAGCCGCCGCGGCGCACGCGTCCCGCTCGCCGACCCATCGCCTTCTGCCCGCTATTTGTCGCGCACGACGGCGAGCGCGTCCTTCAGGAAGCGCAGGTAGCCGTCGCTCCATTGGCCCGAGTACTTCGAGGCCTCGCGGGGCAAGCCGCTCGGTCGGTTGCCCAGGCCCAGAATGTCCTGGACCCACAGTCCGTCGATGAACTCGCCGGTCGGCGAGATCACGAGGCTGTCGACCGGATAGATGTGCTCGACCTCACAGATCTCGGCGGCGGCACGCACCGCCGGATCGTCGTGTTCGAGCAGCGCCTTCAGGTCCCCGATCAGGACCCAAGTGCTGATGAAGTTCTCGTTCAGGAAGTCGACCACCGGTTGTGTCGAGAGCGGACCCGCCCTCAGCGATTGCCCGGATGCTCAACACGACTCGTCGTCGAGCGTTCCGAGCAGGACGAGCGCGTGGAGCGGCTTGCCCTGTGCTTCGGAGAGCGCGACGGCCTCGGCGAAGGGCGTCCACTTGGCGTCACCGTAGAACCGATGGCGGAGCGCGGCGCGCGCCTCTTCGTCGCTGACCGACTCGGTCCAGGCGACGGCTTGCCCGGTCGTCGCGCTCGCGAGCTCCATGCGCGGGATCAAGCCAATGCCCGGCAGTCCCAAGTT
Organism: Planctomycetota bacterium; assembly: GCA_029259605.1. GTDB lineage: Bacteria > Planctomycetota > UBA1135 > UBA1135 > OFTM281. The sequence continues at coordinate 6,847 of JAJDEV010000053.1, read as the reverse complement.
GTTGCCCATCTTGCGCGTCTCTGCGGTCGGCACGTTCACGTCGACGTTCGACATGCGCACCGGAACGTGGAGGCGGTACGACGCGATCGATCCGTCGGAGCGATCGATGACGAGCCGCCCTTCGAACTGACCGGGCGTGAACCAGATGTCGGGCTCGAAGAGGAAGTCGGCGTGGGAGCTGGTGAGGATCTCCGCATAGCGCTCGCTCACCGCGCGCAGCGTCCCCCAGGTCCCGGCGATCGCGGCGGGGGAGTGGTGCATGAACGCGGTCGCGCCGGGGTGGAACTGTTCGAGCAAACGGACCACGGCCTTGCGCGGCACGCTCCAGACGTCGCCCACCGCGACGGGCCCGTCCGGGAGAAAGGGCGCGAGGTCCGCACCCGTGTACGTGCGCACGCGTTCGGCGGGCTCGACGTTCAACAGCTCTTCGCATTCGGGCACGCCCGGAACGGCCATCGCCCATTCGGTGACGGGCTCCCAGCTCGCATGCAGCGTGACCTCGGCGTTGTTCGCGAGGGAGAGCGTGACACCGTCGTCGGTCTGTGGACAGGGAACGAGCGCCGCCGCGGACGCGACGCTGCATACGAGAAGGTTCATGGACAGAGCTCCTGTGAAGCGAAGAAGCGGAACGGGGGAGTGCTGCCCCTCCCGTGTCCACGCGAGCGACGGCATCCCACGAAAGCCGTGGAATGCCGCCAGCCTTACACGCCCGACAGTCCCACGCGTCGCGAACGGCGACGCTCCGCTTGGCGAGAAAGCGACCGACGGCACGTTTCTCGGCGTTTGCCGAGTACGGTCGGGCGCGCACGGGACTCCGACCGTGAGCGATGACTGGACACGACCCTGCACCGACCGTCGAGAGCCTGCTGGTACACACCGACTGGGTCGATCGCCTCGCCCGCCGTCTCGTGGTCGACCCGAACGCTGCCGCAGACGTTGCCCAGAGCGCGTGGCTCGAGGTGCTCGAGCGGCCGCCGCGGCACCCTGGGAGTGTGCGCGGATTCCTCGCGACGGTCGTGCGGAACGCCGCGCGCCGCAGGGCACGGGGCGAGGCGCGTCGAGCACTTCGCGAGCGTGACGTGTCGCGGCCGGAGCGGGTTGCGGGTGCGTCCGACGTCGTCGAGCGTGCATCACTCCAACGCGACCTCGTCGATCGTGTGCTCGACCTCGACGAACCCTATCGCACGGTCGTGCTACTCCGCTTCTTCGAAGAGCTCTCGACGACCGCGATCGCGGCACGGCTGAAGCGTCCGCGCAACACGGTGCAGGTCCAGCTCCAGCGTGGACTCGAGCGGCTGCGCGCCAAGCTCGACGAGGAGTACGGGGATCGAACTGTGTGGGGAATCGCGTTCCTTCCGCTCGCGCGCGGGCCGCGCGCGACAGAGGCGCTTGCGACGAAGGTCTCGGTGGCGACGGCGTTCGGAGGAGGGCTCGTGCTTCTCAAAGGACTCGCGCTGATGTCGGTCACCGCGCTTGCGTCGGTGTGGATGTGGAATCAGGTGGCAGCGCCGACCGCGGCATCGACGGATGAGGCACGGAGCGTCGAGCCTTCCGCGGAGTTCGTGGCGGCGGACGTGGAGCCCGCGCCCGCGCCAGTCTCGCGGGGTGCGGAGCGTGAGGCCGTCGCGCTCGCGACGAGCCCGGCGCCGCGAGATCCTCCCGCGCCGCGTTTCGTCGGCCGCGTTGTCGACCTGCGCGGCGACGCGCGGCGTGGAGTCGAGGTCGCATTCACACGGAGCGACGCGCCGACGCTGGTCGACGGCATGCTTTGGTACGACTACACGGGCGTCGAGTTCCGGGAGCTTGCGCGCGACCTGACGGAGGAACCGGAAGCCTTGGACGCGGCGTACCCGCACATTCCCGCGCAGTTCCACGCGGGCCTGCTCGCCTGGGTCGACGGTCGCGACCCCGACTGGGTGCTGCGAGCCGTGTCGGACGTCGACGGTCGCTTCGAACTACCGGTTCGGGGCGAGGATGGTGCGTTCTCGCTTTCCGAGTCCTTGCTGTCCGTGGGATGGGGCGCGCGTATGCGACCGGACGGGGAAACGGAACGGCTCCTGATCGTCGCGGAACCTGTGAGCGTGACGGGGCTCGTCGTCGACGAGCGCGGCATGCCTGTCGAGGGGGCCGATGTCAGCGCCGGTTTCGGCGTCGACGGGATTCCGGGCTTGCCGTTCGAGATCGAGGCCGACTCGTCCCGAAGCTGGAACGCCTCGTCCGATCGAGACGGTCGCTTCGATCTTGGACGATTGCCCCGTGCAACCTGGTACAGAGTCTCGGCCACGAAGCGCGGCTTCCGCTCCGACTCCGCGTTCCTGCCCGAAGCGCCACCGTTCGAACTGCGCCTCGAGCTCGCGCACGACCCCGATCGCCTCGCCGTCAGCGGGCGTGTGTTCCGTGCGAACGGATCTCCGGCGCCGGAGGTCAGCGTCGACTTCGGACAGGACTCCACCGTGACCGATCGAGACGGCAACTTCGAACTCGTCGTCTCGTCGCTTCGCCGGGGCGCGTCGCTCGCGGCGTACGAGCCTGGCTACGAACCGGGCTTCATCCGTGGCTTGGCGGACGCGATGGACGTCGACCGGACATCGAGGAGCGGCTTGCTCGTGCGGCTCGGGCCTCCGACGACGTCGCTCGCCGGCACCGTGACCGACGCGGGCGGAACGCCCCTCGACGGCATCGTGCTCTCGCTCTTCGACCCGACCGTCGTTCGCGACGGGTCCGACTGGTTCCCCGAGGTCGAGACCGTCGTCTCCAATGCCGCGGGCCGGTTTCGCTTCGACGAGCTGTCGCAGCGTCCCTATCGAGTGCGCGTCGTGGACGAAGACGCGTTGCGAACGTTCGTCACTGATCCGATCGAACCGGGTGGGGAAGTCTCGTTGGCCTTCCCGGCATCGGAGGACGTCTTCGAGCTCCGCGGACGAGTCGTCGATCCTCTCGGTACGCCCGTCGGAGGTGCGCAGGTCGTCGTCTCGATCGTCAAGACGAGGTGGTTCTGGTCGTCCGGTTTCAGCACCGACTACTTGGACGTCGACGAAGCGTCGACCGCTGGCGACGGCTCGTTCTCGTTCTCGGCCGTCCCGTCGCTCGCAGAGGTCCAGATCTCGGGCGACGGGATCGAGCGGGAGCACTTCTCGCCCGACGAGATCGATCGCCGGGGCGGCGCGCAGGAGTTCGAGGTGAAGCTCTGGCATCGCTTCCGATTCGTCACGTCGGTGGAGGAGCGAGACGAGGAGTACGAGTTCCACGGACCGAACGGCGCGCTCGTGTTCAAGGCGAGCTACCCCGACGTCACGTTCTACGACGAGCGTCGCCGGCTCGGAGAGTTTCCGTCCGATCCGCTGCTCGAAGTTCCGGCCGAAGCGACGAGTCTCGTGCTCTTCGACCGCGACGAAGAAATCCAGCGCATCCCGATCCAGGGTGCACGCGGCGTCACGACCGCGATCGTGCTGGACTGAGTCCGCGGGCCGGGTTCGCTACTCCGCGCGGTCGGCCCGCACGAACTCCAGACGCTCGCTCGCGCGGTCGAAGCTCAGCGGGCGCTCGCCGTCCGCGTTGACCACCGCCAGGCTCAGGGTCCCGTCTTCGACTCGGTAGAGCGCGACGACGACCTCGCCCGCGGCGCTGCTGGTGCGCGGACTGTCGAGGATCGTGGCGTGCAGCTCCGGTGGATCGGTGTCCGGCACGAACGCGAAGGTCGTGTCGAACTGGTGGTCAGGACGGCTGTAGAAGTACAGCGAGTCGCCCTCGATCGTCAGCGTCGCGGGGTGCTCGTCCCCCGTGCGTTCCCACTGGCCCTCGAGCACGTGCCGGGACGCCGCCGGTTCGGGCGCAGCCGCGGGCTGCTGCGCGCAGGCGGCGATCAACGTGAGGAGGGCGCACGTGAGGGCCGTGCGGCGTGGCGTGAAGTGTGTCGATTCGTGGGGGAGCATCGTGTTCTCGTCCGTCGTCCCGCGGGAGTGGATGACAACTCCATGTCTCGGCGCGTGGCGATCATGGCGCGCCCGTTGGAATACCCTCGCGAACGGGGAGCGCGATTGGGCCCGAGGATCCGCGTGCGCCGCTACGCCCAACCGTCGCGCGGCGCCGCGCTCAGGTACCGGTTCGCCTCGCCCCGTCCCCGGAAGCGCATGCGGTCGCCCTCCCAGTACAGCGTCTCGTGCGGGAAGTGCAGCGCGACGTTGCCGAGCAGGACGACCTCGGTGAGCAGCGCGCTGTAGTCGAACGGCGCGCTCGCGGCGCTGTGTCCGCGGCACGCATCGACCCATTGGTGCCAGTGGTTATGCGTCGTCACGTCGGGCAGGTCGACCTCGGCGCCGTCCTTGCGCAGGAGGAGCGGCGCGTCGTACGGACTCGCGAGCAGTGCGCCCTTCGTTCCGAGGAACAGGCACGCGTTCGACCACACCTCGGCGGGCGCGCCGATCTCGTCGAGGATCTCGCGGTAGGCCTTCTTCCCGCCGTCGTGCCAGGTGAAGCGCAGCGGGCCCGCGGTCGTGAAGCGCGTCGCGGGGAAGTCGTAGTCGACGCGCGACCAAAGCGGGTACGTGTCCGCGCTCGGCGCCGGTCCGTCCGAACGGATCGACAGCGGGTGACCGAGCTCGAGAAACCACACCGCCGGATCCATCAGGTGGCAACCCATGTCGCCCTGGGCGCCGGTGCCGAAGTCCTTCCAGCCGCGCCATGCGAACGGGTGGTAGATGTTCTTCTTGTAGGGACGCTCGGGCGCGACGCCGAGCCACAGGTCCCAGTCGAGCGTCTCCGGAATCGGATCCTCGCCTTCCGGACGGTCGACACCCTGCGGCCACCATCCGGCCGGGCGATCCGACCACACGTGCACCTCGTACACCTCGCCGATGTGACCGGCGCGAAAGAGCTGGAACGCCTGCGCATAGGGCACGTTCGAGTGGTTCTGGATCCCCATCTGCGTGACGACCTGCGCGCGGCGCGTCGCACCCGCGACCGCGCGCGCTTCCGCGACCGTGCGCGTGAGCGGCTTCTGCCCGTAGACGTGCAGGCGGCGCGCGAGCGCTTCGAGCTCGATCGAAGCGTGCATGTGGTCGGGAGTCGTCACGCTGACCGCATCGAGCGCGCCCTCCTCGCTCGCGAGCATCACGCGCCAGTCGCGGTAGAGGCGCGCGTCGGGATAGAGCTCGGCGGCCGCCTTCAGGTGCTCGGCGTCGACGTCGCACAGCGCGACGATGTCGACCTCGTCGTGCGCCGCGATCTGCTCGAGATCGGCCGCGCCCATGCCGCCGACGCCGATGCCAGCGTGGCGCAGGCGGCCACCCGTCGTGCGAACCCGCGTCGACGCGCAACCGGCGAGCGCCATCCCGCTCGCCGCCGTGGAGAACTCGAGGAAGCGACGCCGGGAGATCGAGTGCGACATGGGGAGAGGTTAGCGAACGGAGCGGACCGTTCGGAGCGTCACGTCCCGCCTGGGTGCCATCCGCGAGGGATTGTCGCGTTGCTTCGGCGAGCGAGCGTTTGGGAGTTGTGGACGTTGCTTGGATTCGGTGGAGGTCCCAGGGGCGGGGAGTTCTCGAGGTTCGTCGGATCGAATTGCGAAGGGGAGTTCCGAACGTGTTCCTCTCGTCCGGTGGAAGTCCCCGGGGAGCGGGACTTGTGGACGTTCCTCGGATCGTGACGGTTCGGGGGGGGGGGCCGGGGATCGAATCGCGGAGGGAAGTTCCGAACGTGTTCCTCTCGTCCGTTGGATCTCTCAGGGACGGGGACCCGTTGACGTTCTTTATCGATTCACGCGCAGCGCTTCGCGCTGCTGCGGCACAGGCTCGCTTCGCTCGCGTGCCGCGTTCCGCAACGGCCCAGGGGTTTACACGGCAGCTCTTCGGTTTCCGGAACAGGCGATGAGACGTTCGGGGGCTTGATGGCGTTTGCGTTCGATCTGTGGCAACGGACCAAGCGGCGACATCGCAGCTGCTACGGTTTCGGGAGCAGCCGATGGAACGTTTGGGGACTTGGACGTTGGGTCTCTCAGGGACGGGGACTCGTTGGCGTTCGGTGTCGATTCACGCGCAGGGCTTCGCGCTGCTGCGGCACAGGCTCGCTTCGCTCGCGTGCCGCGCTTCGCAACGGCCCAGGGGTTTACACGGCAGCTCTACGGCTCTCGGAACGGGCGATGGGACGTTTGGGGACTTGTCACCGGAGTGCGACCGGCAGGCTGTGCGCGTGCCCGTACGGCGCGCCGCGAAGCGGCGCATGCCGTGCAGCGGGGCGAAGCCCCGCGCGTGAATCGGAAGCGCCCGCGGCCCGCAACACGCGAGCGCAGCGAGCCTGTGTTGCAGTGGCGCGAAGCGCCACGCGTCCAACGGGCGCCTGCGGCGTGCGGGACGCGAGCGAAGCGAGCCTGTCCCGCAGCGGCGCTGTAGCGCCGCGCGTTAAACGGTGGGGACGTGCCCGAGTCCCCGAGCCGAACGTTGTCGCTGTTGGAAGTGCCGGCGACTCTCAAATGCCGTTGCGCCAGCGGCCAGCCCATGCGGGAGCGCGCGCGCTCAGGCGAAGCCTGGCGCGTGGTGTGGGAGCAACCGATTCACGGCCCCGTGCAATCCTGCCGGTCGCACTCCGGGGACAAGCCCCCGAACGTCTCATCGGCCGTTCCGGAAACCGTAGAGCTGCCGTGTAAACCCCTGTTCCGTTGCGAAACGCGGCACGCGAGCGAAGCGAGCCTGTGCCGCAGCAGCGCGAAGCGCTGCGCGTGAATCGATAAAGAACGTCAGCGACTCCCCGTCCCTCGGACTTCCAACGGACCAGAGGAACACGTTCGGAACTTCCAGAAGCGATTCAATTCGCGGAACCACCCGGACCGTCACGATCCGAGGAACGTCAGCGA
>JAJDEV010000052.1 GCA_029259605.1 Planctomycetota bacterium | reverse complement strand
ACTCACGCCATCGTCGGAGGGTGATGGATCCGTGCTGGCAAGGCGCGCTGACGACGCGTATTGGTGGAACCTCGGAGGAAGCGGAACGCAGGCAGCGCGGATCCAGCGCCGTTCGAGGGTGGCGTGAGTTTCACCACGGGCTGCTAGGCCCGAAGCACGGCGTTACATCGTCTCGAGGTAGAGCACGCCGTCTTCCTCGACGATCTCGGCGCCGATGGCCTCGCCCGCTTCTTCGAGCGCCTGACGGAGCATGTTCTTGGCGTCCGGTCCGTGCTCGATGCGTCGCAGCAGCCCGTCGCCCGAGACGGTGCCGAGCTTCAGCGTGACCTTCAGCCCGCGTCGCGTCGCCGTCAGCTTGCGCCCGTCCTCGAGCGTCAGCTTGATCGGCTTCAGGTAGGCGTCGGTGTAGTTGACGCCGACGCTCGAGCCGTCGGGCTCGTTCTCGGGGAGTTGCGCCTCCGCCTTCGGGTTCACGTCGCCAATGCGAATCCTCATCGCTTCACTCCTCGTAGGTGTGCGCCGAATGCGCGGATGTGTTCTGGGGTGCTGCCGCAGCAACCGCCGACGATGTTCGCGCCGGCGGCGAGCAACGCGTCGAGCCCGGCGGCCATCTCGTCCGGTGTCTCCCTGTAGACCGTGAGCATGTTCTCGAGCACGGGCTGCCCCGCGTTCGGTTTGGCGAGGATCGGCAGGTCGCACACGGAGCGATAGCGCGTGACGACGTCGCTCGCCATCACCATGTCGACGCCCGTTCCACAGTTGAGCGCGAGGATGTCGACGCCGCGCTTGGCCATGAACTCGGCCGCCTGCTCGGGGCTGACGCCCATCATCGTGCGCGCGCTCAGCCCGTCGTACGTGCGGTCGAACGCCATCGAGCCGATCACGACCGTCGCGCCGGCCGCGCGCGCCGCGTCGATGCCGATGCCGAGCTCCTCGAGCGAGGTTTGCGTCTCGATCAGGATCGCGTCGGCGCCGGCTTCGTGCAGCGCCCGCGCCTGTTCGCCGAACGCGGCTTCGACGCGCTCGACCGACACGTCGCCGAGCGGTTCGAGCAAGCCGCCGAAGGGGCCCATGTCGCCGAGCACGAAGCCCGGCTTGTTACCGAATGCGCGCCGCGCGATCTCGACGCCCGCGCGGTTGATCGCGGTGGCGCGGTCGCCATCGTCGTGGCGCTCGAGCATGACGCGCGAGCCGCCGAACGTGTTCGAGAGCAAGAGGTCGGCGCCCGCCGCGACGTAGCGCGATTGGATCTCGAGCACGCGCTCGGGCGCGTCGACGTTCCAAGCCTCGCCGCAGCCGCCGGGTTCGAGGCCGGCCGCTTGCAGCTGGGTTCCCATCGCGCCGTCGGCGAGCAGGGGCCGGTCGCGCAGTGCTTCGAGGAGGTTCATCGGGTTCGTGCGGGCGCGCGTCGATAGGCGCAAGGGTCGAGCGCGCAGGCGTGGCACGCGACGATGTGGCTGGACGACCCGACGTCATGCTTCGTCGTGCCGAACACGGAGAGCAGCGAGTTCTTCGGGAAGAGCATCTGCGAGGGCAGCGGGCGGATCGGGCCGACCGTGTGCGCGTCGTGCGCGGCCATGAGTTCAAACAGCGCCGTTTGATCGGCCAGGGGCCAACCAACGTAACCGGGCGCGTTCGGGGCGAGCAATCCGACGTTCCAGAGCTCCGCGCAGTGCGCGCGCCCGCGCTCGCGCAGGTGCTCGACGACGGCCGCGCCGAAACGCTCGAGGTACCACGCGCGATCGGGTCGTTCGGCCCAGTTCGCCGTGGCCTCGGTCTCGAGCTCCTCGCCCGCGGTGAAGGCGCCGAGCACGAGATGCTCGGAGCCGGCGTGCGCGAGCCGCTCGGCCAGGGAAGTACTCGACAGGACGGTTTCCGCGAGCGTCTGGGGATCGCGCACGCGCACCGCCGCGTCCTCGATCGCGCAAACCGCGACGCGAACGAAGCCCGCGTGCGGACGGCCGTGCGTTGCGTACCACGCGCGCGCTTCGCGTCCGAGCTCGACCAGGCGTGCGTCGAGTGGCCGGTCCGCGTCTCCGCGCGGCTGCTGCAACAAACGCGTGTACTCCACCTCGCGAACGTCTTGCGCGACGTCGGCAGCGGCCAAGGACAAGGTCGTCGCGTTCATGATGTGAACGGCGCGAAGCGGCAGCCTTCGACGAAGAAGTCGAAGAACGACGGGTGCATCTCGAGGCTGACGTGCTCGACGCCGCGCACGCGCTCTTCGAGCTCGGCGCGGCGCGCGACGGATCGCAGCGCGAGCGACGCACCCTCGAGTGCCGCGTTGCCGACGCGCACGACACGCTCGTCGGGTAGGTCGGGGATCAAACCGATGCGCCGCGACGCGCCGACGTCGAGGTGGCGTGCGAAACCGCCGGCGAGGTAGAAGCGCTCGATGTCGGACACCTGCGCGCCGAACAGGTCGAGCACCGCGCGCAGTCCTGCGGCGTTCGCGCCCTTGGCCTGGGCGAGCTCATTGATGTCGAACTCGGTCAGCCGAATGTCGCGCCGCGCGTCGACGACGAACGACGGGCGGTCGTCGTCGTCGAACTCGACGCACGGAGACTCGGACAGGCGACCGAGCTCGTTCATCGCGCCGACGCGCACCAGTTCGCCGAGCAGGTCGACGAGCCCCGACCCGCAGATGCCGTGCGGCTCGATGCCTCCGATCGTTTCGAGCGCGACGGTCCCGTCGGCGCGCAGCGCGATGCGCTCGATCGCGCCGTCCAGCGCCGGCGTGCCGTTGCGAATCGCGCCACCCTCGAACGCGGGTCCGGCGGGGCACGACGCGGCGATCAAGCGCGAGCGGTTCCCGAGGATCACCTCGGTGTTCGTGCCGATGTCCATCAGAACGTGCAGGCCGTCGGTCGTACCGATGCCGGTCGCGAGCATTGCGGCGGCCGCGTCCGCGCCGACGTGGCCGCCGATGAGTGGCAACCCGTGCACGCGCGCCTCGGGATGCAACGGCAAGCGCAGCTTGCGCGGCGTCGACAGCAGCGCGGTGCTCGGCCGTGTGCCGGCGCGCGCCTCGGTTTCGGTGATCGAGTGGTAGGGGAACTCGCCAACGCTCTTCACGTCGAGCCCGAAGAACAGGTCGCGCATGGTCGTGTTCGCGGCGATCACGACTTCGAAGATGCGGTCCGCCTCGCACGGCAGCGCCTCGATCGCGTGCGTCACGTACCCGAGCAGCGTGCGCTGCAAGAGGCGCCCCTTGTTCTCGGTGTCGAAGCGGATGCGCGCCATGACGTCGGTGCCGCCGAAGCGCTGCGGGTTCTCGAAGGACTGCGTGGCCACGAGCCGTCCGCTCTCGAGGTCGTGCAAGCGCAGCACGACGGTCGTCGTCCCGATGTCGACCGCGAGGCCCAACAGCGGACCGGGGCCCGTCGCGATGACGTCGTCGCCGCGCACGACGTCGTCCTGGTCGCGCCGGACGGCCGGGTCGGCCGGCACGTCGTCGTTCTGCGCGAGCTCGCTCGTGTCCGCCTCGATGCGCAGCGCGCCGCGGCGCAACGTGTGGCACTTCACTTCGCCTTCGTCCGCGGTGATGCGCGTACGGCAGGCGAGGCGGAAGCGCTCGTCGAGCGCCTCCTCTTCGGGCGCGCGCGGCGAGAGCAGCTCGCCGCCGACCTCGACCTCGACCAAGCACTCGCGACACTTGCCCTGCGCGAAACACGACGTCGGCACGCGCACGCCCAGCTCGACCGCACACTCGAACAGCGTCTTGTCCACGCCTCCGGTCGTCGTGCGACCGTCGACCAGAACCGAGACGCTCATCGCGGGACGCCTAGCCGACGGCGATCAGCCGCTTGAAGAGCTCGGTCGCCGACACCGCGTCGGCCGCGTAGCCGTCGGCGCCGATCTGGTCGCGGAACTCGGGGCCGACGGGCGCGCCGCCGATGCAAATCTTCACGTCGAGCCCGGCGGCGCGCACCTCGTCGACGACGGTCTTCATGTAGACCATCGTCGTCGTGAGCAGCGCGCTCATGCCGAGGATCACCGCGTTGTGCTCGCGCACCGCGGCGATGAACTCGTCCGCGCTCGTGTTCGTTCCGAGGTCGACGATCGTGAAGCCGGCGCCCTCGGCCATCATGCCGACCAGGTTCTTGCCGATGTCGTGCAGGTCGCCCTTCACGGTGCCCATGACGATCACGGACGAGGTCTCCTCACCGCTGCGCGCGGTGAGCAGCGGACGCAGGACCTCCATGCCCGACTTCATCGCGCGCGCGGCGAGCAGCACCTCGGGCACGAAGATGCGGTTGTGCTTGAAGTCCTCGCCGACGACGTTCATTCCGGCGATGAGGCCTTCCTCGAGCACTTCGCGCACGGGCAGCTCGGCGTCGATCGCCTCGCGCGTCATGCGCTCGACGTCGTGGTGGTGCCCCTCGAAGAGGAGCTGGTTCATGTGTGCGTAGTCGGTCATGCGAAGGTCGGCAGAACGGGGGCGTCGACGCCCGCGCTCTTCTCGAAGAAGCCTCGGATGGAGCGATGGACGTCGGCGTCGAGCGGCGCGCATTCGTAGTCGTCGAGTTTCTCCTCGATGATCTCGCACGCCGCGGCGCGTCCGTCCTTCTCGCCGCGTTGCTCCCATTGGTCCCAGTTGGTGCGGTCGACCATCGGACCGGGGAGATACAGCTCGTTCTCCCAGTTGGAGAGCGTGTGTTCGGACATGAGCAAGTGCTTCTCGGCCAGCAGCTCTTCGATGAGCGGGCGCGTCGGAAGGTCGTCGCGCACCTCGACCGGGCGGATGAAGCGCAGCGCGTGCGCCGCGACCTCGTCGTCGAAGACGAGCTTCTCGATGCTGAAGCAGTTGACGTAGTCGAGCATGCCCGGGCCCGACACGGAGTTGATGCCGGCGAGCGCCGCGAGCATCGCGCCGATGCCCGACTCCATGCCCGATTGCGCGTCGTGGCGCTTCGAATCCGACAGCGCCATGTACGCCTGCGTCGGCAGCTCGAGCTTCTTGGCCACCTGCGCGTAGCCGCAGTACACCTGCAGCGCTTCGACCGCCGTCATCGGGTTGGTCATCAGGCGCATGTGGAACGACGCCGGCGCGCCGCCGAAGATCACCGGCGCGCCGGGGCGCACGGTCTGCGAGATCGTCAGCCCGCTCAGCACTTCGGCGGTGTGCAGCACGATCGCGCCGACGGTGGTCGACGGCGAGATCATCCCGAGCAACAGCACCGGCACGATCTCGACCGGCACGCCGTACTTGGCGCAGTCCATCAGGTTGCGGACGGGGTCCTCGCCCCAGCGCATCGGCGTGTTCGGGCAGACGGTCAGGATCGACAGCGGCTTCGCGGCCAACTCGGCGTCGTCCGCGCGGAAGTGACGCAGGAGTTCGATGAAGCGTGCGACGCCGTCCGCGGTGAACGCCCCCGTGACGACCGGCTTGGTCGAGTGCGAGAGCGCGAGATACAGCCGCCACGCGTCGGAAAGGTTCGGCTCGACGTCGTTCGGTACGAACGCGGTCGACAGATAGGAGATGTGGGGCAGCCCGTGCGCGACCTTCACGTAGCGGATGAAGTCCGCCGAGGTCGGGTTGCGGATTTCGTTTGTCTGGTCGTCGAGGACGCGTAGCGCGGACGACGCGGGAACGAAGTGCACGCGGTCCTTCTCGAGCGTCGCGTGGAGCGCGCCGTCGCGGTCGTAGAGCTCGATCGAGGACGGCGCGGAACGGATCGCGCCCTCGACCTGCTCGCGCGACATGCGAATGCGCATCGTATCGGCGTCGCCGTCGAAGCCGCGCTCGCGCAGCATCTCGAAGGCCGGCGGGTGGTCGACGATGACGCCGATGTTCGCGAGCACTTCGAGCGCCTCGTCGATGATGCCGTCGATCAGGGCGGGCTCGAGAACGTCGACTCTGGGTTTCATCGGGGGGATTCCTCGTGGCGGGTCGTTCCAGTCTCCGGCAATCGCGAACGAACGACAAGCGGGCGACGGGCGACGCGATCGGGACGGGTCGGGCGAGCGAGAAAGGAATGCGCGTCGCGGTTCAGAACGTCGCTTCGAACGTCCGACGTAAGCCGGTCGGCGCGAAGTTCGGTTGTGCGGTTTTCGAAGCACGCATAGCATGGCGCGTTCTCTGTTCACCATGTGCACACGCGTTCTCCTCGTCCTCGTCCTCGTTCTGTGCGGCGGCCGCGCCGAAGCGCAACGCATTGGCAGCACGTTGCCCGACTTCGAGCTCGCGAACCTCACGGGCACCGCGGCCAAGTCGCTCGCCGACTTCGAGGGCCGCGCGCTGCTCCTCGAGTTCTTCTCCGACACATGAGGCCCGTGCACGCGGCTCGTGCCGCACATGAACGAGCTTCGGTCGAAGTTCGAGAGCAAGGGCTTGTCGATCCTCGCGGTCACCAACGGGACGCGCGCGGCGACCGATCGCTGGGCGGAGCGCACGAAGTGCGCGTATCCCTACGGCTACGACACCACGGGCGAGCTGTCCAAGTGGTTCAACGTGCGCTTCATTCCGGACGCGGTGCTCTTCGACTCGAACGGCGTGATCGTGTGGCGCGGCAACCCGGGCAAGCTGCGCGAGGGCACGATTCGCAAGGCGCTCGAGGGCGCGCTCACCGCGCCGCTGTGGGAGTTCCCCGATGCCGCGCGCGACGCGCTCGCCAACCGGCGCTACGCCGCAGCGCTGCGCGAGACGGTCGGCACCGACTTCGAGCCGCTCGTCCGCACGCGGATCGCGTTCACGCTGCGCTCCGTGCGCGGTGCGCTGGCTGACGGTGATTACCTGCGCGCGCAGGAGCTCGGCGGCCCCGCGCTCGACGGCATGCAGGGACTCCCCGAGCACGACGAGCTCGGCGCCGAGCTCGCAAAGCTGGACACTCCCGAGCGCCGCGCGGTCATCGCGTCGCAGCGCGAGCTCGAGGTCCTGATCGAAGGCGGCAAGACGCTCGTCGCGCCGCGCCCGATCCGCGAGATGATCGCGAAGCTCGAAGCGCTGCACGACGCGCACCCGGACACGATCGTCGAGCGCGATGCGCGCTGGGCGATCGGCCAGCTGCAAGTGCGTCTGCGTGCGCGCTGACGAACGCGCGCGCGATTTCGAAGCGCCGGGGTGGACGCCTTCCGTGGGCGCGGGCATAACGACTCGCCCGTCATGACCCATCGCATCGCCATGTGGTCGGGCCCGCGCAACATCTCGACCGCGATGATGCGAGCGTGGGAGAACCGGCCGGACACCGTCGTCGTCGACGAGCCGCTCTACGCCTTCTACCTGAAGGCGACCGGCCTGCCGCATCCGGGCGCCGCCGACGTGATCGCGCACGACGAGACGGATTGGCGTCGCGTCGCCGAGCGTTTGACCGGACCGATCGACGCCGGCGCGCGCGTCTTCTACCAGAAGCACATGGCGCACCACTTGCTCGACGACGTCGAGCGCGACTGGCTCGACGCGCTCGACCACGCCTTCCTGCTGCGCGACCCGCGCGAGATGCTGCTCTCGCTGTCGAAGGTGACGCCGAACCCCGGCGTGCGCGACACGGGCCTGCCGCAACAGCTCGAGCTGTTCGAGTCGGTGCGCGCGCGCCGCGGTCACACGCCGCCCGTACTCGACGCGCGCGACGTGCTCGAGAACCCGCGCGTTCTACTCGGCAAGCTCTGCGCCGCGTTCGGACTCGAGTTCACCGACGCGATGCTCTCCTGGCCGGCCGGATCGCGCGCGAGCGACGGCGTGTGGGCCGAGCACTGGTACGCCAGCGTCGTGCAAACAACGGGCTTCGAGAGTTGGCGCCCGCGCGACGGCGCGCTCACGCCCGCGCTCGAGGCCGTGTGCGCCGAGTGCATGCCGCTCTACGATGCGCTCTTCGAACACCGCCTGACCGCCTGACGCTCGAACCGATGCTGCAAACCTTCGACCCGAAGAACGCCGACCTGCTCGTCAACATCAACGGCACGCTCGCCCACCGCGACGAGGCGCGCATCAGCCCGTTCGACTCGTCCGTGCAAGGCGGCGACGCGGTGTGGGAAGGCCTGCGCCTCTACGACGGACGCATCTTCAAGCTGGAGGAGCACCTCGACCGGCTGCGTAACTCCGCGCTCGCGCTGGCGTTCGCCGACATCCCGACGCACGAGGTGATCACGAACGAGCTCCGCCGCACGCTCGAAGCGAACAAGATGCGCGACGGCGTGCACATCCGCCTGACGCTGACGCGCGGCGAGAAGCTCACCTCGGGCATGGACCCGCGCCTGAACACGACGGGCCCGACGCTGATCGTCCTCGCCGAGCACAAGGCGCCGGTCTACTCGACCGGCGGTCTGACGCTGATCACGAGCTCGGTGCGCCGCTTCCCGCCCGACTGCCTCGACCCGAAGATCCACAGCGCCAACCTGATCCAGTCGATCCTCGCCAAGCTCGAGGCCAACGCCGCCGGCGCCGACGACGCGCTCATGCTCGACAAGCGCGGCTTCGTCGCCGAGACCAACGCGACGCACCTCTTCTTCGCGAAACGCGGCACCGTGTTCACGAGCCACACGGTCGCCTGCCCCGAGGGCATCACGCGCGCGACCGTGCTCGACCTGTGCAACGAGCACGGCATCCCGTGCGAGGTGCGCGACGTCTCGCTCACCGAGGTCTACAGCGCCGACGAGGCCTTCTGCACGGGCACGATGGGGGAGCTGGCGAGCGTGACGATGGTCGACGGACGCCGCATCGGAACGGGCGAACCGGGCGCGCGCACGCTGGAACTGTCGGAGCTCTACCGCGCGCTGACGGCGAGGCTCGGCACGCGCGTCGTCGATTGACGAGTCCCCCGCGCGCGCGACCGTCGCGCGCACGGGGGCTTCGACATCCGGTCGCGCGGAATCAGGAGCCGGCGACCGCGACTCCGCCGTCGACTTCCACGACCTCGTCGGCCGCGTAGGACCAACCCCTCCACAGGCCGAGGGTGAACCACACGAGCGACGCGACTCCGGAGAGGAACACCGTGTCACCGACGATCCGCATCCAGCGCAGGCGCTCGATCAGCGGCGCCTGCATGAACTCGGAGCTGCGTGCGAACCACAGTCCGTGCTCGACGCTCGCGAAGGTCTGCATCAAACCGATGGGGAGCAAGCTCAGGAGGACCATGAGCGAGAGCCCGATGTTGAGCGCCCAGAACGAGTAGGCGAGCGGACCCGTGCGCCACTTGCGTTGACCGGTCAGCTTCCGCAGAACCAGCACGACGAGACCGAGCGAGAGGAGTCCGTACACGCCGAACAGCGCCGTGTGCGCGTGAACGGGCGTCGTGTTGAGCCCCTGCATGTAGTAGAGCGCGATCGGCGGATTGATGAGGAAGCCGAACAGTCCCGCTCCAACCAGGTTCCAGAACGTCACGGCGATGAAGAACCGAATCGGCCAGCGATAGCGCGCGACCCACGGCGCCGCGCGCCCCATGCGGATCGTGTGGAGCGCCTCGTAACCGATGAGCACGAGCGGCACGACCTCGAGCGCGCTGAACGCGGCGCCGATCGCCGTGATCGAGATCGGTGTCCCCGAGAAGTACAGGTGGTGGAACGTGCCGGGGATGCCGCCCAGCAGGAAGATCGTCGTCGAGGCGACGAACGCGCGCGTCGCGTGGGTGCGCTTCACCAGCCCCATGCTGCTGAAGAGGAACGCGAGGACGCCCGTTGCGAAGACTTCGAAGAAGCCCTCGACCCAAAGGTGCACCACCCACCAGCGCCAGTACTCGGCGACGGACAGGTGCGAGCGCGCGCCGAAGAACAGGCCGGCTCCGTAGAACAAACCGATCGCGACGACCGACATCGACAGCAGCCCGATGAGCCCGCGCGATTCGGGCTTCCTCAGCGCGGGCACGATCGCGCGCATCATGAGGAAGAGCCAGAGCAGCAGCCCGCCGAAGAGCGCGATCTGCCACGCGCGCCCGAGGTCCACGTACTCATAGCCTTGCTGGCCGAACCAGAAGCCGACGTCCAGGCCGAGGCGTTGGTGGATCGACAGGAACTCGCCCACCATCGAACCGACGACGACGACGATCAAGGCGCCGAAGAGCACGTTGACGCCGAGGCGTTGGTGGCGCGGCTCGCGACCGCCGATGACGGGGGCCAGGAACAGGCCCGCGCCGAGGAACGCCGTCGCGATCCAGTACACCGCGGTCTGGATGTGCCAGGTCCGAGCGAGGGAGTACGGCAAGACCTTCGCCAGCGGGATGCCGAAGAACGCGTCGCCCTCGACCGTGTAGTGCGCGACGACGACGCCGAGTCCGACTTGGACGACGAACAGCGCGATCACCACGGCGCAGTACTTGCCGACGGCGCGCATCGAGGCCGTGATGACGAGGCCGCGAAGCGGGTCGGCGCTCGGTGTCTGATGCGGCTCTTCGTCCTCCGAGTGAGCCGCCCGGTACCACACGAGGCCCCCGAGCGTGGCGAGCAGGAGGAAGACGCTCACGACCGACCACAGGATGTTGCCGGCCGTCGGGACGTTGCCGATGAGCGGTTCGTGCGGCCAGTTGTTCGTGTACGTGTACGACTCGCCGGGTCGCTCCGTCACGCACGCCCACGCGGTCCACGAGAAGAACTGCGCCAGCCGCTCGAGGCGTTCCGTGTCGTGGATCGCGCCCTCCTGAATCGCGTAGTCCTCGCGCAGCTCTGCGAGCGAAGGGTCGTCGTTGAACAGTCCGCGATAGTGCGCGCCGACCGTGGCCCATGCGGCGGCGCGCTCGTCGCTGATCGTGAGCGTGCCGGTGACCGGGTCGTAGGAGTTCGTGCGCAGCTCCACCTTCAGGCGCCCCTCGAGCTCGGCGCGCTGGACGGGACCGAGGTCGTCGTACGCGACGCCGTGCTCGGACCGACTCCACCCGTCGAGCAACGCCAGGCACTCGCGATGGACCCAGTCCGCCGACCAATCTGGCGCTTGATAGGCGCCGTGGCCCCAGATCGATCCGACCTGCTGCCCGCCGGCGCTCTGCCAAACCTGCTGGCCGTCGAGGATCTCGTCCCGCGTCGCGAGCTCGGTGCCCGACGTCGTCACGATGCGATCGGGAATCGGAGGCGCCTGGCGGTAGATCTCGCGTCCGAAGAAGCCGAGCAGCAGGAACGAGCCGCCGACGACGAAGGCCAGGAGGATCCAGTGGATGCGTTTGGTTTCCATGCTTTGGTCAGGCTCGAAGGGCGCGGGGGAAGAGGACGTTGTTCTCGAGGTGGATGTGCTCCATGAGCTCCCGCTCGAGGTCGGCCAGACCGAGGTACAGCGCGCGCCAGGTGTTGCACGCGCACTCGGGCGGCGAGTAGTCGTCCGCGAGTCCGCGCAGGCGCGCGAGGTGCTTGCCGTGGTCTTGGTGCTCCCCCTCCAGGACGGAGACGGGCATGGCGGCCATCGCTCCGCGGCCGGCGAGGACGATGGGGAAGAGCACTTGCTCCTCCTTCTGCATGTGCAGCTCGAGCTCCTCGCCCATGTGCGCGAGATGGTCGGCGACGCCGCGCGGGCATTCGGGCTTGTCGCCGTGCACGCTCTCGACCTTGCGCGCCATGGCGAGCAGGCGCGGGATCTCCTCGCGGTGGGCGGCGTGGTAGCGACCGAGGATGTGCTCGATCAGCTCCGGGAGCGGCGCGTCCGCGATGGACGCCTCGTCCGGTGCCGCGGCGAGGGCCTCGTGCAGCTCGGCGATGAGCTGACGGGCGTCGAGGCCGCGCTCGCGACACGCGTCGTCGAGGCTCACGCGACCGTGGCAGCAGAAGTCGAGACCGTGGCGGTGGAACACGCGACTCGCGCCGGCGTGGCGAACGGCGAGGTCGGCGAGGGTGGCGGTCGGAGCGATCGGTGCGAGCGGAGTGGGTGTGGTCATCGTGGACTCCAGAGGTGAGGGTTCGGGAAGCGGAGAGCACGCCCTGTGCCACGCTCTGGAAGCCTTGGAAAACAAGGAGTTATGACCGATTGATGTGCTTTCGATAGCGCTCGTCGGTTATGGAACGGATAGCTTGGGTGTCGCAATGACATCCCTGCTGCTCGAGGAACTGCTCACGATCGCGCGCGACATCACTGCGTCCCTGTCGGCCGAGGACCGCTCCCGCAGGTTGGTGGACGCGGTGCACCGCGCGCTCCCGAGCGACGCGGTCGTGCTCCTGCGCCGCGACGGGAACGAGTTCGTTCCGCTCGCCTGTCGCGGGTTGACCGACGACATCTGGGGCCGGCGCTTCGCGCGCAGCGAGCACCCGCGGCTCGACATCATCTGCGAGAGCGCCGAGCCGACGCGCTTCCCGGACCACAGTCCGCTCCCGGATCCCTACGACGGGCTGGTCGTCGATGCGCCGGAGCTCGGTGGGCACGTGCACTCGTGCCTCGGGTGCCCGCGGGTCGTCGAGGGCGAGCTCGTGGGCGTGCTCACCGCGGACGCGCTGCGGCCCGGTGCGTTCGACGACATCAGCGACACGTTCCTCGCGCACCTCGCCGCGCTCGCCGGCGCCGCGCTGCGCACGACGCAGCTGATCGAGGCGCTCGAGCAACGCGCCGAGCACCAGGGGCTCGTCGCGCGCGACCTCGTCCAGGACGTGATGGATCGCCGCGGCACGGAGCTGCTCGGGGGGAGCGCGGCGATGACGGGCTTGCGCCGCGAGGTCGAGCTCGTGGCGCGCTCCGACTTTCCCGTGCTCGTCCGCGGCGAGACGGGCGTCGGCAAGGAGCTCGTCGTGCGCATGCTGCACTCCCTCTCCGCGCGCGCCGACAAGCCGCTCGTGTACGTCAACTGCGCGGCGGTGCCCGAGTCGGTCTTCGAGAGCGAGCTCTTCGGCCACGTGCGCGGCGCGTTCACGGGCGCGGACTCCGCGCGCCTCGGCAAGTTCCGCGTGGCCGACGGCGCGTGCCTCTTCCTCGACGAGATCGGCGAGCTGCCGCTCCACGTGCAGCCCAAGCTGCTGCGCGTGCTGCAGGAGGGTGAGGTGCAGTGCGTCGGTGCCGACGACCCGATTCACGTCGACGTGCGCGTCTTCGCCGCCACGAACCGCAACCTCGACGCCGAGGTCGAGACCGGTCGGTTCCGCGCCGACCTCTTGCACCGCCTCGACGTGTGCCACATCGACGTCCCGCCGCTGCGCGAGCGCCCGGAGGACGTCGCGCCGCTATCGGGACACTTCGCCGACCGCGCGCGCCGCCGGCTCGGCACCGGCCCGATCCGCTTCAGCCGCGACGCGCAAGGCGCGCTCGCTCGCAACGCCTGGCCCGGCAACGTGCGCGAGCTGGAGAACGTGATCTCGCGCGGCATCCTGCGCGCCGCGGGCCGCACGCCGGTGGGCGAGACTGTGATCGTCCAGCACGGCGACCTGGACGTCGACCCGAACCGGGGCGAGCCCGCGGCCCGGCGCGCACAGGCCAAGCCCGCGAACGCACCCGTGCTCCTGCGCGAGGCCGTCGACACGTTCAAGCGCACGCTCGTGCTCGAAGCCGTCGCTCGCAACTCCGGCAACTGGGCGGCCGCCGCCCGCGACCTGGGCGTCGCCCGCGGCAACCTGCACCATCTCGCGCGCCGGCTCGGCCTCAAGCGCGACTGAGCGACCGACGCGACATCCACGGATCCCTCGCTTCACGACCGCTGCCGGCGGAGTATCGTAGGCAGCGATGGAAATCAGGAACAAGACCAAGCGCCCCCTGCGCGTCCCGTTGCCCGGCGGCAAGAAGCTGCACCTCGGACCGGGGAAGACCGGACAGATCACGCCCAAGGCGGCGGAGTTCCCCGCGCTCAAGAAGCTGATCGACGACGAGCAGCTCGAGATCGTCGCGGGCAGCTCGAAGACCCTCGGCTCCGGTACGGAGCGAGACTTCGGATCCACCGACCACCGCCCGTCCGGCGGAGCGCCGCGCCACACGGGCGATCGCTAGCGAGAGCGCTCGAGCTGCTAGACCGTGACCGCTTCCGCGTTCACGTGGGCGTGGTGCTCCTGGATGCTCTTCACGCTGAACTCGCCGCGCTGCAGCGCGCCGAGCGCGCTGACGATCGCGCGGATGCCGGCGAGCGTCGTGATGCACGGGATCGCGGCGGCGTTCGCGGAGCCGCGGATCTGCGCGTCGTCGCGGCGTTGCTTCACGCCGTAGGGCGTGTTGAGCACGAGCGCGATCTCGCGGTTCTTGATCAGGTCGACGATGTGCGGGCGGCCCTCGTCGACCTTGTTTACGCGCTCGCACTCCATGCCGTTGGCCGTGATCGCGCGCCAGGTGCCCTCCGTCGCGACGAGCTCGTAGCCCATCGATTGCAGCAGCCGCGCCTCGGTCACGATGTGCCGCTTGTCGGACGACTTGACCGTGATGAGCACTTTGCCGTGGCGCGGCAGCTTCATGCCCGCCGCGTTGTATGCCTTGTAGAACGCGGCGCCGAGGTCCGTGTCGATGCCCATGACCTCGCCGGTCGAGCGCATCTCGGGGCTGAGCATCGGGTCCGACTTCGGGAAGCGGCTGTACGGGAAGACCGGCGCCTTCACCGAGAAGTACGGCGGGACGACCTCGGTCGTGCAGCCGAGCTCCTTCAGCGTCATGCCGCACATCACCTTGGCCGCGAGCTTGGCGTACTGGACGCCGGTCGCCTTCGACACGAAGGGCACGGTGCGTGACGCGCGCGGGTTGACCTCGAGCACGTAGAGCACGTCGCCCTTGATCGCGTACTGCACGTTCATCAGGCCGACGACACCGAGTTCGAGCGCCATGGAGCGCGTCGCGGCGCTGATCTCGTCGATCAGCGTCTGGTCGAGCGTCGGCGGCGGCAGCACGCAGGCCGAATCGCCCGAGTGCACGCCGGCCTCCTCGATGTGCTCCATGATCCCGGCCACGACGACGTCCTTGCCGTCGCAGATCGCGTCGACGTCGACCTCGACCGCGTCTTCGAGGAACTTGTCGACCAGCACCGGGTGCTCGGGCGACGCCTGCACGGCCTCGGTCATGTAGCGGTCGAGGCTCTCGTCGTCGAAGACGATCTCCATCGCGCGCCCGCCGAGCACGTAGCTCGGCCGCACGATCACCGGGTAACCGATGCGGCGCGCGATCTCGAAGGCCTGCCCGGCGTTGCGCGCGATGCCGTTCGTCGGCTGGCGCAGGTCGAGCTTCTCGAGCATGGCCGAGAAGTGCTCGCGGTCCTCGGCGCGGTCGATCGACTCGACCGACGTTCCGATGAGCGGCGCGCCCGCGGCGTGGAGTCCGTCCGCGAGGTTGAGCGGCGTCTGCCCGCCGTACTGCACGATGATCCCGTCGGGCTTGACGCTGTGCACGATGTGCATCACGTCCTCGTGCGTCAGCGGCTCGAAGAACAGGTGGTCGGACGTGTCGAAGTCGGTCGAGACCGTCTCGGGGTTCGAGTTGACCATCACGGACTCGTAGCCGATCTCGCGCACGGCGTACGAGGCGTGGACGCAGCAGTAGTCGAACTCGATGCCCTGGCCGATGCGGTTCGGACCGCCGCCCAGGATCATGATCTTCTTGTTGTCGGTCTCGCGCGCCTCCGACTCGTCCTCCCAGGTCGAGTAGTAGTACGGCGTCGCGGCTTCGAACTCGGCCGCGCACGTGTCGACCAACTTGTAGACCGGCTGGATGCCGTACTCGGCGCGCAAGGTGCGCACGGTCTCGGAGGACACGCCGGCCGCGTTGCCGATCTGCGTGTCCGAGTAGCCGAGCTTCTTCGCCTCGCGCAACAATCCGGCGCGCAGCGTGGCGCCGCGCAGCTCGGTCTCGAAGTCGACCAGCTCGCGCAGGTTCTCGAGGAACCACGGGTCGACGTGCGACGCGGCGTGCACCTCGTCGACGCTCCAGCCCGCGCGGAACGCGGCGCCGAGCGCGAGGATGCGCGTCGCCGTCGGCACGCGGATCGCCTTCGCGATCTCGTCGCGGTCCATCTCGAGCGGACGCACTTCGCCGGCGGTGTCGAGCCCGAAGCCCTTGAGCCCCGTCTCGAGCCCGCGCAGCGCCTTCTGCAGCGACTCCTTGAACGTGCGCCCGATGCTCATCACCTCGCCGACGCTCTTCATCGACGTGGTCAGCACGTTGTCCGCGCCGGGGAACTTCTCGAACGCGAAGCGCGGGATCTTCACCACGCAGTAGTCGATCGACGGCTCGAAGCACGCCGGCGTCACCTTCGTGATGTCGTTCTGGATCTCGTCCAGCGTGTATCCGACGGCGAGCTTGGCCGCGAACTTCGCGATCGGGAAGCCGGTCGCCTTCGACGCGAGCGCCGAGGAGCGCGACACGCGCGGGTTCATCTCGATGACGATCAGGCGACCGTCCTTCGGGTTGACCGCGAACTGGCAGTTCGAGCCGCCGCACTCGACGCCGATCTCGCGCATGATCGTCAGCGACGCGTTGCGCAGGCGCTGGTACTCGCGATCGGTCAGCGTCTGGGCCGGCGCGACCGTGATCGAGTCGCCCGTGTGCACGCCCATCGGGTCGAAGTTCTCGATGGCGCAGACGATGACGACGTTGTCCGCCGTGTCGCGCATCACCTCCATCTCGAACTCCTTCCAGCCCGAGAGGTACTCCTCGATCAGGACCTCGGAGTTCATCGAGAGCGCGAGACCGCCGGTGACGATCTGCTCGAACTCCTCGATGTTGTAGGCGATGCCGCCGCCCGAGCCACCCATCGTGAAGCCGGGGCGGATCACGCAGGGCAGGCCGATCTCGGCCAGCGCCATGCGCGCTTCCTCGAGCGTGTGCGCCACACCCGATGCCGCGACCTCGAGCCCGCAGTGGTGCATCGCGGCGCGGAACAGGTCGCGGTCCTCGGCCTTGCGGATGACGTCCGCGCGCGCGCCGATCATCTCGACGTTGTACTTCTCGAGCACGCCCGAGTCGTACAGCTCGAGCGCCGTGTTCAAACCCGTTTGGCCGCCGAGCGTCGGGAGCAGCGCGTCCGGCCGCTCCTTCGCGATGATCTTCTCGACCATGGCCGCGGTGATCGGCTCGATGTACGTCGCATCGGCCGTCTCCGGATCGGTCATGATCGTCGCCGGATTCGAGTTGACCAGAATGATCCGGTAACCCTCCTCACGCAGCGCCTTGCACGCTTGCGTGCCAGAGTAATCGAACTCGCAGGCCTGTCCGATGATGATCGGCCCGCTGCCGATGATCAGGATCGATTTCAGGTCGTCGCGGCGGGGCATTCTGGGTCGCGAGGCAGGGGGATGCGGCCGGTTCGGTGAGGCGTGGTCAGAGCCGCTCGAACAGGTTTCGGTCGCTCCTCGCCAAACTCGTCCGAGTTAACCAAAGGTCGCGGCCCCTGTCGACGCGGGGGACGCAAAAGCCGGCCGAATGATCGCGACTCGCGCGACTTTCGAACGCGGAGCGGCGCGGAGCGTCGATCAGGCGAGCAGCGCGCCGAGGAGATCGGAGCCGAGGCGCCGGCCGATCGCGACCGATCCGAGCGCGAGCGGCAGCACGAAGCGCGGCTCTCCGTCCGCGGACTTCTTGTCCGAGCGGATCCCGGCCAGGAGCTCGTCCCGCGTCAGGCGCGTGTCGTGGCGCGCGCGCAGCTCGTCGAGCGAGGCCGCGAGTCCCAATCGCGCGAGGAGCGCGCCGAGCCGCGGCTCGAGCTCGGCGTCCTCGAGCATCCCGCTCTCACCGGCCGCACGGATCGCGAGCACGAGCCCGACGGCGACCGCCTCGCCGTGCGGAATGCGCCCGAAGCCCGCGGCGTGCTCGATCGCGTGCGCGAAGGTGTGCCCGAGGTTGAGCTTCGCGCGCTCGCCGGACTCGCGCTCGTCCGCGGCGACGATCGCGCCCTTGACGCGCACGCAGCGTCCGACGATGTCGCCGAGCCGCACCGGATCGCGCGCGAGCACGAGCCCGGCGTCGCGTTCGAGCAGCGCGAACAGCTCCGCGTCGCCGACGAGCGCCGACTTGACCACTTCGCCCAAGCCGGAGCGCAACTCGACGTCCGGCAGCGTCGCGAGCGTCTCGGTGTCGGCGAGTACGGCGACGGGTTGGTGGAACGTGCCGACGAGGTTCTTGCCCGCGGCGAGGTTGACCGCGGTCTTGCCGCCGATCGAGGCGTCGACCTGGGCCAGCAAGCTCGTCGGACACTGCACGACCGCGACGCCGCGCATGAAGAGCGAGGCCGCGAGGCCCGCCAGGTCGCCGACGACGCCGCCGCCGAGCGCGACGATCGTCGCGCCGCGATCGAGCTCGTTCGCCGTGAAGAAGTCGAGCACCGACTCGAGACGCGCGAGCGACTTCTGCGCCTCGCCGGGCTCGAGCTCGAGGCGCGGTGCGGCGGCGAGCGCTCCGAGGCGATCCGCGTGCAAGGGAGCGACGTTCGTGTCCGAGACGACGGCGACGTTCGCGCCGGAGGCGTGTGCGCCCAGCTCGTCGAGCGCGCCCGGACCGATCGTGGCCGTGTACGGCGCGCGCGTCTCGATGCGCACGATCGTCCGCCCATTGGTCGGCTGCTGATCCGCCGCGCTCACGCCGACGGGCTGGTGCTCGGTACGTCGCGCCGCGCCCGCTTGCGGCGCGAGAGCTCGGCGCGGAGCGCGGACGAGCGCCGCCGGTCGCGCACGAGCAGGAACGTGAACAGCCCGCCCAATCCGATGACGAGCGCGCCGAAGATCATGCCGAGCCGATTGAAGATCGGATCGGCCGTCGTCTCGAAGCGCGTCATGTCGGTCAGCACGATCAACGGAGCGACGCGCAGGCCGCGCCCCTTCGACTCGTACGCGAAGTCGTGCAGGAAGAAGCCCTTGCCGTAGACGTAGTCGCGCAGCCGGATGTTCGACACGGCGTGCGGATAGCGGAAGCGCACGACGTTGGGCCAATTCCAGTTGCCGAGCCAGCCCTGCGTGTAGCGCTCGACACGCGCGGGGTTCTCGCCCGCGGCGACGACGCGACCGTCCTGCACGCGGCTGATCGGAATGCGAATCGGCTGCCCACGCCACGTCTCCGGATCGTCGAGCAGCTGCTTCATCAGCGCGTCGTCGAGTTCGGGCGCGGCGTCCCAATCGATCGCGTCCGGCGCCTGGTCGCGCGCGTACGCCATCATGTGCCAGAACGGCTCGAACGGCGTCTCGCGCACGACGCGCGGATCGCCGCCGTCCGGCGGGATGAGCTGCGCGTCCGTGACCGATCGGTACAGCCCCCAGTGTGGTTCGGTCACCTCGCCGAGCGACCGGTACGAACGCACGGCCTTGTGCCCGACGAGGAGCGGACCCTCGTTCCACTCGCCCGGTTTCAGGTCGTCCTCGTCGCTGTGCACCTTCATGAACAGGCCGTCGACGCGCACATAGCCGGCGCTCTCCGGCGCGTCGAGAACGAGGAAGTAGACGATGCTCGCGTCGTCGAGCAGGAGCCGCCCGATGTGCTCCACGTCGTTCGAGTCGCCGCGGCGCCGCGTGCGGATCGAATCGATGAACCCGCGCGCGGTGAAGGGCTCGAGTCGATGCGCGCTCGGGTTCGCGTCGATCGACTCGATGAGCGCGGCGTCCAGCTCGCGCGCGCCCATCGCTTCATAGTGGCGCGGCGTGAGCGTGCGCGCCGTGGGCAGGATCGCGTCGATCGCCTCGCCCTCGAGGACGACGCGATCGAGCTCGGCGGCGTCGGTGACCAGCGCGTCGAAGGCCGCGCCGTCGAGCCGCGGAAGGTCGACCTGCTCGACCATCTCGATGCCCTCGAGCGGAAACTCGTCGAGCTCGGCCTGTTCGTACTTGTCGCCGCGGAAGCTGCTGTAGGCGAGCGCGATGATGACCATCACCAGGCCGAGCGCCATGAAGAACAGCTTGCGCTTGTCGCCCTTGTCGAGGCCCTTGGCCTTCGACTGCGGCACCTTCGCACCCGGAACTTGGAACGGTCTCATGGGGTCCTCTTCAGCGAGCTAGGGACACGGGCGCGCGTTGCGCCGCGGCTTCGACCAGGCCGGTGAACAGACGCGCGTGCACGTCGCCGACGCCGCGCGCCGCGCTCCGATCTTCGGGAGCGACGTCGAGCTCGGGATGCCATTGCACGCCGAGCGCGAACGGATGGTCGCGACGCTCGATCGCTTCGATCAACCCCTCGTCGTCGGTGCCGCTGACGATCCATTCGGAACCGACGGCCGAGAGCGCCTGGTGATGCCTGGAGATCACGCTGACCTCTGCTACCCCGAGCAGCGCGGCGAGTTTCGAACCCGGCTCGACGAGCACGTCGTGGAGCGCGCCGGAGCGATGCTCGCGCGCACGCGGGCGATCCTCGGGCAGGTGTTGGTAGAGGTCGCCCCCCTCGGCCAGGGCCAGCGTCTGCATGCCGTAGCAGATCCCGAGCGTGGGCACGTGCGCGTCGAGCGCGGCGCGCGCGAGCGCGAAGTCGAAGGCCTGCTTCTCGGCCGGGACGCGCTTGGCGGAAGCGTGCGTCGGCCCGAGGCCGATCGTCTCGGTGTCGAAGTCGTCGCCGCCGGAGAGCAGCAGCCCGTCGACGGAGGCGATGAGCTCTTCGATGTAGCTCGGATGATCGCGTTCGGCGAGCGGCGGCAACACGAGCGGCAACCCGCCGGCGCGATACACCGCGATCGCGTAGCGCACGGGAATGTGGATGGCGGGGGCTCGGTCGGTCTCGAACTCGCCGTTGATGGCGATCACGGGTCGCGTCGCGTCCATGCGCGCATTCTAACCGGCGGGCCGGACGCGAATGACTCTGGCGTCGAGATTGGTCGCTGCACCGGGTTTCGAACGCGCGGCTTGCTAGGATCCCGCGCCATGTCCGCCTTCGAGCAGTGGATCAAGATCATCGGCGCGCTCGCGATCGGCTTCCTGTTGCTGACGCGCGGCGCCGATTGGCTCGTGCACGGCAGCGTGCAGATCGCGCGCAAACGCGGTGTCAGCACGCTCGTCGTCGGCCTCACGATCGTCGCGTTCGGCACGTCCGCGCCCGAGATCGTCGTCTCCGCGCTCGCGGCGACCGAGGGCAAGGTCGACCTGTCGCTCGGCAACGTGCTCGGCAGCAACATCGCGAACATCGGCCTCGTGATGGGCGCGTGCGCGGTCGTCCTGCCGCGCGTGCTCGAGGCGCGCCTGAACGGCCGCGAGATCGCGTGGCTCTTCCTCTCGCTCGGCCTGCTCTGGTTCGTCGCCCTCGATCGGCAGATCACACGTGTCGAGGGCGCGCTGCTGCTCGGCGCGTTCGTCAGCTACAACGCGCAGGTCCTGTTCCGCGGCCAAGCCGACATGCCCGGCGTCGAGGGCGAGATCGGACACTACAAGCGTCCGGCGATCTGGGTCGCGCTGGGCATCGTCGCGGTTGCCGGCGGCGCCAAGTTCGTCGTGATGGGTGCGGAGTTGGGCGCGCTGCGCCTCGGGATTCCCGAGAGCGTCATCGGCCTCACCGTCGTCGCCGTCGGAACGTCGCTGCCCGAGCTGGCCGCCGGCCTCGGCGGCGCGCTGCGCGGCGAGGGCGACATCAGCATCGGCAACGTCGTCGGCAGCAACATCTTCAACCTGCTCGCCGTCATCGGCCTCGTCGCCGTGATCCACCCGTTCGAGGCCGCCCACGGCGACGGCGCGAACGCGGAAGCCGTCGACCGCGCCTTTGCGCAAGCCCTCAGCGAAGACCTCTACGTCGTCCTCGCCTTCAGCCTCGCCGCCGTCCTGTTGCCGCGCATCGGCGGCAGCGGCCGCACGAAGGGCGCCGCGCTCCTCGTCGCCTACGTGGCGTACTCGATCTGGCTGTACGCGTCGCGCGGCTAGCAGGCTGTGGCAAAGGTCATTCACCCGCAGAACGCCGTCGTCCACTCCGGCTTGGCCCCCGAAAGCCTCGCCGAATCCACCGATTCGCCTACGTTTCCGGAGACCAACCCGGAGCGGATGCCGACGCTCTGCGGGCGAAGCACTTTCGCCACAGCCTGCTAGCCCGGGTGATTCATGAGGCTTTGCCGAGATCGACGCGGATGTGCGTCAGATCAGCGCTTCGCGAC
>JAJDEV010000051.1 GCA_029259605.1 Planctomycetota bacterium | reverse complement strand
GCGCGCCAGATCAGCGCTTCGCGACCGAAGCGCGTGCAGGCGACCTGGACGGGTCGTCGAACCCGGTGAGGGAGGGAAGCGTTGAGATGGCGCGCAGCTGCGTCGATCTCGGTGAAGGCTCATGAAGGATCCGGGCTAGTCCTTCTTCTTCCCGCCGAACAAGCCGCCCAGGGCGTCCTTGGCCTTGTCGCCCAGGTCGGCGGGGACCTCGATGCCCGCGCCCTCGGTCAGCTCGCCGAGCTTCTCGCCGAGCTCGCCGGAGAGGCGGCTCTTCATTTGGTTCGCGAGCTCGTCCTTGCCGGCCGCGACGAGCGCGTCGGTGAGCGCCTTCGCGTCGAAGTGGATGCGCGGGGCGTCGAGCGAACCGGTGATGCCGATCGTCAGCGGGAGCTCCGCGAGGCGCGTCGGCTGCATGTCTCCGAAGGCGAAGACCGTGTCGCGCACCGTCACTTTCAGCGGCAGGTTCAGCTGCCCGATCTGTCCCTTGTCCCAACCGCCGCCGAGCTCGAGGTCGAGCGTTCCGCCCTGGAACGGCGCCGGGCCGTCGAGCTCGAGCTGCGCCATCGCGTCGTCGACGGCGAGGCCCTTCCAATGAAAGTTCAGCCCGCCGTCGCCGCCCGCGCGTGACGCGGGTGCGAGGTCGAGGGCGAAGCCGATCGCGCCGTCGCGCGACGCGAGGTCGATGCGCGGCGGCGCGTCGACGAGCTTCGGGTGCGTGGAGAGCGCGGTGCCGTGGAGGTCGAACGTGCGGCCGGGGAGCGCGTCGATCTCGAGTCCGTCGACGAGCAACTCCGACAGCAGCAGCGTCGGCGCGTTCAGGGAGAGGTGTTCGGCGTCGACACCGAGCCAACCCTGCTCGCGCACGCGCCGCGCGAGGCGATCGGCGAGCGACTCGGCCGCACCCGTTTCGTCCCCGTCGCTCGACGCGAGACCGCCGATCCGGTCGATCCAGCTCCGCGCTTGCACGAGGCGGTCCTTCCAGACCTCCCAGTTCTGCAGCACGTCCTTCAGCGACGCGCCGTTCGACTCGCCCTCGGTCGCAGCCGGCGGCTCCTCGACCTTGGCCGGCCGGGAGCGCGTGAGCACGCCCGGCGTCGCGCGCGGCGCGCCGCTGCGCGCGTCCGCCACGACGATGCGTGCGATGTGGAATTGGCGGCGGAGGAAATCGGCCTGGTCGACGTCGGCTTCGAGCCTCGACGCGCGGAAGAGATCGGTGGAGAGCGACTCAGGATCCGCCAACGCCAGACCATCGATCGAGAAGCGCCCCTCGTCGAGCGAGAGCGTCGCGGCGCCGACGTCGACGGTCGCGCCGCTCGCGCCCTCGAGCCCGGCGGTCAGCCCGCGGCGCGCGAGCGGTCCGCCGAGTGCCTGTTGGAGGAAGTAGCCGCCGACCACCAGCACGACGAGCAACGCCGCGCCCCAGATCCGCACCGGGTTGCCGACGCGCTTCGACGCCTTCTCCTCCCAGCTCTGCTTGCCCTTCCCTCCGAAGAGCAGCCAGATCAGGAAGCGCGCCACCGGCTTCGATGCGAGCGCGTCGACGCGCGAGGGATCCTTCTCCGCGGCCGCGCGCTTCAGGCGGAACGACTTCACCAAGCGCGCGATCCCGAACCCGAGCACCAGCCCGAGCACGAGCCCGAGGAGCTGTCCGCCGGCGACGGCGTAGTACTCGAAGCCGCACCAGGCGAGGAACGGCGCATTGACGAGCGCGCTCGCGAGTCCGGACGTCGGGCCGTCGAGCAGGAACTCGCCGATACCGAACGAGACCGAGACGAGCGCGTACGAGAGCAGTCGCGCTCCCGCCGCGACGAGCAACGCGAGCCCGAGGTTCGCGTTCACGACGAGCAGCGCGGCGAGCAAGAGGCCGTACAGCCCGGGCGCCTGGAGCAGGCCCGGCGCGAATCCGAGCAGCGCTCCGAGCACGCAGGCGGCGACGATTTGGAACGGCGTGGCTTTGCCACGGAGAAGCGAGCCCAGTTTGCGAGTAATCATGGGGCTACGAGTCTCACGTGCGACAGGCCACGTGCAAGGACGGTCCAACTTCGCGCTTCGGATCGCGCTTCGTCAGCGCGCGAGGGCGCTCGCCGCGCGCCCCACCGCCGGCTGGCCGGCGTGCTCGAGCAAGTAGTCCGCAACGCGCTCGGCTGAGCGACCGTCCAGCGGCCCCACGAGCTCCTCGGCCAGCTTCCGGCGCGCGGACCGCCCGCGCTCCGGATCGGCCAACGCGTCCTGCACGATGCCCTTCAGGTCCCGGTACCGCTTCGCGTGCATCGCGATGTCGTGGAAGCGCTTCACGATCTTGCGGTCCACGCGCTTCCACCGCCGATGGTGCAGGAGCCCCGACCGCGTCCAGTGGAAGTGCAGGAAGTCGCACCAGATCACGGGCTTGCCCGTCGCGGCGAACTCGAACAGGACGGCCGACAGATCGCTGATCATCAGGTCGGCCGTGTTCATGTACGGCGCGGCGTCGAACGCCTCGATCGGCGCGATGTGCACGTTCGGCGAGCGCGCCCACAGGTCCATCTTCTCGCGATGCGTCTGGCGCTTCGAGCTGAAGTACGAGAGCTGGTGCGGCTTGACGATCAGGTTGTAACCCTCGAACTCCGCCGGCCAATCGTCGCGCATGTTCGGGAACG
This sequence comes from Planctomycetota bacterium, assembly GCA_029259605.1. Lineage (GTDB taxonomy): Bacteria > Planctomycetota > UBA1135 > UBA1135 > OFTM281. The sequence goes on along the minus strand of JAJDEV010000051.1, from coordinate 34,883 downwards.
AGGTCGGCGAGTGGGTCGGCGCGTACAGCAACGTCTTCTTCTTCGGATCGAGTCCGAGCGCTTCGAGGTCGAGGCGCGGGCGCTGCTCCTCCGCGCAGAGCAACGGATCGATCTTCGGGTAGCCGACGTCGACTTGGCACGCGTCGGGAAACAGGCCGCGCAGACGCTCGGAGTAGTAGCTGCCCTCGACGAAACGCACGTCGTGGTTCACGAGCCCGGGCGCCCACATGTCGGTCTTCATCCCGATCCCGTGGTAGAGCTGCGCCGTGCGCGTCGCGGCGGGCAATTGGCTCGTCAACCCGTAGCTGCGGCCGAACACGATCCAGTCGGGCGCCTCGCGCCGATAGACGTCGAGCCCCTGCTGCTTGTCCTCGACCCAGATCGTCGGCAGCTCGAGCGCGTCGAAGCCCGCGCGGATCGCGCTGCGATGGCTGCTGCGGTTGTCGTACGCGACGAAGTGGCACTCGATGCCGCGCGCTTCCAGGACGCGATAGACGGGGATGTACTGCGTGAGGAAGTAGAGCTCGCGCGCGTCGAAGAAGATCCGAGTCATGGTCGGCGGACGAGAATAGCGGTCGCGCGGAAGACGTGCACGGCCCCACCGGCGGCGGGCTATCGCGCTCGTCCACAGCCGCTACAATCTCGGCCCCCTCCGTCGCGTTCGCCGTCACCTCCGATCGGTGCTTCAGCCGAACCCCAGCCCCCTCGCACCGTGCGCAAGACCACCCAGTTCCGACAATTGCTCGAGTCGAGCGACTTCGAGACGATCCTCGAAGCGCACAACGGCCTGAGCGCGCGCATCGCCGAGGAGGCGGGCTTCCCCGGCATCTGGGCCAGCGGGCTGTGCCTCTCCTCGCAGTTCGGCGTGCGCGACAGCAACGAGGCCAGCTGGACGCAGGTCCTCGAGATGCTCGAGTTCATGTCGGACGCGACGACGGTGCCGATCCTGCTCGACGGCGACACGGGCTACGGCAACTTCAACAACCTGCGGCGGCTCGTGACGAAGCTCGAGCAGCGCCACATCGCGGCCGTCTGCATCGAGGACAAGCTGTTCCCGAAGACGAACAGCTTCCTCGCGGGCGAGACGCAGCCGCTGGCGGACATGTCCGAGTTCTGCGGCAAGATCAAGGCCGGCAAGGACGCGCAGTCCGACGACGACTTCTGCGTCATCGCGCGCACCGAAGCGCTGATCGCGGGGCGCGGCATGGCCGAGGCGTTGCGGCGCGCGGACGCGTACACCGAGGCGGGCGCCGACGCGATCCTGATCCACAGCTCGCGCTCGACCGCGGACGAAGTGCTCGAGTTCCGCTCCGAATGGGGCGACCGCTCGCCCGTCGTCATCGTGCCGACGAAGTACCACGGGACGCCGACCGAAGTGCTCCGCGACGCGGGCTTCTCCCTCGCGATCTGGGCCAACCACCTGCTGCGCTCCTCGTTGCTCGCGATGCAACGGACGGCGCGCGTCCTCAAGCGCACGGGCCAGCTCTCGGCCGTGGAGAAGACCATCGCGCCGCTCTCCGAGGTGTTCCGTCTGCAGGGCGTCGACGAGCTCAAGCGCGCGGAGTCGCGCTTCCTGCCCGAGGTCGTGCCCGTCGCGCGCGCCGTCGTGCTCGCCGCATCGCGCGGCGCCGCGCTCGGCGAGCTCACGGCCGATCGCCCGAAGGCGATGGTCGCGGTCGAGGGCGAGCCGATCCTCGGACACATCGCGACCGCGTATCGGAGCGCGCAGGTGAAGGACATCACCGTCGTGCGCGGCTACAAGAAGGAGTCGGTCGAGCTCGGCGGCATCCAGACCGTCGACAACGACGAGTACGAGACCACGGGCGAGCTCTACTCGCTGCGCCTCGCGCTCGAAGCGATCGACGACAACGGCACGGACCTGTTCGTCAGCTACGGCGACGTGTTGTTCCACCGCGGCGTGCTCGACCTGTTGCAGCGCGCCGAGGGAGACTTCGTGATCCCGGTCGACACGAACTGGCGCGAGAGCGCGAACCTCGGTCGCTATGCCGACTTCGTGTCGTGCTCGGCGCCGCCGTCGCGTCGCGGCTACAAGCAGAACGTCGAGTTCGTGCGCATGGGCGTCGACATTCCGCAGGACGAACTGTCGGGCGAGTGGATGGGGCTGCTGCGCGTGTCGAGCGCCGCGCTCCCCGTTCTGCGCGCGACGCTCGATCGCTTGCTCGAAGACCCCGCGCAGCGCGAAGCCGACATGGGCGTCCTGTTCAACCGCCTGGTCGAGGACGGCGGAACGGTCAACGTCGTCTACACGACGGGCAACTGGACCGACATCGACGAGCTGCACGACGTCGTCGACGCGGTGAGCTTTCAGTGATCGATGCGGACCGGTTCCTCTCCGAGGCGCGCGAGCGCGGCTTCGGCATGTACGCGGGCGTTCCCTGCTCGTACCTGAAGCCGTTCATCAACCGCGTCATCGATTCGGACGTCCTGCGCTACGTCGGCGCGGCGAACGAGGGCGAAGCGGTCGCGATCGCGGCCGGCGCCGAGCTCACGGGCACGCGCGGCGTCGCGCTCTTCCAGAACTCCGGGCTCGGCAACGCGGTCAACCCGCTCACCTCGTTAACGGAGACGTTCCGCATCCCGATCCTCGTCATCACGACGCTGCGCGGCGATCCGGACGGCGACGCGGACGAGCCGCAGCACGCGCGCATGGGCGCGATCACGCGCGAGCTGCTCGACCTCGTGGGCATCCCGTGGGAGCACTTCCCGACCGAGGACGCGGAGGTGCCCGCGGCGCTCGAGTGCGCGGTGCGTCACATGGACGAGCACGGCACGCCGTACGCGCTCGTGATGAAGAAGGGCACCGCCGCGCCGCGCGCGCTCGAGTCGACGGCGGACGTGCGCCCGCCCGCGCAGGCCAGCGCACCCGGGAGGCTCGCGCCCGAGATGCGGCGGCGCGACGCGCTCGAGGCGCTCCGTCCCGTCGTGCACGACGACGATATCGTCATCGCCTCGACCGGCTACACCGGGCGCGAACTCTACGCGACCGGCGACCGTGCGAACCAGCTGTACATGGTCGGCTCGATGGGCTGCGCGTCGAGCCTGGCGCTCGGCGTCGCGCTCGCGCGGCCCGAGCGGCGCGTCTTCGTGCTCGACGGCGACGGCGCCGCGCTCATGCACATGGGCGCGCTCGCGACCATCGGCTACGAGCGTCCCGCGAACCTCGTGCACGTCTTGCTCGACAACGGGCTGCACGAATCGACCGGCGGACAGGCGACGGTGTCGCGCTCGATCGACTTCGGCGCGATCGCCGCCGGGTGCGGCTACCCGCGCGTCCACGCCGCCGCGACGGGCGACGCGCTCGCGGCGCTCGTCGCCACACCGTCGTCCGAGCTCACCTTCGTTCACGTCCCGCTCGTCCCCGGCATCGAGAGCGCGCTCCCGCGCCCGACGATCACCCCCGCCGAAGTCGCCGCGCGCCTGCGCGCGCACCTGTCATGAAACGTCCGACGATCCTGCTCAATCCCGGCCCGGTCACGCTGACCGAGCGCGTCCGCCAGGCGCTCGTGCGCGAGGACATCTGCCACCGCGAACCCGAGTTCGTCGCGCTGCTCGCCGACGTGCGCGCGCGCCTCGCGCGCGTGTACGCCGCAGCGGACGAGGGCTACGAGGCGGTCATCGTCTCCGGCTCCGGTACGTGCGCGGTCGAGGCGATGCTGTCGAGCTTCGCGCCCGGCGACGGCAAGACACTCGTCGTCGCGAACGGCGTGTACGGCGAGCGCATGGCGACGATGCTGACGGTCGCAGGCAAGGAGCCGGTGCTCGTGCGCGCGGAGTGGCTCGACGAGATGAACCTGCGCGAGGTCGAGCGCGTGCTCGAGGGCGATGCGTCGATCTCGCACGTCGCGCTCGTCCACAACGAAACCACCAGCGGCCGGCTCAACGACCTCGCGCCGTTCGGCGCGCTGTGCAAGCGCCTCGGGCGCGCGCTGCTGATCGACGCGGTGTCGAGCTTCGGCGCCGAGGAGCTCTCCTTCGCCGACTGGAACGTGGCCGCCGTGGCGGCGACCGCGAACAAATGCCTGCACGGGGCGCCCGGCATCTCGTTCGTGCTCGCACGCCGCGACGAGCTCGAGACCGGCGCGAGCCGAGCGGGCAGCCTCTACCTGGACCTCTTCCGCTATCACGCCCAACAGGTCACGGGCTCTTCGCCGTTCACGTCCGCGGTGCACGTCCTCGCGGCGCTCGACGAGGCGTTGATCGAGCTCGAGGAAGCCGGTGGCGTCGAGCAGCGCCGCGCGCGCTACCAAACGCTCGCGGAGCGCGTGCGCACCTCGCTCGACGAGCTCGGCATCCCGACGCTGATCGACCGCGGCTCGCTGTCGTCGATGATCAGCTCGTTCCGCCTGCCGGACGGCTGCACGTACGCCGAGCTGCACGACGCGTTGCGCGAACGCGGCTTCGTCATCTACGCCGGCCAGGGCGCGCTGTCCGACTCGATGTTCCGCATCGCGAACATGGGCGACATCACGGACGGCGACGTCGACCGGCTCATCGCCGCGTTCCGCGAGCTGCTGGGGCGTTAGGCGTGTCCGTACGCACCGCCGTCATCCTCGCCGCCGGGCGCGGCGTGCGCCTCGGCGCGCGCGGGCACGAGATGCCGAAGGGCTTCCTGCGCCTCGGCGACGCGCCGATCATCGAGGAATCGATCGCGCGCCTCACCGCCTGCGGGATCGAGCGCGTCGTGATCGTCACGGGGCACGTGGCGGAGCGCTACGACGAGCTCGCCGCGCGCTCGAACGGCCGCATCGAAACCGTCCACAACCCGCGCTTCGCCGAGTCCGGCAGCATGCTCTCGCTCTCGTGCGCGCGCGACCTCGTCACCGAGGACTTCCTCCTGCTCGAGTCGGATCTGATCTACGAGCGCCGCGCCGTCGAGCTCGCGCTCGCGGCGCCGACGGACGACGCCATGCTCGTCTCCGACATCACCGAAGGGGGCGACGAGGTCTGGGTCGAGACCGACGAGCGCGGCCACCTGGTGAACATGTCGAAGGACCGCGCGGCGCTCGGCGAGCGCATCGCCGGCGAGCTGGTCGGCATCACGAAGGTCTCGCGCGGCCTGTTCGCCGCGATGCTCGAGTACAGCCTCCCGCGCTTCGACGAGACGCTCTTCGTCGACTACGAGACCGACGCGCTGGTCGCCGCGGCGCGCGTCCATCCGCTCCCCTGCCCGGTCGCGACGAACCTCGCGTGGGCGGAGATCGACGACGAAGCCGCGCTCGCGCGCGCGAAGCGCGAGGTCTACCCGCGCATCGCCGACTGACGATCGCCCAGCGCGCGTCGGAGTTGTGTCGGAAGTTCGAAGCGCGCCGCGGGCAAGTCGCTCGCGAGCTCCCGGCCTCGCCACTCCCCCCCGGGCTTCGACCATGCTGACGACCTGGATCCTGACCCTCTCGCTCGCTCTCGCCGCACCCCGGAACGACGAGGTCCCGCCCGAGGTCCTCGAGTGGATCCGGGCGCACGCGCACGCCTTCGATCCCGAGCTGGTCGAGCGCGACGGTGACGCGCTCCAGAATCTCCTCCCGCTCATCGACGACGGGCGCGTGATCGCACTCGGTGAGGGCACGCACGGGACGCACGAGTTCTTCCTCGCCAAGGACCGGCTCGTCCGCGCGCTCGCCGGCGAGGCGCGGCCGCTCGCCCTGCTCTGGGAGAGCGACTTCGTCCCGCTGCTGAACGCCGAGCGTGTTCTACGGACAGACGGCGAACCGGTCGCGGCGGCGCTCGATTCGCTCCGCGGCGCAATCTGGAACACCGAGGAGGTCGGCGAGCTTTTCGCGTGGATCCGCGCGCGCGGCTCCGCGGACCGGGAGGTGCGCCTGCTCGGGGTCGACATCTTCGACCTGCGCGGCGCGCTGCTCGTCGCGTGGACGGCGCTCGACGAAGCCGACCCCGATGCGGGACGCGCGCTGCTCGAGCTCCTCTCGGACATCCTCCGCGGCGACGCGCGCGAGCTGCTCGCCGATGCGCCCGGCTTCGACGCGGCCTTCGACGGATCGAACCTCGCCGCGATGCGGCGCCTCGCGGAGGCCTGCGCCCTGCTCGGCGACCGTATCGACGAGTGCGGCGGCGCGTGGGAAGCGCAGATGGCGGCGCGCGTCGCCGAGCAGCGAGTTCGGCACCTGCTCCAGTTCATGACGTTGCTCCCCGACCTCGGGTTGGAGCGCGCGGGCGACGTCTTCGAGGAGTACTCCGCGTTCCAGGACCGCGCCGGGAGCGACGCCGCAGCGCTGCTGGCGTTCCTGCGCGAGCACGACGAGACGTGCCCGGATTCGATCGAGGTCGTCCTCGGCGGGTTGGTCGACGCGCGGCGCGCCAGGCAAGAGTACGTCGCGTCGCTCACGCCGGGCGAGCGGCAGGCGTGGCGCCGCGCGCTGCTCGCGTGTGAAGCGCGGCTCGACGTGCGCGCACGACGCCTCGAGGTCTCGGCCGGCGTCGACGCGACGCGCTCCGCCCGCGCGTCGGCGGCCGGGCTCGTGCGCTGGATCGACGCCGTCCACGACCTGCTCCGGATCCAATCCGAGCGCGAGATCGTCAACCTGCGCGAACTGGCGCTCGCGGACAACGTCGAGCGCGTCCTCGCGCAGCTCGGACCGGAGGCGCGCGTCGTGTACTGGGCGCACAACTTCCACGCCAACCGCGCGCGTGGACCGGAGGGCGGACCGACCTCGGGATCGCTGCTCGCCGAGCGGCTCGGCGCGGACTTCGTATCGGTCGGCACCCTGTTCGGACGCGGCTCGTTCCTCGCGCGCGACCTCACCACCACGCCGCAGGCCAAGCCCTTCCGGTACCGCGAGTTCGTCGTCCTGGACCCGCCGCCCGGCTCGCTCGAGGACGCGCTCCTGCGCATCGACGAGCCCGCGTTCGCGCTCGACCTGCGCGAACTTCCAGCCGACGGGCCCGTCGCGGATTGGTTCCGAACACCGCGCGCGATGCGCTGGATCGGCAACCAGTACGACGCGCACCGAGCCGCAGACTTCTTCTTCCGCACGGCCGTGACCGAACAGTTCGACGTCGTCGTCTTCTTCGCGGAGACGACGCGCGCGCTCTCGACGCCGTCCGCGTCCGAGCGGTACTCGATCGAGCCGCTCTAGCAGCCCTTGGCGCTCACTCGGACGGCGTTTCGAGCAAGCGCTCCGCCTCGGCGTAGAACGCGGCGAGCTCGCGACGCCCGCTGTAGTCGAGGTCCGGGTCGTCGAGCCACGGCGCACAGGCGTCGAGCAGGTCGCGCGCTTCGGCCGGCTCGCCGAGCTGCGCGCGACACATCGCGAGGAAGACGAGGTCGTAGGCGGGGTTCTGCGCCGTACCGCGCAGCTCGGCGAGGCGCCGCGCCTCCTCGAGCGTTTCGGCGGCCTCGCGATATCGGGCGAGCCGGTAGCGCGCGATCCCGAGCGTGTTCAGCGTGCTCGGACTGTCCGTGCCGATCTGCTCGAGACGGGCGACGACCGCCGGGAGCTCGTCCGCCGAACGCAGCTCCGCGGGCTCGGCGACCGCGAGCGCCCAGAGGTAGTCGTTGATCGCGTCCGCGCTGGCGTTCGGGGCCGCCGCGGCGCGCGCGCGCATCTCGATGCGCGCGGCCGTCGCCTCGCGCGCCCGGTCGAAGTCCCCGAGCTCGCGATTGGCGTCCGCGAGGAGCGCCCACGCGAACGCGTCCGATCGATTGCGCGCCACGACGCTCTGGAGGTTCTCGCGCGCGAGCTCCGGATCGTGGATGCCCTCGATGGGACAGTCGAGCAGGAAGCGCGCGTAGTCGACGAGCGCGCTCGTCCCGCCCAAGCCCGCTTGCTCGGCGAGTCGCTCCGCGAGTGTCGCCGCCGCGCGCTCCGCGTCCTCGTCCCGCCCGACGAAGCGGTACGCGTCGTAGAGGTCCTCCCACGCGCTCAGGCGCAGGTTCGCCGAGACTCCCATGTCGAGCGCGCGTTCCAGGCTCTCGATCGCGCCCGCTGCGTCGCGCATGCCCGACACCCACGGGCGGAGCAGCATGTTCCCGTAGTTCCACGCGGCGTCCCCTCGGGCGTCGGGTCGCTCGGCGAGAGCGCGGCGCACGTCGAGGCAGCCGGCCCACGCTTCGCGCGCCTCGTCGAGCCGGCCGCAGTCGCGCAGGAAGCGCGTGAGGTCGCCGAGCGCGGAGCACGTCCACACCGCCTTCGGGTTCGACGTGTGCCGGCGCAGCTCGAGCACTTCGTTGTACGCGATCTGCTCCGCCTCTTCGCCGCGTCCAACGCGATGCAACGCGCCGCGCAGGAACGACACCGCCTCCCACGCGCGCGGATCCGTCGGGCCTCCGTCGGCCAGCACACCGTCGGCGTACTCCTTCGCGAGCCGGACGCCCGCTTCGGGGCGCCCGAGTTCGAACTCGAGCTGGGCGAGGTCGCGCAACAGGATGCTGTAGACGAGCGTGTCGCTCGCCCGCTCGCGCAGGATCACGGCCGACTCGCGCATCAGTTGCTCGCGCTCCGGCAAGTCGGCGTCGTCGTCGAGGCAGCGCGCCAGGAAGTAGGCCGTCGTCGCCGTGCTCGCGTGCTCCGATCCGAGCAGGCGCCGCTTCTTGTCGAGCACGTCGCGCAGCAACGGCTCCGCGCGCGCGTAGTTCAGCTCGAACTCCAGGACGACCGCGAACCCGTACTCGGCCTGGACGCGGACGATGTCATTCGGGTCCAGCGTGCGCGTCGCGATCTCGTACGCCTCGCGCGAGTAGGGCGCCGCCTTTAGCGGCTTCGTCTGCCACAGATAGAGATCCCCCAGTTGGTAGAGCGTGTAGACGACGTCGCGATGCTCGTCACCGATCACGCGCCGCTGCGCCTCGAGCGTGTCCTCCAGCACGACGCGCGCCCCGTCGTAGTCGCCCGCTTCGATCAGCGCGCGACCGAGGAGCGCGGACGCGTTCAGTGTCGCGGCTTCCTCGCTGCCGCGCGTCTCGCGCATCGCCTCGACCGCAGGGCGCAGGAAGCCGAGCGCCGCCAACCCGTCGCCGGCCTCGAGCGCCGCGGAGCCGCGCAGGAGCGCGATCCGTTGCTGATCCTGCGGACTCGCGTCCGGGCGCTGCGCGAGCAACCGCGCCGCCTGCGCGAACTCGCGCTCGGCATCGACGAAGCGCCCGAGTCCGAGCAACGTCACGCCGATCGTCTCGCGCACGTTGGCGGCCAGCGCGGGCTTCTCGCCGAAGTCCTCGTCGACCGCGAGCGACGCGCCGCGCAGCATCTCGACGACCGACACGTCGCGGTCCAGCGCGGGCGCCGTCGCGAGCGTCAATCCCTCGCCCGGCGCGAAGGCCGAGTGCTGCCGCAGCCGTTGCGGATCGATCGCGAGCAACATCACGTCGTAGAAGCGGTTGATCGACGCGGCGGCAGCGGCTTCGTCGGTCGCCCGCTCGCGCTCCGCGCGCTCGCGCGCCTCGGCCGCGCGCGCCTCCTGCGCCGCCAGCTCCGCGCGTCCTTCCGCCGCACGCGCGTCCTTCCGACCGCGCTCGGCGCGCACGAGTCCGATCGTCGCCGCGGCCGAGCCCGCGATCAGCGCGAACACGACGAGCGCGGCCGCTCCGACGACGACGCGGTTGCGGCGCATGAACTTCGCGAGCTTGTAGACGCGGCTCGGCGGACGCGCCACGACGGGCTCGTGCGCGAGGTAGCGTTGGACGTCGTCCGCGAAGCTCGTCGCCGATTCGTAGCGCCGCGTCCGCTCCTTCTCGAGCGCCTTCATCACGATCCAGTCGAGGTCGCCGCGCATCAGACGCTGCAGACCGTTCGGTTCGGTCGCGCGCGCGGACGCGACGACGAGCCGGCGCTCGCCGAGCGTGCTGACGCGCGTCGACGGTCGCTGCGGCTCCACCTCGCGGATCATGCGCAGGATTTCGTCGTACGCCGCGGAGCGCAGCGTGCCCGGATCGAGCGGCGTCGTGCCGGTCAACAGCTCGTACAGGAGCACGCCGAGCGAGTAGATGTCGGCGCGCGTGTCGACGTCGAGCCCGGAGATCTCCGCTTGCTCGGGGCTCATGTACTCGGGCGTGCCCAGGAACTGGCGGAACTCGGTGAAGAGCGTCTTCTCGGTCAGGCTCCCGGATGTCGCCTTGGCGATCCCGAAGTCGATGACCATCGGCACGGGACGACCGTCGTGCAGCGTGACGAGCACGTTCGACGGCTTGATGTCGCGGTGGATGATCCCCTTCTGGTGCGCGTGCTGGACGGCGTGGCAGACCAAGGTGAAGAGCTCGAGCCGCTCGCGCGCCGGGAGCTTGGCCGCATCGCAGTACTCCGTGATCGGAACGCCGCGCACGAGCTCCATCACGAAGAACGGACGGCCGTTGTCGGTCACGCCACCGTCGAGCACCTTGGCGATGTTCGGGTGATCCATCCGCGCGAGCGCCTGACGTTCGGCCTCGAAGCGCGCGACGACCTGCTTCGAATCCATCCCCAGCTTGATGATCTTGAGCGCGACCTTGCGACGCACGGGCTCGAGCTGCTCGGCCATCCACACCGAGCCGAATCCGCCCTCGCCGATCGCCTGCAGCAGCTTGTACCGACCGATCACGTTGCCCGCCGTCTCGCCGAGCGGCATCTTCGGACCGCGCCCGTCGAGGAAGCCCGTCGCGTCGCCGTGCGCGCGCAGCAAGCCTTCGATCCGCGCGCGCACGTCGGCGCGCTCCCCACACTCCGCGTCCAGGAACCCGTCGCGCTCCGACGCGTCGAGCTCGAGGGCTTGGGCGAAGAGCGTCTTGATCCGATCCGAGGCGTTGTCCGTGCTCATAGCGATGCGGGTGGAGAGTCGCCGGAAGCCTCGAAACGGCGCCCGTCTACCCTCTCCACGCGCAGACGCGCCGCCTCGACTGCCACGATTCCGCCGAGAGTCTCCCCTGGCGTGCGATCGCAGCCCCGTGGAGCCGCCTTTCCGCGTCCTAGCCCGGATCCATCACCCTCCGCCGATGGCGTGAGTTTCACCACGGGCTGCTAGGGAAGCAGCGCGACGATGCGGCACGGACCGCCCGTACCGTCGCGAATCTTCATCGGGAGCGCGATCAACGTCGCGCCGCGCGGCGGCAGGAGCTCGAGGTGCGCGACGTTCTCGAGGCCGGGAACGTTCGCACCGGCCAGGACACGATGCGCATCGAAGGTCGTCGTCGGGCCGTGGTCGAGGCTCGCTGTGTCGATGCCGACGAGCTCGACGCCGCGCTCGACGAGGAGCTCGGCCGCGTCCTTGCCGATGCCGGGAAAGTGCAGGTTGTCCGCGACGCCGCGTTCGGCGCTTCCGAGATAGCGCTCGCGGTTCGGCCAGAATCGCCCCCAGCCCGTGTGCACCAGCACGACGTCGCCGGCTCGCAGCGCGCCGTGTCGCGCTTCGTAGGCCTCGACGTCGCTCACGGACAAACGGTGGTCGCGGTCGGCGGCGCACGCCGCGCGCACGTCGATCACGCGCGCCGGGCCGATGAAGTGTCGCAGGGGAATCTCGTGCGAGCTCCAGCGCCCCTCGGCGAAGTGGATCGGCGCGTCGAGGTGCGTGCCGCCGTGCTCGGACGCGCGGAAGTCGTTCGAGGCGTACCAGAGTCCCTGATCGTTCGCTCCGTGCGCAACGGTCGTCAGCTCGAACGACTGCGCCGTCGGCCAATAGACCGAGTCGCGGTCGAAGGCCCACGTCAGGTCGACGAGCTTGGCTTCATCGAGCGCGGGCGACGCGCAGGACGCGAGGAGGGCGAGAACGGCGGCGAGTTTCGGCATGGCAGTTCGCGGGTCTGGGACGCGCGTACTGTAGCGCCTGGCTACGAAACGGGGCGGAGGCGCGTCGGCACCTCCGCCCCATGGTTTCGAACCGAAGGAACGCGCTCTACTTGCCGTCCTTCGCCTTGCGATGGTCGCGCGCGACGAGGCGTCCCTCGCTGCTGCGGCAATAGACGATGCCGTTGGCAAGGATCGGCTTCGTCCAGTAGTTGCCCTCTTCGAAGAGCTTGACGCGCGACAGCTCGTGGAACTCGCCCGGGTCGGCCGCGATCACGATCATCTCGCCGGTGCCGCCCATGACAAGCACGCGATCCTGCGTGCCGGTGACGGCGCCGTTGCCGATGCCGCGCTCTTCCCACTGCACTTCGCCCTCGAGGTTGATGCAGCGCAGGACGTTTTGGTGGAAGCCGTACAGGTAGTCGCCGATGCGGACGCAACCGGAGAACGAGTTCGCCATGTTGCGGTTCTCCCACACCGGGATCAGCTCGTCGCCGGCGAAGGCGAGCAGCGCTCCACCACCGCGCGGCCCGGACGAGATGAAGAGCGCGTCGTCGATGCGCACGGGGGTCGCCGCGTTCACGCCGCGCCCTTGCCCGCCGAACTCGTAGAAGTAGAGCTCGTCACCGGTCTCGCGCGACAGGACCGCGAGGCCGTTGCCGTTCAATGCCGCGACGACCGGCTTGCCTTCGAGCTCGAACGCGTTCGCCGTGCCGTAGCCGTGTCCGTAGTCCTGCGACGCCCAGTTCGCCTCGCCCGTCTGCTTGTCGAGCGAGAGCAGCTTGCCGCAGTTCAGGATGAGCTCGTTCTCGAGCACGAGCGGCGACGCGGAGAAGCCCCAGGTCGGGTACTCGAGCTCGTGTTGCTCCTTGAGCGACTGGTGCCACTTGACCGCGCCGGTCTTCGCGTCGAGGCAGTACGCGTTGCCCTCGCGGTTCAGCGTGTAGACGACGTCGCCGTCGATCGACGGCGTGTTGACCGTCCCGCCCTTGTGCGCCTGGTTCCAGATCTTCGACGGGTAGGTGTGGGCCCAGACTTCTTCGCCGGTCATCGCGTCGAAGCACCACACGACGTCGATTCCGGCCTCGACGTCGTAGCCCATCGTGTAGGCGTAGCCGCCGCCGACGACGACGGTCGAGTAGCCGATGCCGAGATCCGCCTGCCAGAGGTTGTCGGCTTTGCCTGCGGACGCCCACTCGGTTTCGAGCGACACGCCGTTGCGATCGGGGCCGTCCCATTGGGGCCAGGAGAATCCGTCTTCGCCGTCGTTTGCACGCGCGAGCGGGACGGCGGCGGTGAACGAGAGAGCGAGCGCGAGCGATGCTGTGAGATTCGACATGGATCGGTGGGATCGTGAGGGATAGACCGAGACTCGACGCGGCCAGACTAACACGCCGGCGAGCACGGGCGCCGCGCGTTCCACAACCCGAACACCCACGGGGATACCGCGCGGCAATCGCCGAAGAACGGCGACCGGCACTCGCGGCGACCGTCTTGCAAGGACAGAATGACCCGCGTGAGCTCGACTCCATCCCCGACTTCGCCCGCCCAAGGCGCACACTTCTTCGACCGCGCCGCGAAGGAGGCGTTCGAGGACCAGAAGCTCGCGCCCTGGGCGATGAAGAGCGGGGCATCGCTCGGCCGCCACCACCCCGAGGAAGAGGACGACCTGCGCACGGCGTGGGAGCGCGACCGTGACCGCATCGTCCATTCGCTCGCCTTCCGCCGGCTCATGTACAAGACGCAGGTCTTCGTGAACTGGGAGGGCGATCACTACCGCACGCGCCTGTCGCACTCGCTCGAAGTGGCGCAGGTGGCGCGCAGCGTGGGCAGCGCGCTCTTCCTCAACGAACCGCTGTGCGAGGGCATCGCGCTCGCGCACGACATCGGGCACCCGCCGTTCGGGCACCGCGGCGAAGTGGCGCTCGACCACCTGATGGCCGAGCACGGCGGCTTCCGCCACAACAACCAGGTGCTGCGCGTCGTCGACCTGCTCGAACGGCGCAGCCCCGACTACCCCGGCCTGAACCTGACGCGCGAACTGCGCGAGTCCTTGCTCAAGCACGAGACGGACGCCGAGTGGCCGACCGAGTTCCGCCCACGCCCGCTGCGTCCGTGCCTCGAGGCGCAGGTGGTCGACCTGGCCGACTCGACCGCGTACCACGTGCACGACATCGAAGACGGCCTGCGCTCGCAGATCTTCACCGAGGACGAGCTCGACAGCGTCGCGATCTGGCAGGGCGCGAAGGAGGCCGTCGAGCTGCGCCACCCGGGCTTCCTCACGCGCTCGACCGACGTCGTGTTGCGCGTGAAGCGCGTGTGCAACGAGCTGATCAAGATCCTGATCAACGACCTGATCCACGCCTCGCACGCGTCGCTCGAAGCCGAGCGCCCCGCGTCCCCCGCCGAGGTCAAGTCGCTCAAGAAGACGCTCATCGAGCACAGCCCGCCGATCGCCAAAGAGGTCGCCGAGCTGAACCGCTTCCTCTACGACAACTTCTACCGCCGCCCGCGTCTCGACAAGCTGACAGAACACGCCGCCGAAGTCCTGCGCGAACTCTTCGAGGCCTACCGCCAGAAACCCGAAGAACTCGGCCCCTGGTTCCAGGACTGGCGCCGCGAGGTCGGCGACGAACGCGCAGCCTGCGACTACATCGCCGGAATGACGGACCGCTTCGCGGAGGACGAATACGAGCGGTTGACGGGCAAGAAGACGCTGTTCGCCAACCTGCGGCGGTGAGGGCGGTGGGCCTCACGCTCACTCACGCGGTCGGGACGCGTACGGGGATCCTCCTAACGGAGCTAACCACTGACCTCGCCGATCTTGAAACACGCCCCCTACGCTGCATTCGGACTCACGCTCGTGTGCGTTTCTGCGATCGGCTTGTGGATTGCGTCCGAACGGCGGGCGACCGACCCGGACTCCCGTCCGCGCGACGCCCCGAGAGCTCGACCGGATAGCGACTCGATCGCGCGTCCGGTCGACGCCGCCATGGACTCGGCTCCCGCAACGGTGATTGCGCGCGACGATCCCGAGGGAGACAGGGTCTCGCTTGCACGGGCGACCCTTGACGTGCTCGCCGGACGCGTCGTGTGGACAACCGGAGAGCCAGCAGCCGGGGTCACCGTCGAGTTCACCGCAACGGACGACGTCGCGCTGGTGCAAACCGAAACAACGACCGCGGACGGCGTGTTTCGCACGGAGGTCCCCGGCTTCGACGGAGCGCTTTGGCAAGTGCGGACGGGCCCCCACCAGAAGGGCGGCTACGTCGGCATTCAAGGCGTTCGCGCACCGAACGAGTCGATCCAACTGACCTTGCCCATCTTCGGCCGCATCGGCTTTCGGGTGTTCTCACAGGAGGACGGCACGCCACTCAGCGTTGCGCGCGTCTGGTCACGCGGGTTGGCGCGGGATCTCTGGTCACCGGTCGGAATCCGACTGGACACACTCGACGTCGCATGGGCCGATTTACCCTTGGGTCGAGATCCGGTCGATCTTCTCGTCGCGACGGACGACGACGAACACCTACGCACCGAGATCCTCAACGCTGTCATCGTCGACGGAGAAGTGCATCACGTCGGGCTCGAGCGAGGCGCCACGGCAGTGTTTCGTTTTCGATCGGTCGATGGGACGCCTGGCCTCGCGGACGATCTCCTCATCCGAGTTCACGGACCGAATGCCCGAGAGGACGCGATGGTACTCGTGAACTCAGCCGAGGGGATCGCACGCTGTGGCCCGTTGGTCGCAGGACCACACACCCTCGTCACGGGCGAGTACGCAGCGTTCGAACCGTCAGCGATTCACATCACTCACGATCCACAGCAGACATTCGACATCACCTGGCGCATCGTCGATGAGGCCGCGTACGAGTTGGCGCGAGAACTGGATGAGGCCCGCAAGGCCGGCCTGATCGGCCCGGGCGACATCGGCTATTGATCGAAACGCGACGTCCCGCGCCTCGACTCCGCTCACCGCCCGCGCCAGTTCGGGTTCTCGCGCGGGAGCTCGGCGCCCACGTCCTCGAGCCATGCCGACAGCTCCGCGTCGAGTCGTTGCGTCAGCTCGGGTTGCTCCGCCGCCAAGTCGTGTGCCTCGCCTTCGTCCGCTTCGAGGTCGTAGAGCTCGGTCGCTCCGTTCCAGAAGCGGATCAGCTTGTGGCGGCCGGCGCGGACGCTGCTCATCAGCTTGCCGTGTGGGTAGTGGAAGAAGAGCGGGCCGCGCGAGAGCGTTTGTTCGCCACCTAGGAGCGGGACGATGCTCGCGCCGTCGGAGCCGGTGTCGGCCGGTGCGCCGGCGAGGTCGAGCACGGTCGAGTAGAGGTCGGTGCTGACGATCGGTTCGTCGACCGTGCGGCCGGCGGCGTCGCGGCCGGGCCAGAAGGCGACGAACGGGACGCGCACGCCCCCCTCGTACAGGCTGCCCTTGCCGTCGCGCAGCGGTGCGTTCGAGGTGACGGGGTACACGGTCGGCTCGCGGTTGACCTTCACGTTCTTGTTCTCGATCGCGCCGTTGTCGGACGTGAAGAGGATCACCGTGCGGTCCGCGACGCCGTTCGCGTCGAGCGCCGCGAGGATCGTCGCCACGCTCTCGTCGACGGCCTGGAGCATCGCCGCGTACTTCGGGTTTTTTTGCCCGGCGGCGAGGTCCATCGTGCGCATGTACTGCTCGACGACGTCCGGCTTGGCGATGTACGGATTGTGGACCGCGAAGTAGGACACGAAGAGGAAGAACGGTGCGTCCTGCGAGCGCTCGATGAACGCGGTCGCTTCCTTGGTGACGCGGTCCGTCAGGTACTCGCCCTCATCGCCGTCCGGGAACGCGGACAAGCCGTAGGGCGGGAAGTAGCTCGCGGGGCCGGCCTCGATGCCGCCGCCGACGAACTCGTCGAAGCCGTAGCGGTCGGCGGAATAGGGCGCGTGGCCGAGGTGCCACTTGCCGATCATGCCGGTGCGGTAGCCGGCCGCTTGCAGGCGCGTGCCGAGCGTCTGCGCGTCGAGCGGGATGAACGTCGCGCTGTCCGCGGAGAGGAACTCCTGTCCGCGGCGCGGCTTCTCGTCCTCCGGCGCCGCGCCGTCCGGCGCGAAGTCCGCGAACATCAGCGGCTTCGTGATGCCGCGCGCCGGGTTCTTGCCCGTCAGGATGCTGTAGCGCGTCGGCGAACAGACGGGCGCGGCCGAGTACGCGTGTCGGAACACGACGCCGCGCGACGCCAGCCCGTCGATCGTCGGCGTTCTGTGGAACGTCGAGCCGTTGTACCCGACGTCCTTCCAGCCGAGGTCGTCGACGAGCAAGAGCACGATGTTCGGACGCTCCGCATCGCTCGCACGCTCGCCGTTGCATCCGACAAGTGCGGCGAGGCCGACGAGCACCGCGACGAGGCGCGGAATCCGGACGGGACGGTCAGCGGGCATCCGCGCAACCTACCACGATCAACCCGAGCGCCGGCCGAAGAGAACGCGTGCGAGTCGCGCGAAGAAGCCGCGCGGCTCCGGCTCGGTCGCCTCCTCGTCGCCGACGCCGAGGCCCGCGAACATCGGCTCGACCAAGTGGTCGTTGTCGCGCGCGCGATAGTCCGCCGGCGGCTCGTCGTCGGGCGCGGGCTGCGTTCGGTCGGGTTCCGTCATGCGATGCGGAAGCGGCGCTTCCATTGGAGTACGGCGGCGGTCGCGAGGACGGCGGCGATCGCGAGCAGAACGCCGATCTCCGGCAGGATGCCGACGAGGTCCTTGCCGTACCAGAAGAGGCCCTGGTAGCCGTCCATCGCCCACGCGTTCAGCGTGAAGTGGCCGAGCGTCTGGTACCACTCCGGCGTGATCTCGAGCGGCCACCAGCTGCCGCCGAAGGCGCTCATCGTCAGGACGACGATCGTCGACAAACCTTCGAGCTGTTTGCGCGTGCGGCACGACACGGCGAAGAAGATGCCGAAGCACGTGGCGGCCGCGGCGACCGAGGCGCACAGAACGAACAGCGCCACCGGCGAGCGGAAGATCGGAATCGTGAACATCATGCTCGTCACGAGGAAGAGCAGGACGAGCTGCACGATGCCGACGATCCACGTGAACAGGAACTTGCCCACGAGGATGTCGCTCACGCGGCCGGGCGAGAGGCGCAAGCGGTCGAGCGTTCCCTCCGCCTCCTCCTCGAGCAGCGTTCCGCCGCACGCAATCAGGCCGAAGAGCAGCATCATCACGGCGATGCCCGAGACCGCGTGCGACTGGCTCGCGCTCTTCTGATCCTCCGCCGCGTCACCGCCGCCGACGACGTCCTCGACTTCGAGCCCGAGCACGTTGGTGATCGCCGAGGCGAAGTCGAAGCCGCCCGCTTCGTCGTCCGTCGCCTCGTCGTCGTCCGCATCGAACGAACCGTCCGTCTCGAGCTCGGCGACGAGTTCGTCCATCCGGTCCCAGGACGCCTGGAGGATCTCCTCGGCGCGCTCGCGCCCGATGCCCGGGAAATCGATCAGGTCGAGCGCGCGCGTCATCGCGCTGCGGCCGATCTCGGCCTGCGTCGATTGGAAGAGCGCGGGGAGCAGGTTGCCGGCGATGACCTGCTGCTCGATCGTCTTGCCGGGATCGCGCACGAGTCGCAGCTTCGACTCCCCGCCGAAGCCGGGCGCCTCGCCGTACCCGGGGTCGATGACGAGGCCGGCGGGTCCGTTGCCGTCCGCGACGCGCACGCGCGCCGTCTCGGGATCGTCGAGCGGGATCAGGACGATGCGCAGGCCGTCCTGCGCCTGGAGCGCTTCCACCAGCTCGCGCGACGCGTCCGTCTGATCGCGATCCTCGACGTACAGCTTGGCGCGGATCATCCCGTCGCCGCCGCCGCCCATCGCCCCCATCGCGCCGCCGAACACGAACGCGAGCACGAGCGGCAGGCCGAGGCCGAGCAAGAGCCCGACGCGATCACGCGAGTAGATGCGCAGGTCCTTCTTGCACAGCGTCCAGGCCCTCATGACGGCACCCCGTCGCGCAAGGCGTGGCCGGTCAGGTCGAGGAACACTTCCTCGAGATCGGGGCGCTCTTCGTCGAGCGTGCAGGTGATGCCGTTCGACGCGAGGAGTTCGGCCGCGCGCTGCGCGTCGCCGAGCGCGTCGAAGTGCAGATTGGCCGAAGCGCCGCGGCGCACGTCCGGATGACCCTGGAGCTCCGCGAGCGTTCCCTTCGCGACGAGGCGTCCGCGGTCGAGGATCGCGATGCGGTCACACAGGCGCTCGACCTCGCCGAGCTGGTGGCTCGTGTAGATCAGCGTCGTGCCGCGCGCGCGCAAGCCCTCCACCATCTCGAAGATGCGGTTGCGCGACTGCGGATCGATGCCGACGGTCGGTTCGTCGAGGAAGACGAGCTCCGGGTCGTGAAGCAGCGCGACGGCGACGTTCAGGCGCCGCTTCATCCCGCCGGAAAAGTTCCGCACGGGCTCGTCCGCGCGGTCGGCGAGCCCGGCGACGGCGAGCCCGCGTTCGACGGCGGCGGCGAGCGTCACCCGATCGAGCGCGTACAGATCGCCGAAGAACGCGAGGTTCTCGCGCGCGGTCAGGTGCTCGTAAACGGCGAGTTCCTGCGGCACGACGCCGATGCGCTCGCGCACCCGCGCGCCGTCCTTCACGACGTCGAGCCCGAGCACTTCGGCCTCGCCGGCGGACGGCGCGAGCAGGGTCGAGAGGATGCGCACCGTGGTGCTCTTGCCGGCGCCGTTCGGACCGAGCAGCCCGAGGCACTCGCCCTTGCGGACCTCGAGGTCGAGCCCGTCGACGGCGACTTGGTCGTCGAAGCGGCGGACGAGGCCGCGCGTGCGGAGGACGACCTCGTCGGGAGAGGGAGGAGCGTTCAGTTGGGGGGGGATCGCTTGCGGGGGTGTGGGCCGGCGTCCGCCAGCCTTGCCTTCGTGCCCCCTACAGGCGAATCCCCTCGCAGAATTCGTCGCAAACAACCGATGGAGGAACCCCGCGGCGCGCTTCGCTTCGCTTCCAGCCACAGTTAAATTGGTCCCGATGGCCGCGCATCCCCCTCTGCTCGACCCGCCGCGTCGCTCCCCCGCCCTCCTCCGCCGCCTGGCGCAGGCGATCGGAACGGCCAGCGTCGCGACCGTCCTCGGCTGCGCCTGGGTCGAGTCGCGCGCGGTCGATCTCGTCGCGTCCGGCACGGCGTCGTCGAACGACGTGCACCGCGCCGCGCTCACGGACGACCTCTTTCCGTCGGCGACCGAGTGCCGCACCTGTCACCCCGACCACTACCGCGAGTGGTCCGCGTCGCCGCACGCCTATGCGCAGCTCAGCCCCGTGTTCAACTCGATGCACGGGACGCTGCTGCAGAAGACGAACGGGACGATGGGCGACTTTTGCATCCGCTGCCACACGCCGATCGGGATGACGATCGGCGAGCCGCTCTTCGGGCCGAACGCGGAGCGCGCGCCGGTCTCGCAGGAGGGCATCAGCTGCGTCGTGTGCCATCGCATGTCGCACGACGTCGGCAAGGCGAGCGGGCGGCGTCCGCTCGGAACCGGCGACCTGTTCGCGCCCGTGTACGGGCCGCGCGACGGCAGCGAGCTCGCGCGGGTGAAGGCCAATCCGAGCGAGTTCGGTCCCGTCGTCGATGCGCCCGGCGAGGTCGGGCGCCGCATCCACGCCGAGGCGCACTTCTTCGAACCGATCACGTCGCCCGGGTTCTGCGGCGCGTGCCACGACGTCACGTTGCCCGGCGGCTTCCGCCTCGAGGAAGCGTTCAGCGAGTACAAGCGCTCGCCCGCCGCCGAACGCGGCGAGTCGTGCCAGGACTGCCACATGGGCGTCGAGCCCGGCATCGCGTCCGGCTACCGCACCGCGCCCGCCGCGGTCGTCGGCGGCGTGCCGACCGCACCGCGCAAGCGCACGAACCACTCGTTCGTCGGGCCGGACTACTCCGTCATCCATCCCGGGCTCTACCCGCACAACCCGGACGCCAAGGAGCTCGCGACGTTCGACGAGTGGGCGGCGTTCGACTGGCGCGCCGGCTGGGGCACCGACGACTTCGAGGACACCGTCGACGACGACGGCGCGTTCCCGGAGCGTTGGGCCTCGATCGACGATCGCTACGACGCGCGCGAGATCCTCGATCGGCAGCTCGAGCTCCTCGGCGAGGTCCGCGAGCAGGGCACGGCGCTCTTGCGCCGCGGCTATGTGCTCGGCGACGTGCGCGTGCGGCGCGCGAGCGAGCGCGGCCTCGCGTTCGACGTCGAGGTGAGAAACGGCACGGACGGGCACAACGTCCCGACCGGCTTCACCGCCGAGCGACTCGTCTTCCTGCAGGTCACCGTCACGGACGCGGACGGCGAGGTCGTGTTCCGTTCCGGCGACCTCGACCCGAACGGCGACGTCCGCGACCTGCACTCGCGCTACGTGCACGACGGCAAGCTCCCGCTCGACGAACAACTGTTCTCGCTGCAGTCGCGTTTCCTGACGCAGATGGTCCGCGGCGGCGAGCGCGAGCAGATCCTCGCGGTGAACCACTCGATCGACCCGCTGCCCTACGTGCGGCCCGAGGTGCGACCGACGATCCTGACCGGCCGGCCATTCGCCGCCCGCATCCACAAGCAGGGCATCGAGCCGGGCGGCAAGCGCGTCGCGAGCTACGCCGTCGACGCGAGCACGCTGACGGGGCGCGCGCCGTACTCGGCGAACATCAAGCTGATCGCCGGCATGGTGCCCGTGAACTTGGTGGGCGCCATCGCGGGCGTCGGGTTCGACTACGGCATGAGCGCGCGTGAAATCGCGGACGCGGTCGTCGCCGGACACCGCACGCTTTGGGAACGCGACGTCGTGCTGGAGGTCCGGTGAGGTCCAGCGCCGCGCTCTTCGCGCTCGCCTGCCTGTTGCCCGCGTGCGTCCTGCCGTCGAAGCACGGCGGCGACGAGTCGGGCGGGCACGCCACGCGGCTCTCCGACGAACCGCTCCCGCTCCAGGTCGAGCGCGTCCCCGAACGCCCACGGCCGGTGCTCGAGCTCGGCGATCCGTTCCTCGGCACGGGACCGATCGGCGAGGGCGTCACCCTGCCGACGGGCGCGGTGCTCCAGCCGTCGTTCCTCGTGTTCGGCAACCTGCGCACGGCGCTGCAGACGTTCGACGACGGCGACGAAGTCACCAGCGAGTGGGCCTCGCGCCTCGACCTGTTCGGCAACCTGCAACTGTCCGGCACGGAGCGCCTGCTCGTCGGAGTGCGACCGCTCGACGAGGACGGGCGCTTCACGCGCTACACGTTCGAGCCGTCGAACGCGCCGGACGGCGACGGTTGGGAGAGCGAGGTCAACGCGGAGATCACGACGCTGTTCCTCGAGGGCGACTTCGGCGAGGTCTTTCCGGGGCTCGACTCGCGCGACTCGAAGGGGCTCGACTGGGGCTTCTCGATCGGGCGCCAGCCGCTGCTCTTCCAGGACGGACTGCTGATCAACGACCGCATCGACGCGCTCGGCATTACGCGCAACACGCTGCTCCCGAGCGGCGCGTCCAACCTGCGCACGACCGGCCTGATCGGTTGGAACGAGATCCACCGCGACGACAACCGCGAGGACGACGACGCGCTCCTGATCGGACTGTTCAACGAGATCGACCTGCCGCGCTCGACGGTCTCGATCGACGCCGTCTGGGTGAACGACGACGAGTCGAACTCGGACGCCCTGTACGCCGGCGTCGGCGCGGTGCAGCGCATCGGGCACACGAACACGGCCTTCCGCGCGGTCGTTTCGAAACCGATCCACGACGACACGCCGGAAGCGGGCGAGGGCGTGCTGCTCTTCGCGGAAGTGTCGCGCAATCCGGTCGCCTCGGACGACCTCGTGTACGCGACGCTGTTCCTCGGACTCGACCACTACTCGTCCGCCGCGCGCGGCCCGGAGACCGGCGGCCCGCTCGGTCGCGCCGGGATCCTGTTCGACGCGGTCGGGATCGGCAGATACGGGGCGGCGCTCGGGAACCGCGCGGACGAGGCCGTCGGCGGCGCGATCGGTTGGCAGAGCTTCCTCGGGGACGACCTGCATCGGCGGCAGCTCGTGCTCGAGATCGGCGGCCGCGCCGACACGTCCTCGGACTCGGGTGTCGCCCTCGAGCGCGCGGACGCGATCGCCGCGGGCGTCCGCTTCCAGCACGCTTTCGGGCGGCACGCCCTGCTGCGCGTGGACGGGTTCGTCGCCGGCCGTGAAGACTTCGGCCCGAGCGCCGGCGCGCGCACGGAACTCCAACTCAAGTTTTGACGGACCCTGGCCCCACATTCTCCCGTCCCAGGCACCGTAGCCTTCCCCTCCGGTAGGGTCGCGGGCGTCGATTCGGTTCAAGACCGGCCGAAGCGCGAGACGAAGCAGAAACGGCCGACCTGCGCTCCTCCACCCGAGGACTCCCCCTCCCCCTTTAATAGAAATGTCGCTCCCGCCCGCGCTCCCCACCCGTCCCGGATCCGATCCGGTGCGCCCGTTCGCAGCGCTCGCGCTCGTCTGTCTCGGGGCCGCGTTCGCGACGGCGGGGACGGGTGAGAACGAGTCGGAGCGCGTCGCCGACGACGTCGCGCGGATCGTCGGACCTTCGACCTGCGCCGAGTGCCACGTCGAGGAGTTCGAGGTGTGGCAGAACTCCCACCATCAGATGGGGAGCACGATGCTCACGCGCAATCCGGAAGCGAAGCGCATCGCCAGCGCGCTCGGAATCCGGCGCGTGAAGAACGACGCGCGCTGCACGACCTGCCACTTCACGATGATGGGCGAGCCCGACGCCCCCAAGGCCATCGCCGGCGTCTCGTGCGAGTCCTGCCACGGTCCGGCGCGCGACTGGCTCCAGGTTCACGACGACTTCGGAGCGGACGGCGCGGGCATCGACGCGGAGTCGGCGGAGCACCGCGCAACGCGCCTCGCGACCTGCGACGAGGCCGGGATGCTGCGCCCGGCGCGCACGCACCTCGTCGCGGACCAGTGCTTGGCCTGTCACCTGATCGACGACGAGGAGCTGCTCGACGCCGGCCACCCGACCGGCGACGGCTTCGAGCTCGTCGCGTGGTCCCAGGGCGAGATGCGGCACAACTTCGTGCGCGGCGACGACGGAACGAACGCCCTCGCGTCGGCCGAGCGCCAGCGCGAGCTCTGGGTGATCGGGCAATTGCTCGAGTTGCGGCACGCGGTCCGCGCGCTCTCGCGAGTGAGCGGCCCGGGCGCGGCCGCGCAGGCGGCGCTCGAACGCGGCGAGCGCGCGCTCGCGCGGCTCCAAGCCGCGCAGGCCGCCGTCGCAACGGACGAAGTGGGCGCCGTGGTCGATGCGGCCGAAGCGTGGTCCCGAACGGCGGGCGAACCCGCGGACGCGTTCGTGGCGCGCATCGATGCCTCCACCGAGGCGTTCGGTGCGCTGGCCGCCGAGCGCGACCTCGGCGCGCTCGACGCGCTCCTGCCCGACCCGGCGACCTTCGTCGGAACGCCGACGCGCTGAACCGCGTCGCGTCCCCATGCGTCCCCTGGCTTCGCCCCGCATCCTCGCGCTGCTCGTCCTGTCTTCGATCGCGCTGCTCGTCGCGAAGGCGCGCCTCGACGGGACGCTGCTCGAGCTCGACTTCGCGACGGGTTGGGTGCTGCTCGCGGGAGTCGTCGCCGTAGCGCTGCGCTTCTGGACGCCTCCGAGCGCAGATCGCACGTCGGTCGAGCGTCGCGTGCGCGGCCAGCTCGCGCTCGCCGTCGTGCTGCTCGCCGTTCTCGGGCTGCACATGGATCTCGAGCTCCCGGTCGGCTGGATCGAATCCGTGCTCTTCGCGCTCGTCGCCGCGTGGACCGTCAGCACGGCGCTCGGAGTCCGACTCGCCACCGACACGTCGCTCGATGACGGGCCGCGCGCGCGATGGATCCGTCGCCACGTGCCGCTGACTTGGTCGTTGCTCGGACTCGCGGTCTTCCACGGCGCCTTCGTCCATCTGCACGGAGCCTTGGCGCACCTCTTTCTCTACGCTGAGTAGCCGTGGAGCCAAACACGTCCTCGCGCTCGCGCCTCCCGGCGCTCGTCGCCTGCGTGGCGACGATCGCCGGCGCCGGGCTCATCATGCTGACCGACTTCGGTCGAGACGCCGCGATGCCCGGGCCGCTCAGCTCGAATCACGCGCCGTTGCGCGATGACTGCGGCGCGTGCCATGCGGAATCGGCGACGGCGATCCAGTCCGTCGCCCACGGGCTGTCCGCGACGCGCATGGACCTCCTGCAGAGCGAGCTGTGCGTCGCATGCCATGCGTTCGGCGACGACGCGCTCTTCGCCCACGGCTGGTCGGCCGACCGCGCCGCGCTGCCCGCGGGTGCGATGGTCGCGGCGTCGGACACGGACCAGGTCGCGTGCGCCACGTGCCATCACGAGCACCAGGGCCGGGACGCGACGCTCGCAACGCTCGGCGACACGAGCTGCCAGGTGTGCCACAGCGAGGCGTTCGAGAGCTTCGAGCACGGGCATCCGGAGTTCGAGAGCTACCCGTACCAGCGCCGCTTGGGCATCGCCTTCGACCACGCCTCGCACCTGCGCGACCACTTCCCGAACCACACCGGAACCGCGGCCGCGCCGACGGCTTGCACGGCGTGCCACGCGCTCGACGCCTCGGGCGAGCGCATGCCGGTGCGCAACTACACGACGATGTGCGCGGCGTGCCACGACGACGACATCGCCGGCAGCTCGCAGATCGAGGGGGCGGGGCTCGGGTTCCTCGGCCTTCCCGCGCTCGACACGATGGCGCTCGAAGAGCGCGGGATCGCGATCGGCCGGTGGCCGTCGGACTCGATGATGACCGAAGTCGGCGTGTCCCCGTTCCTCGCGCAGCTCTACGCGAGCGACGCGGAACGCGCGGCGGATGTCGCGCGTTTGCATTCGGTCGACCTGCTCGACCTCATGGACGCCGACGACGACACGCTGGCGGCGGTCGAGCGCTTCGCGTGGGGTACGAAGCAGTTGCTCTTCGAGGTGAAGCGCGACGGGCACGCGGCGCTCGTCGCGCGCCTCGACGCGGATCGCGAGCTGGCCGACGCGCTCCTCAACCGCATGCCCGAGGACCTGTTCGCGCGCGCGCTCGACGCGTGGTTGCCCGACCTCGAGGACGAACTCGCGCGACACGCGGCCGGCGAGACGCTCCCCACCGATTCCACGCTGGCGGCCGAGGCGTCGGACGCCGACATCGAGAGCGATCGGCGCCACGAGCGCTGGGTCGAGACCGGCGGTTGGTTCGTGCGCGAGCTCGACTTCGAGATCCGCTATCGCCCCGGCGGTCACGCCGACCCGTTCCTGCGCGCGTGGACCGACCTGACGGCGAGCCGCGCGGACGCGCGCCCGCTGTTCGACGCGCTCACGCGCGCCGGCGCGGTCGGGATGTGCTCGAAGTGCCACGCGATCGAGCAGGTGGATCCGGCCGAACCGATCGCCGTGCGCTGGCGCGGGGCGTCCGAGGCGCGATCGGGCTCCGAGCTCGAGCGTTTCTCCCACGTCGCGCACTTCGCGTCCCCCTCCGACAACACCTGCCTCGAGTGCCACGAGCTCGAACCCGAGGCGGCCGGATTCGTCGCCGCGTACGGCGGGCGCGATCCGGCGGCGTTCACGTCGGCCTTCCGCCCGATCGAGCGCGCCACGTGCATGCGCTGCCACACCGAGGAGCGCGCATCGTCGAGCTGCCTCACCTGCCACGCGTACCATCCGCGTCGCGACGAGACGCGTCTGCCGAGCGCATCGCTCGACGCGCTGACCCGACCGCGCTGAGCGCGGGTAGAATCCCGGGCGGTATGGGTGACCGCTCCGAGGATTACGAGTTCGAGAACCGCGCGCTGCTCGAGCTCGCTCTCACGCACGCTTCGACCGGGCGTTCCGAGAACAACGAGCGGCTCGAGTTCCTGGGCGACACGGTGCTCGATCTGATCGTCGCGGAGGAGTTGTACGGCCTCGACTCGGCGCTCTCCGAGGGCGAGATGACCGAGTTCAAGGCGTGGGTCGTGTCGCGCGAGGTGCTCGCGGGCGCGGCGCGCGAGCTCGGTCTCGGCGAACGCGCGTACCTCGGACACGGAATGCGCGCGCGCAAGCTGCCGCGCTCGGTGTTCGCCAATCTGTACGAGGCATACCTCGGCGCGATCTACCTCGACGGCGGGATCGAAGCGGCGCGCGCCTTCACGTTGCGCTCGCTCGCCGACCCGCTCGCGCGCGTTTCGGAACCGCAGGAGACGCACAACCCCAAGCAAGAGCTGCAGCAGCGCAGCCAGCAGACCACGGGCGAGCCGCCGAACTATCAGCTCATCGACGAGCGCGGACTCGCGCACTCAAAGGCCTTCCTCGTGGCCGCCGAGATCGAGGACCGACGCTTTCCGAGCGCGTGGGGACGCACAGTCAAGGAGGCCGAGCGCTGGGCCGCGTTCGAAGCGTTGCAGGTGCTCGACGCGGAGAGTGAGGGGTGACGGCCGCGCCGCTCGATCCGCGCCTGCTCGCCGAGACCCCCACGTTCGAAGCCCTGGTCGAGCGCGCGGGCAATGCGTCGCACGTCTTGATCGGCAGCCTTTGGGGCGCGTCGCAGGCGTTCGTGCTCGGCGCGCTGACAACGCGCGAGCAGGGACCGTGGCTCGTGCGCGTCTCGACTGAAGCCGAAGCCGAGCTGTTCGCCGATGACCTGATCGCCACCGGCGTCGACGCCGTGCACTTCCCCGCGCGCGAGAGCTACGCGTCGAGTCGCGCGGCGCGCGACCGCGGCGGACACATGCACGCGGATCCGACGACGGTGAAGAAGCGGCTGCAGATCGCGCAGCGTCTGTCGGGCCCGCCCGAGAACCGCCCGCGCGTGCTCGTCGCGTCGGTGCTCTCGTTGCTCCAACCGATCCCCACGCCGAAGGACCTGAAGGCGGACTTCGTCGGGTTGCAGATCCACCAGAAGCTCGACGCGCTCGACCTGGTCGAACGCCTGGTTCTGTCGGGCTACTCGCGCCAACCGCTCGCCGAGCGCCCCGGCGAGGTGAGCCTGCGCGGTGACATCCTCGACGTGTTCTCGTTCGCGGCGGACGAGCCGCTGCGCATCGAGCTGTTCGACGACGAGGTCGAGTCGCTGCGCACATTCGATCCCGAGTCGCAACGCTCGATCGAGTCGGTGTCGCAGATCACGCTGTGCATCGCGTCGGACGTCGGCGGCGTCGAGGACGGCAAGGGCGTGCAGCCAGTGCAGATGCTCGCGCCGACGACCACGGTCGTCGATGTCGAGCCGCTGCGCATCGCCGACCAGACCGAGGGGTTGCGGATCCAGTCGAGCGCGCACGCGCGCGCGCTGATCGAGAACGCGAATACATGCGACGCGTGGCGGCGGCTGCAGATCCAGAGCCTACCGTCCTCGACCGGCGCGGCGGCCACCAAGGGCGCGACGCGGATCGACTTCGACACGCGCTCGGTGCAGGCCTTCGCGCTGGGCGTGCGCGCGGCCGTGACGTCGCTGCGGCAGGAGGCCGCCGACGGCAACCGCGTGATCGTCCTGTGCGCGAACGAGGCCGAGGCCGACCGCTTCCGCGAGCTGCTCGGCGACGACTCGATCGACGTCGTGGAGGGCGCGGTCTCGCGCGGGTTCCGCATGCACGAGCTGCGGCTCGTCGTCGTCAACCACCGCGAGCTGCTCGGCATCGTCGGCGCGAAGCGTCACAAGCCCGTCGAGCGCAAGCTGAACGTGCGCGCGCTCGAGTCGTTCTTCGAGCTGAAGGCCGGCGACCTCGTCGTGCACGCGGTGCACGGCGTCGGGCGCTACGTCGGGCTCGAACGCATGACGCGCTCCGGCGGCGAGGAGGAGCACCTGCACGTGCTCTTCGCCGACGAGGTCAGCCTGTTCGTTCCGGCGTCGCGCATCGACCTGGTGCAGCGCTACATCGGCAGCGGATCGGCCGCGCCCGACCTCGACAAGATCGGCGGCCAGTCGTTCCGCAAGCGCAAGGAGAAGGTCGAACGCGCGCTGATCGACCTCGCCGCGGAGCTGCTCGAAGTGCAGGCGAAGCGCGAGCTGCGGCGGCGCAAGGCGTGGCCGTTCGACCCGGAGCTGACGCGCGAGGTCATCGCGTCGTTCCCGTACGTCGACACGAAGGACCAGGCCACGGTCGATGTCGAGATCGGCCGCGACCTCGCGTCGGGTCGGCCGATGGATCGCTTGCTGTGCGGCGACGTCGGCTTCGGGAAGACCGAGCTCGCGGTCCGCGCGGCGTTCCGCGTCGTTTCGGGCGGCGGACAGGTGGCCGTGCTCGTGCCGACGACGATGCTCGCGCAGCAGCACTACGAAACCTTCGTCGAGCGCCTGTCCGACTTCCCCATCACGGTCGAGGTGCTGTCGCGCTACATCACCGGCAAGCGCGCGCGCGAGGTCGTCGCGAGCGTCGCGACAGGCGGCGTCGACATCCTGATCGGCACGCACCGCATCCTGTCGAAGGACGTCGCCTTCAAGAACCTCGGCCTGGTCATCGTCGACGAGGAGCAGCGCTTCGGAGTGACCCACAAGGAACACTTCAAGCGCATGCGCGCGGAGCTCGATCTGTTGACGATGACCGCGACGCCGATTCCGCGCACGCTGCACATGTCGCTCTCCGGACTGCGCGACATCTCCGCGCTGACCGAGCCGCCCGAGGGGCGCCAAGAGATCGAAACGGTGCTCGCATCGACGAGCGACAACGAGCGCATCCGGCGCGCGTTCCTGCGCGAGAAGAACCGCGGCGGCCAGGTGTTCTTCCTCCACAACCGCGTGCACTCGATCGAACGGCGCACGCGTGAGCTGCAAGCGCTCGTCCCCGAGTGCACGTTCGCCATCGGCCACGGACAGATGACGGGCAAGCAAATGCGCGAGGTCATGAACGTGGTCGTGAGTGGTGATGTCGACGTGCTCGTCGCGACCACGATCATCGAGAACGGGATCGACATCCCGGCGGCCGGAACGATCCTGATCGACGAGGCGGACCACTACGGTCTCTCCGAATTGCACCAGCTGCGCGGGCGCGTCGGCCGCGGCGAGCACAAGGCCTACTGCTATCTCCTGATCGATCACACGCGCCCGACGCGCGAGGCCGCGCGCGAGCGGCTCAAGGCGATCGAGGAGCTGACCCAGCTCGGTGCCGGGTTCCAGATCAGCATGAAGGACCTCGAGATCCGCGGCGCCGGCAACATCCTCGGCCCGCAGCAATCGGGGCACATCTCGGCCATCGGCTACGACATGTACTGCCGCCTGCTGCGGCAAACCGTCGAGCGCATGCGCGCGGCGGCGGAGGAGGGGCTCGAGCTCGACGACCTCCAGGCCGACATCCCGCGCGAGGTCACGGCGGACCTCGAGGCGGCGGCGGTGGAGCTCGAGCTCGGTCGCGACGCGTTCCTCCCCGACGACTGGATTCCCGATCCGAACGAGCGGCTCGAACTGCTGCGGCGCCTGAACACGATCGAATCGTCCGCCGACGCCGAGGAGATCACCGCGATGCTGCGCGATCGCTACGGCCGCCTGCCGGACCCGGCGCGCGCGCTCGTGCATCAGTTCGAGCTGTCGGCCGTGCTGGCCGCGCTCGGGATCCGCCGCCTGGCCTGGCGCGGCGACACGTACCTGCTCGAGTACGCCGACCGGCTCGCGCTCGAGCACGCCTTCGGATCGTCGCGCGTCGAGCTGCGCCCGCTCGGCGGCGGACGCGCACACCTCGTCATCCCGCCCAAGCAGCGCGAGCCCGAGCGCGCGGCGACATGGATCCACGGCCTCTTGCGGGCGGCGGGCGAGACCACGAAGATGTCGGCTCCCGCAGGTGCTCCCCGATGAACCTCCTCCCGCTCCTCGCGCTGCTCGGCGCGTTCCAGACCCAGACCGGCGCCCCGGCCCAAGGTCCGAGTTCCCAGACCGACGGCGGCGAGCCGAAGTGGACGCTCGTGGCCGGCGTCGCGGCCCAGGCGGACGGCAAGATCCTGACCCTGCGTGAGCTCGAGACACGCGTCGAGCGGGAAGCGACCGCCCAGGCGATGTCGCCGGACGATCCGAACTACGCGCCGCTCGCGTGGCAGGTGCTCGAACGCGCGGTCACGTCCGAACTCGAGCCCCAGGCGGGACGCGAGATCGGGCTCGACGCGGCCAGCATCGAGCACTTCGTCCGCTCGAACATCAACCAGGAACGGCGCCAGATCGGCGCGGCGGGATTCGCCGAGGAGTTCCTGTCGGACGGCGTCTCCTTCCACGAGCTCGAGCGCAACGAGCAGGACTCGACGTTCACGCAGCTCTGGCAGAGCTACCGGCTCGGCGGTGAAGCGCTGGCCGGGATGCGCCCGATCCGCGATCGCTTCATCCGGCCCGGCGAGGTGCGCGCGATCTACTCGTCGAACGAGTCGATGCTGAACCCGGACATCATCCAGTTCCAGTCGGTGGTCGCCCCCGTCGCCGCGTTCGGCGACGAGGCCGCGGCGCGCGCCGCCATGGAGGACGTCCGGCGTCGAGCGCTCGCCGGCGAGGACTTCTCGCGCCTCGTGGACGAGTTCAGCGCAGTCGGCCGCGAGGACCAGGGCATCAGCGAGAAGGTCGCGATTCCGGAGCTGGCGATCCCCGGGCTCCAGGACTTCGCGCGCACGGCGGTCGTCGGCGACCTCTCCCCGCTCCTGCCGCTGCAGCTGAACGGGCAGGCCTTCCTCATGCTCTCGCGCGTCCACGCGAAGACCGAGAACGAGGCCCCGGAGTTCGTCGACCGGAACATCCAGCAGGCCCTGCGAGGCACGTTTTCGCGGGAGCGTGACTACCGTCGGCTGGGGATCGAGCGCGAGCGCCTGCGCCAGCGCGCGTTCGTCTGGGTCACGCCGCGGCTGGAGCCGCTCCAACAGGCCGCCCAGCGCGCACTCCAGCAGCGCTAGCAGACTGTGGCGCTCCGGTTTCCGCCGGACCGCGGATCGGCTAGACTGCGCGGCCCGATTGCCGCCCGAGACCGGTGAACCGCCGCGCAGCCGGCACGTTGGCCAGGTTGCGCCGAGCCCGAACGGCCCCCCACACCGCTCGACAGCCACTTCTTCCGCCATCCGGGCTCACCCGGGCGGGAACCGACCATGGAATACTCCCAGATTCATATCGAGAGCACGCTCCCCAAGCCCTGGGAAGAGGAGCACTCCTTCAACGACGTCCTCTACGAGTGGATGACGAAGGCCCCGTGGATGGCGATCTCGGCCGCCGCCCACCTGCTCGTGTACTTCATCCTGGCGGCGGTGCCGTGGAACGAGTTCGGCGGCGACGACGACACGAAGTTCCAGGCGGAGGTCGACCAGGCGCCCGAAGAGATCTTCGAGGAGCCTGAAGAGGAGATCATCGAGGAGATCGAGGAGGAGCCGATCGAGGAGCCGGTCCTCAAGGACGCCGAGATCGCGGAGACGAACGAGGACGAGCTCGACGACTTCGACCAATCGGAAGGCGACCCGGACTTCCTCAGCGACTCGCCCTTCGACTCCGACGCGTTCAACGACGTCATCGGCCTCGGCGGCGGCGCGGGCGGCAAGTTCGGCGGACGCTTCGGCGGCAAGCGCAACACGCGCGCCGCGGGCGGCGCGGGCACGGAGCAGGCGCTCAAGAACGCGCTCGAGTGGCTCAAGGAACACCAGGCCGCCAACGGCGCGTGGGACTGCGACGGCTTCTCGGCCGAGTGCGGCAAGATCGGCTCGACGACGTGCGGCAACCCCGGCAACGCGACGCACGACGTCGGCGTCACCGGCCTCGCACTGCTCGCCTTCCTCGGCGACGGACACACCACGAGCCGCCCCGGTCCGTACAAGGACACCGTGTCGAAGGGCATCAAGTGGCTGCGCGAGCAACAGGACAACGACACCGGCCTGATCGGCGACGACACGAGCCACGACTTCATCTACGACCACGCGATCGCGTCGCTCGCGATCTGTGAGGCCTACTACTTCGGCAAGAGCCCGCTCATCAAGCGCGTCGCGCAGAAGGCGATCAACTACATCGTGAAGGCGCGCAACCCGTACGGGGCGTGGCGCTACGACGTGCCGCCGCTCGGCGACAACGACACGTCGGTCACGGGCTGGATGATCTTCGCGCTCGCCTCCGCGCAGGAGGCGGGGCTCAAGGTCGACGCCGAGGCGCTCGCGGGCGGCCTGGCGTGGATCGACGAGGTCTCGGACGCGAACTCGGGCCTGGTCGGCTACGACGGCGCGAACACGCAGTCGTCTCGGACGCCGGCGAACCAGCTTTGGCCGCGCGAGAAGGGCGAGGCCATGACCGCGGTCGGGTTGCTCTGCCGCTTCTTCGTGAAGCAGGACCCCGACGAGTACGAGCTCGGCGGCCAGAAGATCATGTACCGCCACGCCGACCGCATCGTGCAGAAGCTGCCCGAGTGGGACGTCGAGGGCTACGGCTGCGACATGTACTACTGGTACTACGGCACCTACGCGATGTTCCAGATGGGCGGTTCGCACTGGAAGAAGTGGAACACCGCGATGAAGGAGTCCGTGCTCCAGAACCAGCGCGACGCGGGCGACGAGAAGGGCTCGTGGGATCCGGTCGGACCGTGGGGTTACTCCGGTGGCCGCGTGTACTCGACGGCGCTCATGGCGCTCAGCATCGAGGTCTACTTCCGCTACGCGAAGGTCTTCGGCGCGCGCTGATCGCGGCCACCCGCGTCGTCTAAACGCCGTACTGCGTCGCGAGCAGGTGCAGCAGGTGCTGAGCCTCTTCGGGCGAGAGGCGCGACAGCGGCTCCTCGAGGTCGGACAGCATGGCGCGCGCGGCCTCGTCGTCGTTCGCGGCGCGCGCGAGCGCGTGTGCCTTCGACGCGTGGTGGATCTGAACGAGGCCCTCGCCGAACAGGACGACGGCGGCGGGAATCGGTGAGGTAGCGATCAGCGTCGTGAGCACCGTCCCGAGCGCCGCCTTCGCCAGCGGGCTACCGGGCGCGCCACTCTTGCGCGACGCCGCGAGGACGAGCTTCGCGCGCTCATCGACGACGAGCCGATCTCCGCGCGCGTGCCACAGATCCTTCACGTGCTCGCGGTGGTTGCGCGCGTGGCGCGGCGTGTGGAGGTCCGGGTCCGACAGGGCGACCATCCCGCCGTCGTTCGCATACCGATAGCGAAGCGGGTCGTCCCCGAGTCCGCAGTACTCGTCGTGCGACTCCGAACCGCGTCGATCCGCCGCGTAGATGCCGCAGACGATCTCCGTGTCGTGGCCGGTTTGGTTCAGCGTCACGCACGGAAGAACGAAGTACAGCGTCGGCGAATCGGGCGTGTAGTCCTGCACGTCGACCATCGCGCGCCGCGCTTGCAGGCGCGCGTGGAGAACGGCCGCATACAGACTGCGGAGCTCGGGCGAGACGGCCTTCGGATCGCGGAGCTGATCGAGTCGCGAGGCGTCCTCGACCGCGAAGTCGGCCACGATCGCCTGCGCGAACGGCGCCGAGCTCCCTTCGAGCACGGCGGCCAGGGCGCCGCAGTACGGCGACAGCCCGTCGTAGCGTGCGCCGGCGCCGAACGTGTGTCCGTCGGGGCCGCGCTCGACCGAGACGTGCGCGTTGATCTTGAGGACGACGATCTTCCAGTCCTCCGCGCCGCTCGCGAGCGCGTAGTGGTTCTCGGCGATCCGAATCGCGCCCCACTCGTAACGGCTGCCGAGGTTCGCCGTGCGGAACGGAGACTTGGCGGAGAACTTGAGGTCGGGCAGCAGGTAGCGGACGAACTGGCGTTGGAACGCCTCGATCACTTCCTGCTCGGCCTCGTCCGAGCACGTGACACGCATCGCGCCGACGACCGGCGGTTTCTGCTCGTGGACGTAGCTGCGCAGGAGCCGCGCCACTTCGTCGCACGGACGCTCTTGGCCGAGCACTTCGTACAAGCGCTCGGTGTGCAACGTCGCCATGGCACCCTCGCGACTGTGGCGAGGATGGAACTGAAGACGGGTGACCTGGCGCGTGACGTTGGAGCCTTTGGACATCGAGCGACGTCCCGTGGACGTCGGGGGGTGAACTTGCTCGGACGGTCAGAGGGAACGCGCGTCGCCGCGCGTCCCTCGCGGATCGCTAGCAGGACTTCAAGGTCGCCGTGAGTCTTGCCGCAGTCTGCTAGCCCGGGTTCTTCATGAGGCTTTGCCGAGATCGACGCAGCTGCGCGCCAGATAAGCGCATCCCACCCTAAACGGCTTCGGCGACCCGTCACGGTCGCTGCTATTGGGGGCAGCGGGGGGGAGCAG
>JAJDEV010000006.1 GCA_029259605.1 Planctomycetota bacterium | reverse complement strand
TTCAGCGCGGATGACGTCAGGCTTGGGGATCTCTCGAGGTTTCGCCTCGTTCGCTCGCTTCTCTCGTCGCGGTGCTCGCTTCGGTTTCGGGGACCTCTTGGCGTTTCGCCTCGTTCGCTCGCTGCGCGAGCTTTTCTCGTCGCGGTGATCGCTTCGGTTCGGGGACCTCTTGACGTTCTCTATCGATTCAGGCGCAGCGCTTCGCGCTGCTGCAGCACAGGCTCGCTTCGCTCGCGTGCTGCGTTGCGCAACGGAACAGGGGTTTACACGGCAACCCTTCGATTTCCAGAACGGGCGATGAGAGGTGCGGGGGCTTGTGGCGGGGCAACGGCCCGCGCGCGTGATCGGGCAGTTCAGCGCGGATGACGTCAGGCTTGGGGATCTCTTGAGGTTTCGCCTCGTTCGCTCGCTTCTCTCGTCGCGGTGCTCGCTTCGGTTTCGGGGACCTCTTGGCGTTTCGCCTCGTTCGCTCGCTGCGCGAGCTTCTCTCGTCGCGGTGTTCGCTTCGGTTCGGGGACCTCTTGACGTTCTCTATCGATTCACGCGCAGCGCTTCGCGCTGCTGCAGCACAGGCTCGCTTCGCTCGCGTGCTGCGTTGCGCAACGGAACAGGGGCTTACACGGCAGCCGTTCGGTTTCCAGAACGGGCGATGAGAGGCACGGGGGCTTGTGGCAGGGCAACGGCCTGCGAGCGTGATCGGGCAGTTCAGCGCGGATGACGTCAGGTTCGGGGACCTCTTGAGGTTTCGCCTCGTTCGCTCGCTACGCGAGCTTCTCTCGTCGCGGTGTTCCTGTCGGTTCGGGGACCTCTTGGCGTTTAGCCTCGTTCGCTCGCTGCGCGAGCTCTTCTCGTCGCGGTGTTCGCTTCGGTTCGGGAACCTCTTGGCGTTTTCAATCGATTCACGCGCAGCGCTTCGCGCTGCTGCAGCACAGGCTCGCTTCGCTCGCGTGCTGCGTTGCGCAACGGAACAGGGGTTTACACGGCAGCCGTTCGGTTTCCAGAACGGGCGATGAGAGGTGCGGGAGCTTGTGGCAGGGCAACGGCCTGCGTCCGTCTGCGGCCGGTCAGCGGTGAGAGCGTCAGGTCCGGGGACCTGTCACAGCATGCTCGGAGAGTTCGCACGGCGAGCACAAAGCGCTGCACGCTGCACGCGTGCCCGTCGGCCGTAACCGAACAGTCGGCGCGCCCGAGTCCCCGAACCTGTCGTCATCCGCCCGTAGACGCGCGCAGGCCGTTGCCCTGCCACAAGCTCCCGCACCTCTCATCGCCCGTTCTGGAAACCGAAGGGCTTCCGTGTAAACCCCTGTTCCGTTGCGCAACGCAGCACGCGAGCGAAGCGAGCCTGTGCTGCAGCAGCGCGAAGCGCTGCGCGTGAATCGATTGAAAACGCCAAGAGGTCCCCGAACCTGACGTCATCCGCGCTGAACTGCCCGTAGACGCGCGCGGGCCGTTGCCCTGCCACAAGCCCCCGCACCTCTCATCGCCCGTTCTGGAAACCGAACGACTGCCGTGTAAACCCCTGTTCCGTTGCGCAACGCAGCACGCGAGCGAAGCGAGCCTGTGCTGCAGCAGCGCGAAGCGCTGCGCGTGAATCGATTGAGAACGCTAAGAGGTCCCCGAACCGAAGCGAACACCGCGACGAGAAAAGCTCGCGCAGCGAGCGAACGAGGCGAAACGCCAAGAGGTCCCCGAGCCGAAGCGCACACCGCGACGAGAGAAGCTCGCGCAGCGAGCGAACGAGGCGAAACGCCAAGCGGTCCCCGAACCAAATCGAACACCGCGACGAGAAAAGCTCGCGTAGCGAGCGAACGAGGCGAAACGCCAAGAGGTCCCCGAACCGAAGCAAACACCGCGACGAGAAAACCCCGCGCCGCGAGCAAACGCGGCGAAGCGCCACGCTCGCCCCCCCTACCGCTCAACTCACGCAACCGAACCGTCGGAGGCCGACACGCGCCGGTAACTCCCCGGTCGCTCCTCGACTCCCCTGCTACTCCGCGTTCGCGGCGTGTCGTGTCGATTGCCACAACACGTGCAGGATCTTCCACTCGCCGTCGACCTTGGCGAGGTTCATGTAGTCGACGCCCCATTCGGCGGTCAGCTTGACGCAGGCGGTCTGGTCCATCGCGTCGAGCACTTCGATCTTGCGGGGGGAGGTTGTGCCGGCCCTCTCGCCGTCCGCGTTCCACTCGGCGGCGAGCGCGAGGAGCTCGGCGTAGGTCATCCGTAGCTCGACGTAGGGCGCGTCGGCGGTGCGGCGCGCGTAGCCGATCTTCGCCAGGCTCGCATCGACGCTGCGTTCGGCGAGCTCGGGCTTGACGTCGTAGAACGCCTCGACGTAATCGGCCGCGGCGCGCTCGATGGCGGCGCGGTCCGCGGTTCGTGCTTCGCTCGACGGCTCGATCGGCGCGGTCTGCCAGAGGACGTGGCGCGTCTGCCAGCGGCCGTCGAACTTCGCGAGCTGCATGTAGTCGGTGCCCCAGGACCCGGTCAGCTTCACGAGCGCGGTTTGGTCGAGCGCGTCGAGGACGACGACCTCTTTCGGTCCGGGATCGGGAACGCGATCGCTGTCCTCGAACCAACGCACCATCCCCATGAACCCGTCGTAGGTCATGGGCTGCGCGACGTACTTCCCGTCCGTCGCGACGAAGCCGAGCTTCACGAGCTCGGGGTGGATCGAGCGCTCGACGTAATCGGGATTCACCTCGTAGTACGCCTCGGCGTAGTCGAGGACGGCGCGCTCGACCGCCGCGCGGGTTTCGTCATCCGCACCGATGGCGGATGCACCGGCGGATGTCGCGGCGAGAACGAAAGACGCGGTGACGAACAGGAGTGCTTTGGACATGGTCGATCTCGCCTTCGAGTGCGCGGGGTTCAGTTCATCTTCCAGAACGCGATGCCGCCGGCCTGAAGGCCGATGTCCGTGCTCGAGACGAGCTCGTTCGTGGACAGGTCGATCACGTCGAGCGTGCCCTTGTTCGAGCCGATGCTCTCGTTCGAGACGAAGGCGAAGCGCGAGTCGGGCGAGAGGACGACGCCGTGCGTCACCTTGCGCGACGTCGGAACGCGAGCGACCTCGTTGCCGGTCTCGAGGTCCCAGATACCTACGCTCTGCGCGCCCTTGTGCGTGACGACCAGCTTGCGGCCGTCGCGCGTGACCTCGAGGTTGTACGGCGCCTTGGCCGTTTCGAACCGTCGCGTGATCTTCCACGTCTGCGTGTCGACCTCGACCACCTGCGCGGCGCCGTTGAGCGCGACGTAGACGAGGTCTTTCGTCGGGTGGGGATAGGCCCAGGTCGGCTTGGCGACGGCCATCGCGCGCGAGACGTCGTCGCCCATCGGCATGTCACCGTCGCCCATCGCGCCATCGTTCGTTCCCGCGCCGTTCATCGGACCAGCGCCCATCGGCGCGTCCGCCGCGTCGTCGGAGATCGTCAGGCGCAGCTGGCGCTTGAGCTCGAACGTGACCGCATCGATCTCGTAGAGCATGTCGGACATCATCGAGCACGAGTAGTGCAGCATGCCGTCCGGCGTGATGCGCGAGCCGTGCGGCATCGTCCCCGTCGTGGTGCGCGCGACTTCGACCATCTCCTCGGGATCGACGATCGACACCGTGCTCGGCTCCATGCGACCGTGCAGGTTGAAGTTGACGCAGTACAGGAGGCCGGTTGCGCGCGAGATCTCCATCGTCGCCGGGAAGAGGCCGAGCTCGCAGCGCCCGACGAGATCGTCCGTCTCGGTCGTGTACTTGTAGAGGTAGCCGTACGGCTTGCCGTGGGCCACGCTGAGGTACCAGTGACGTCCGTCGGGATCGACCGTGAGGCCGTGCGGTCCCTCGACTTCGGTCGGTTGATAGCCGACGGAGACGCGCTTGACGACCTCGACCTTGCGGGTCGCGGCGTCGAACTTCGCGACGGCGACGATGTCCTCGGACTCGGCGGCGACGTACACGAGGTAGTCGGTTCCGTTGCCGTCGTCCGCGCTCGCGCGCACGCCCGTGCCGGTCAGAGCGAAGAGAAGCGCTGCTGTCTGGAGGATGCTCATCATTCGATTTCGCTGCCTAATTACTCGGCCGCCGGCGGTTCGACCTCGACCGCCCACAGTCCGGAGTTCCAATCGGAGAAGAACACCTTGCCCTTGTGCGGCTGCGGGCCCCACACCATCGACGCGTTCGGAACGACGCCCTCGGGATCGGTCGGGAGGAAGAAGCCGATCTCACGTCCCTGCTCGTACAGGTCGCCCATCAGGTCGCCGGAGAGATCGACGACGCGCAGGCCGCCGTTGTAGTAGCCGACGTAGAGCACGTCGTCCTCGATCCAGAAGTTGTGGCTGCCCGCTTCCGGCACCTGGTAGCGCGCGACCTCCTGCGGGTTCTTCGGATCGGTGAAGTCGATGAAGTGCAACCAGCCGCGCGGATAGGTCGGGTGGTCCTCGATGTGCAGGCCGTAGGGGAACGCCTCGTCGCCGGCGACGATGTAGAACTTGCCGGTCTCCTTGTCCTTGTACGGGAACGCGGCGTGGTTCCACCCGCTCGGATACGCGTAGTGTCCGATGACGACCGGATTCGAGAGCGAGCCGCCCGCCATGCCGTTGCCGACGTCGACCATGTACACGCCGTCCTGCCAGTTGGACGAGTACGCGATGCCGTCCTCGACCCAGACGTCGTGGATCGAGTGGCCCGGCGTGTCGAGCTCGAACGAGCCGACGCGATGCGGGTTCTTCGGGTCCTCGATGCTGATGATGTCGTAGCGCCGTCCGGCGCTGAGCGCGAAGACGTGATCGTTCCAGATGAAGAGGTTGTGGACGCCGCCGGTCAGGTTCTCGGTGAACGTCGAGATCACCTCGGGGAAGGCCGGGTCGCGCACGTCGACGATGACGATGCCGTTCTTGCGGTTCGACGCGCCTTCGCGGCTGAGGATGCAGAGCGTTCCGTCCGGGGAGACCTTCACATCGTTCACCGTCCGCGCGTCGACCTTGACGCGGTTGATCTGCTCCATGTTCGCGGGGTCGGTGACATCCCAGAGCACGGCGTCTCCGTTCGCACCCCACGTCCCCGTCACCGCGTAGTCGCGCCCGTCGATGCCCTCCCAAACCCAGAGGTCGGAGGTGTGCTCTTCGGTCACCGTGCCACGACCGACGAGCCGCACTTCGCGCTGCGCGTCGCGCTCGAGCGCGCGCACGGTCTCGGACGCCGACACGCTCCCGCTCGTCGCCGTCACCGTGTAGAGGCCCGGATCCTGTGCGACGAAGCGGCCGTCGTTGCCCACCTGGCCCGACGCGGCCGGACCGAGGTCGTCGTCGAGCTGCGCGCTCGTCGAGTAGCGCATCGGCGCCCCTTCGACCGGTGAACCGCTCGCGTCGAGCGCGGTCGCGCGGAACTGAAGCACGTCTCCGGTGCGCGCGAGCAGCTTGTCGACTTCGATTCGCACGGACGCGACCGGGCTCTCGGTGACGCGCAGCGCGAAGGTTCCGGTCGTCCCGCCCGCCGTCGCGGTGAACTCGCAGAAGCCGGCGCTCTTCGCGACGACGCGTCCGAACGCGTCGATCGACGCCACGCTCTCGTCCGAGGACGTGAGCGTCGGGACCACGTCGGGGCGCTCACCGATCTCGTCGTGCACGCGCGTGGCGAGCTTGTAGCTGGCGCCGACGAACATCGCCCCCGGCGCATCCACGAACTCGATGCTCTGGACCTGCGCGAAGGCGACCGTCACCGGCACCTTGATCGACGCCCGCGCGCCGCTCGCGCGCGCCGTGCGCACGGTGACCTCGAACGAACCCGGAGCGCGGGCCGTGATCTCGCCCTGGTCGACGACGAGCGCTCCACGGCTGCCGGTGAAGAAGACGACGGGCACGTCCTCGACGTTGCCGGCGGCGTCGACGACGACGACCTCGAGCGACTTGGTCTGACCGACCTTCATCTCGAGCGACGCAGGGGTCACGTGGATCGTGCGCGTTTCTTCCTCCTGCGCGGTGGCCGAGGAACCGAAGGCGGCCAGGGCCATGAGGCCGGCGAGGGGGGACGACAGGAGACGCTGACGACTGGGGCGATGGAGTTTCATTGCGCTCGAGCGAGAAAGAGCCTGGTGGACACGGAGACGAGTTCGGGTCGGATCTTACTGTCTCCACCGCGCGCCGCGCGCGCGAGCGGCCGTATGGAGAGCCCCGAAAACACGTCCCGAACGCGCTGAGTACAGCCCCGGATGGCTCGCGCCCCGTTGGGCGCCGGTCGAAGCGCAACGGAACGGCTTGTTACGCGGCGCGCGCGCAGGCCTAGCGATGCGCGCGAGGTCCCAGATGCCGGCGCACGGCCCCCGGCGTCGTACGTCGCCGGACGTACCCGAGCCCCACGCGGAAGAATGCTCCGCCTCGAAGCGATTCCGGCCGAACGACGCGACCTTTTGGGTCCGACGGGACCCGGTCACCTTTCGAGCGACGCGCGACGCGCTTATCGTGGGGTCGGACTTCCGCGCCTCCCGGTCCGCGCCCCACGAAGCCCCCTCCCCGAGTCCCCCCCTCCGATGCCCGTTTTCCGTCCCCGTCCGCGCGCCTCCGCACCCCTTCGGCTCGCAACGCTCGCCGCGCTGCTCGCGTTCGTCGCGCCGGCCGGAACGAGCTGCTCCGGTGGCTCGTCGTCGCGCGGCGGCGGCGCGCCGCCCGTGGGCGTCCCGGTCGACGACGTCCTGCTCTATCCGTTCGTCGGTTCGAAGTCGGTCCTCATGATCGTCGTCTCCTTCCAGGACGGCCCGGCGCTGTTCCCGACCACGGCCGAGGGTGAGAACAAGGTGCGCGCGATTCGTGACGACGTCGTCGACGCGTACGACAAGGATTCGTACGGCACGCTGTCGCTCGACATCGACTACACGTGGCCGCCGCTGCTCATCGACAAGAAGATGAGCGACTACTCGCCGACGTCAGCGCTCGTCCACGTGCGCGCCGATGCGATCGCCGCGGCGAAGAAGGCGGGCTACGACGTCGACAGCTACGACCGCGAGGTGCTCTTCAGCCCGAAGGTCTGGCCGTCGGGCGCGCGCGGCTGGATCCGCACGGCGTGGATGCCGCACACGCTGCGCTGGGTGCTCGTGCACGAGCTCGGTCACACGCTGAGCCGCGGCCACGCCGACTTCTGGGACGGCATCCCGAACGGCGCCGGTACGCGCGTCGAGTACGGCGACATCTTCGACCCGATGGGCAGCGGCCAGCTCTGGAGTCGGCGCCTCGTCTCGAACCCGTGGTTCAAGCTGCGCGCGGGTTGGCTCGATCCGAGCGACATCCTCACCGTCGAGCAGACCGGTCGGTACACGCTGACGTCGCTCGAGAACCCCGATCCGACCGAGGGGCCGACGGCCATCCGCATCCGGCGCGACGGGATGTCGGACTACTGGCTGATGTACCGCTCGACGGAACCGCTCGCGGCCGACGGTCCGATCATCGTTCGCGCGACGACGAATCCGTACGACCCGACCTACCTGCTCGACATGACCCGCGGGCAGGTCGCGAACGAGGTCGAGGATGCGGCGCTCGGACGCGGGCAGACCTTCGACGACGCCGCGACGAACGGGATCACGGTCACGAACGTCTCGCAGCCCGGCGATCCGTTCCTGACGCTCGACATCACGGTCGATGCGGCGCGCCAGCTCGCGCTCGACCTTCCGCCGCGCATCGATGTGCTCAGTCCGCCGCGCGACGCGGGCCCCGTGTCCGGCGTCGTGGACTTCGAGGTCGCCTCGAGCGATCTCGACGTCGACGACACGAACGGCGCCGGCATCCAGAAGGTCACGATGAACCTCTTCCTGCCCTCGCAGGATCCGCCGCCCGTGCTGGCGAGCCAGGAGTTCCTCGCGCCCCCCTACAAGATGTCGTTCGACACCGCTGCGGGGACGACACCGGACAACTTCTACTACCTCGAGGTGATCTCCGAGGGCGCCGACGGCGGACAGAACCAGGTCTGGTTCCGCGTGATCATCGACAACTACACGGGCACGCTGCCATGAGACGCGCGCTCGCGATCCTGTTCGTCATCGCGCTCGGCGTCGGGTTCGTGACGTGGAGTTCGGGCACGGCACGCGCCTCCGTGAGCGCGGTGGCCGACGGCACGCAAGCCGCCTCGGTCGTGCACGCGTCCGGGCGTCGCTCGCACGACGAGCCGCTTCCCCAAACGTCGTCGCGCCTCGCGCTCGCGCCGCGCCTCGTCCGAGTCGTCGCCTTCGGGAGCGAGCGGAGCCTCCCGAACGCGACGCTCACGGTGCGCGCGCCGGCACGCTCGCCGCGGGTTGCCGAAGAAACGGACGCCGGTGTGTTCGCGCTGGTCGCCGCAGACGACGAAGTCGTCACGATCGCGGCGCCTGGCTTCGTGGCGCGACACGCTTCGGCGACGGAGCTCGTCGACGGCGCGGCCATCGCGCTCCGCCCGCTCGCGAATCGACCGATCGACGTCCCCGTGTTCGACACGCGTGGCGCACCCATCGCCGGCGCGCTCGTTCGTGTCGAGTCGCCCCAAGGCGGGCGCGCGATCGAGGCGCGCACCGACGCAACGGGGCTCGCGCGCTTCGTGCTCGCGGGCGGAACGCGATCGATCTTCTTCGAGGGCAGTGTGTCGGCCCGCGGGTACACGGACGCGGCGTTCAGCGCGCTCGACACGGGCCGCGACGAGATCCTCGTGACGACCGAGCTGCGCGCCGATCGCGCG
Source organism: Planctomycetota bacterium (assembly GCA_029259605.1). Taxonomy (GTDB): domain Bacteria; phylum Planctomycetota; class UBA1135; order UBA1135; genus OFTM281. Next base: position 5,580 of record JAJDEV010000006.1, on the reverse strand, counting down.
GCGGCCGTCGTGCTGCACGGCAACGCCGAACTGCGCGCGCTCGTCGTCGACGCGCTCGGCGCACCGCGGCGCGACGCGCTTCTCACCGTACGGCCGGCGGGCGGGCGTCACGCCTCGACCTGCGACGGGGGTTCCCGTTCGCCGCGCGCGTGGGCGGCGCGCACCGACGCGTTCGGGGATGTCGTACTCGACACGCTTCCGACGGGCGTCGCGCTCGAGTGGAGCGTCGAGGGCGACCCGGCCGGCGAGGTCGGTACCTTCACGCTCGCTCCGGGCGCATCCACGCTGACCCTCGTTCCTTCGGACGCGTGACGGACTCGGATCCGTTCGTCCGCGTCGATGTTCCGGCGCGCTTCTCGGGCGTGCGCTTCGACCGCGCGCTCGACGAGCTGATCCCCCAACGCTCGCGCGCCCAGCTGCAGAAGCTCGTCCGGCGCGGGCGCGTCAAGCTCGACGGTCGCCGGGTCGTGCGCTCGAACTTCTCGCTGCGCGGCGGCGAAGCGTTGATCGTCCACTTCCCGGAGGAACGCGCGCGGCTCGACCTGCTGCACTCCGAGCCGCGCTTCGCGGTCGTGAACAAGCCGCCGGGGATCGTCACGCATCGCACCGACCGCGTCACCGACGGAACGCTCGCCGACCTCCTCGTCGAGCACTTCGGACCGCTGCCGAGCATCGACTCCGACAACCGTCCCGGCATCGTGCATCGCCTCGACCGCGAGACGAGCGGCGTCATGGTCGTCGCGAAGACGCCGAACGCGCTCGACAACCTGCGCAACCAGTTCCGCACACGCTCGGTCGAGAAGCGCTACGTCGCGCTCGTCCACGGCGTGCCGGAGCGCGGTGAGTTCGAGGTCGACCTCGCGCTCGATCGCGTCCCGGGACAACGCGATCTACAGCACGTCGATCGCGACGGTCGCGCGGCGCACACGGGCTTTCGCGTGCTCGAGTCGTTCGGAGACTGCGCGCTCCTCGAGTGTCGACCGACGACGGGCAGGCGCCACCAGATCCGTGTGCACCTGCATGCGGTCGGACATCCGGTCGTCGCGGACAAGCTCTATCGACCGCGCGATGCCGCGTCGGTCGAAACGTTGCTGGCGCACCACGCGCTGCACGCCGAGTCCCTCGCGTTCGCGCATCCAGCGACGCGCGAACGCGTCGAGTTCCGCGCTGGGCTGCCCGCACCCCTCGAGCACGAGCTCACGCGTTTGCGCGCGAACGCGCGCCCGTGAACGCCCTCGCGGGTTGCCAAGCGCGCGTTTCCGTGCGGCGCCGACCGTTCCCGGAAGTCGCTCGAAAACCGGAGTCGAGGGCGCGCCCTGCGATCTCGCCCCGATCCGGTTAGCATCTACCCCGCGCGGTCCCCCCCCCAACCCCCCGCGACCCTCACGACGAGATCCTCCATGCGCTTCTCTCCGCTTCCGACCCTGCTCTTCGCCGCCGCCACCCTCGCGACGCCGGCCACCGCCCAGACCCTCTCCCCCGCGCGGCACGACAAAGTGCACGCGCAGATGCGTCGACTCATCGACGAACGCGGGCCTTCGAAGGCGTGGGTCTACTTCAAGGACAAGGGCATCCGTGATGCGGCCGAGCTCCGGCGCGCGACGGATCGGGTCATCGAAGAAATGAACCCGCGCGCCCTCGCGCGCCGCGCCGCTCGACGTCAGGCACCCGGCCTCGCCGACGTCCGCGACGTGCCGGTGCGCGCCGAGTACATCGAGGCGACGCGCGCGACCGGTGTCGAGGTCGTCGTCGAGAGTTCGTGGCTCAATGCGGTGAGCGTGCGCGCGTCGCTCGAAGAGCTCGAGCGCATCGCCGCGCTCCCCTTCGTAGAGCGCATCGAACCCGTGCGTCGCGGCGTGCTCGTCGATCGCCAGGACGGCAGCATGCCCCCGATCCCCAGCGCCTCGGCGCGCGCGGCGAACCCGCCGAGCTTCTACGGCATCACGTACGCGCAGCTCGCGCAGATCGGCATCCCCGGCCTCCACGAGCGCGGCTTCACGGGCAAGGGCATCGTCATCGGCATCCTGGACACCGGCTTCCTGCGCACACACGAGGCGTTCAACCAGCCGGGTCACGTCGTCGACGTGGTCGCCGAGTACGACTTCATCAACAACGACACCAACACGGCGAACGAAGGCAGCGACGACCCCAACCAGCACGACCACGGCACCTGGATCCTGGGGTGCATCGCGGCGTACCTGCCGAACGAACTCGTCGGCGCCGCCTACGACGCGTCCTTCATCCTCTGCAAGACCGAGGACGTCACGAACGAGTACCAGCAGGAGGAGGACTTCTACGTCGCGGGCCTGCAGTACATCGAGTCGCAGGGCGGTGACGTCGTCACCTCCTCGCTCGGCTACATCGACTGGTACACGCAGGCGGACCTCGACGGCCTGACGGCGACGACGACGATCGCGGTGAACATCGCGACGGGCAACGGCATCTTCTACTCGACCGCGGCCGGCAACGCCGGCAACGACACGAACCCGTTGACGTCGTCGCTCATCGCCCCGGCGGACGCGTTCGACGTCATCACCGTCGGAGCGGTGACGCCCTCGGGGGCCATCGCGTACTTCTCGTCCGAAGGGCCGACCGCCGACCTGCGTGTGAAGCCCGAGGTGCTCGCCACCGGCTTCTACACCGAGACGGTGTGTGTGTACGACGACACGGACTGCACGAGTTCGGTCCCGGGAACGTCGCTCTCGACGCCGCTGATCGCCGGCGCGCTGGCCTGCATCGCGCAGGCACGCCCCAACTGGTCGGTCGCGCGGATGCGCTCGAACCTGTTCTCGTCGGGCGACTACTACCTCGCCAACGGCGTGTCCGATCCGAACTACGTGCTCGGCTACGGCATCCCCAACGCGCGCCGGGCGGCGAAGGTCAAGAAGCTCTCGACCGGCTCGACCTTCCCGGGCCCGCCGATCGTGCGCTAGCGCCGAGATCTCCGGGACCTTGCGTTCGACTTGCGCGGTTCCCCCTAGCGATCGTGGGGCGGCGGTGGACGACCGGATAGAATCCGCCGCTCGACGATCGAACCGATGACGAGCTGTCTCAACTGCGGGCACGAGGACGACGCGGACTTTCTGTTCTGCCCCAAGTGCGGAACGAAAGCGCCCGAGTCGGCGGATGCGACCGACCCCCTCCTCGGGCGGACGCTGAACGACAAGTACCGCGTCCTGGCCGAGATCGGCTCGGGTGCGATGGGCACCGTCTATCGCGGCGAGCACGTCGTGCTCAAGAAGAAGGTCGCGCTGAAGGTGCTGCACACGGACCTGCAGCTCAGCGACGAGCAGCTCCAGCGCTTCCAGCGCGAGGGCATCGCGGCCGGCAAGTTCAGCCATCCGAACGCGATCCAGATCTTCGACTTCGATCGCGCCGAGGGACGCGTCGTGTACCTCGCGATGGAATTCGTCGAGGGGATGAACCTGCGCAACTATCTGCGCTCGAAGGGCAAGCTGTCCGTCGCCGTCGCGATCCAGCTCATGCGCCAGATCCTCGGCTGCCTGGCCGAGGCGCACGACCAGGGCATCATCCACCGCGACCTGAAGCCCGACAACATCATGGTCGTCCCGGGCGCGGGCAAGGACGTGCGCATCAAGGTGCTCGACTTCGGGCTCTCGAAGCTCGTCGACGTCCCCGGGAAGGAGTCGGCGTTCCTGACCCAGGCGGGCCGCATCCTGGGCACGCCGTTGTACATGTCGCCCGAGCAATCCGCGGGCGACGAGACCGACTCGCGCAGCGACCTCTACGCCGTCGGGTTGATGCTGTACGAGGCGCTGGCGGGCGCTCGTCCGTTCGACGAGGAGAGCATGTCCGAGCTGCTCTTCTCGCGCGCGACGAAAGAGGCCCCCTCGCTGCACGTCGACCACCCCGAGCTCCGCATCCCCGAGCAGCTCGACACGATCGTCTCGAAGAGCCTGCAGCGCAAACGCGAGGATCGCTATCAGACCGCGCACGAGATGCTGCGCGCGCTCGAGTCGGTCCCGATGGACGAATCGTCGTGGAGCCTCGGCGGCACGAGCATCGTCACGACCCAGGCCGCGGTTCGCGCGCGGCACGGCGCGAGCGCGTCGACCACGGAGGGCGCGGCGACGGTTGCCACGGGCCCGGCGGCGGGTCGCTCCTCGGGCAAGCGGACGATCTACGTCGTCGCCGGCATCGCGCTGCTCGCCGTGGCCAGCGTCGTCGGGACGATGCTCGCGGGCGGCGGCATCGATCTCGCCCCCCCGCCGCCGCCGCTCGTCAGCCAGATTCCGGTGGCCGAACGGACGCCGGCCCAGGATCAGTACGTCCGCCTGCTCGAACTCACGCGCTCCGTCCTCAACGCGGGCAACCTCCAGGGCGCGCGCACGCAGATCAACGACGCGCTGCGGCTCGAGTGCGTCGACGCCGAGGCGTACTTGCTCCAGGCCGAGATCTTCCACGCGCAACACGAGGACGACCTCGCGCTCGCGAGCTATCGGGAAGCGCTCGAGAAGGACGGGTCGTACGTCGACGCGCGCGTCGGGATCGCGTGGCTCCACATCGACCGCGAGGAGTGGGAAGACGCGGCGACGCATCTCGAGGCGGCGTCCGAGAAGGGCGCGGAGGCGGGCGCCGTCGTGACGGCCAAGGGCGTGCTCGCCCTGCGAACCGGCAACCGCGAGGAAGCGGAGTCGTTGCTCCGCGAGGCGACCGAACTCGACGCGCCCGCGACCGCGTGGCTCTACCTCGGTCAGCTCCTCCTGGACGCACGCGGCTACGAGGATGCGGTCGACGCATTGGTCGAAGCCAAGCGCGCGGACCCGACTGAGTGGCGCGCACCGGCGTGGCTCGGCAACGCGTACCTCGCTCTCGATCGGAAGAACGACGCCGAGACGCAGTGGAACGCGTCGCTCGAGCTACGCGACTCGGTCGACGTGCGCCGTAGCCTCGCGACGCTCTACCTGGACTCGAACCGCGTCGACCAGGCCAAGCGCTTCCTCAGTGAATCGATCGGGCGCTACGAGCGCGACAGCCGGCTGCGGGTGCTGCGCGCCGTCGCGTTGCAGGCCGAGAGCGACGTGCGCGGAGCGACCGACGAGCTGCGTCAGGCCCTGGACTTCGGCGCGGACGACGGCGAGTCGCGCACCTTGCTCGCGCTCCTGTACCACGCGTCCGGCGAGCTCGACCTGGCCAAGGCCCAGTACGAGCGGGTCTTGGCCGACCTCGGCGACGTGCCGCGCGCGAACCTCGGCTTGGGCGTCCTGCTCTTCGAGCGCGAGGAATACGCGCGCGCCGCCGAGCGCCTCGCGAGCGTTCTGGAGTTCGAGCCCAACAACCTCGACGCGCGTTTCTACCTCGGCCTGCTCCACATGAACTTCCTCGGCGACGCCGAGAAGGCGCGCACGCACCTCGCGCGCTACGTGGAACTCGGTGGACCGGACGGGCGCGTCGACGGCTGGCTGCGTCAGCTGGGCGGCTAGCGGACCGTCTCCGCCGGCTAGCCCGGGTTCTTCATGAGGCTTTGCCGAGATCGACGCAGATGCGCGCCAGATCAGCGCTTCGCGACCGAAGCGCGTGCAGGCGACCTCGACGGGTCGTCGAACCCGGTGAGGGAGG
>JAJDEV010000050.1 GCA_029259605.1 Planctomycetota bacterium | reverse complement strand
TCGACGAATCGACCGCCGTCGGAGAAGCTGTCCGGCGTCACGTTGACCACGCCCATGAGGCGCCCCGATGCCGGCGGGCGGCGCGCCTCGAGGACCGCGGCGCGCAGGATCGCGAGCGCGACGGCGTTCGGGAACGCGTCGAGGAGCTCGTTCAGCGCCGGGAAGGGACCTCCGAGGGTCGCGCGCCCGGCCCCGGGGCTGGCCGAGCACAGCGTGAGTTCCTTCGCGCCGGCGAGGCGTTCGGCGTCACCGTCGAGGAGCGCGGCGCGCGCGAATTCGACCCGGAACGCGTCGGCACCAGTGTGCGCACCGATCGCGCGCGGAGCGAGCGAGCACGCGAGCTCGGAGAAGCGCAAGTCGACCGAACGCGGCGAGCCGGCCACTTCGGTGCGCGTCAGGCCGGGGAGAGTCCGGCGTTGCCGGGGAAGCCGCCGGCCTCGAGGTCGTCGGCGCGTCCGTCGCGCTGGGCGTCCCCGGAGGATCCGCTCGGCGGTGTCGCCTCGGGCTCCTTCGGTGCCGGGCGCAGGTCCTCGACCGTCGCGCCGTGCAGGACGCGGTCGATGTCCTCGCCGGAGACCGTTTCGTACGCGAGCAACGCCTGGGCGACCGTTGCGACCTGCTCCTTCTTCGCCTGGAGCAATTCCTCCGCGCGCGCATAGCTCTCGCGCAGGATCCGGCCGACTTCCTCGTCGATCAACTGGGCCGTGCGCTCGGAGTGTTGCTTGCCGCGCATGAGCTCGGTGCCGAGGAAGTCCGAGCCCTGCCGCTCGGCGTAGTTGATCGGACCGATGGCCTCGCTCATGCCGAGCTCGGTGACCATCGCGCGCGCGAGATCCGTCGCGCGGCGGATGTCGTCGGACGCGCCGGCGGAGACGTCGCCGCAGAAGAGCGCCTCGGCGATGCGTCCTCCGAAGAGCATCGACAGCTGCGCGCGCAGCGTCCGCGTGCGCATGTGGTAGCTCTCCTTCTCGGGGATCACCATCGTCGAGCCGAGCGCACGTCCGCGCGGAACGATCGTGACCTTGTGCGGGGAGTCGGTCTCCTCGAGCGACGCAGCGACGATCGCGTGTCCCGCCTCGTGGTAGGCGGTGATGCGGCGATCCTCCTCCTCCATCTTGCGCGACATCTTTTGGCGGCCGTAGCGCACCTTGTCGCGCGACTCTTCGAGGTCTTCCATCGTGACGGCGTCGCGCTTGGCGAGCACCGCCATGATCGCCGCCTCGTTGATGATCGCGGCGAGGTCCGCGCCGGAGTAACCCGGCGTGGAGCGCGCGAGCGTGCCGAGGTCGATGTCGTCGGCCGTCTTCACCTTCTTGATGTGCACGCCGAGGATCGCCTCGCGTCCGTCGCGGTCGGGGAGCTCGATCGTGACCTCGCGGTCGAAGCGGCCCGGGCGCAGCAGCGCGGGGTCGAGCACGTCGGGGCGGTTCGTGGCCGCGACGACGATGATGCCCTCGTCCGTGCCGAAGCCGTCCATCTCGACCAGGATCGCGTTGAGAGTCTGCTCTCGCTCGTCGTGCCCGCCGCCCATTCCGCTGCCCCGGCGGCGCCCGACGGCGTCGATCTCGTCGAGGAAGATGATGCACGGGCTGTTCTCGCGCGCCTGCTTGAAGAGGTCGCGCACGCGGCTCGCGCCGACGCCGACGAACATCTCGACGAAGTCCGAGCCCGAGATCGAATAGAACGGCACCTCGGCCTCACCGGCGATCGCCTTCGCGAGCAGCGTCTTGCCGCAGCCGGGCGAACCGACGAGCAGCACACCGCGCGGAATGCGTCCGCCGACGCGGGTGAAGCGCGTGGGGTTCTTCAGGAACTCGACGACCTCGCGCACTTCGGCCTTGGCCTCTTCGTTCCCCGCGACGTCGTCGAAGGTCACGTTCGTGTGGTTCTCCTTCGAGTAGAGCTGCGCGCGCGAGCGCCCGAAGGACATGACGCCACCGGCTCCGCCCTGGGAGCGCATCTGGCGCATGAGGATCATGAACACGACGAACAGCAGGACCCACGGGCCGAGGACGAACAGCATCCAAGACATGGGCGACGTGCCGTCCTTCCAGAACGTGCCGCCGTTCTCGGTCGACAGGTCGAAGCTCTGGACGTGGAGCGCGGCGCCGGACGCGGTGAGCGTGTCGAGCACGCTCGCGATGTCCGTCTCCTTCTTGATCTGGACGTCGAGGTGGTACGTGCCCGAAGCCTCGGGCAGGCGTACGCCGGCGAAGTCGCCCGTGCGCGCGGACTCGCTCTTCACGATCGCGCGCACCAGCAGCTTCTCGTCACGCAAGACGCCGATGGTTTCGTCGGCGACGATCGGCTCCTCGGTGCGCTCGCCGTCGGCGGCCTTCTTCTCGACCGGCTTCCACTGCGCGACCAGCGAGCGTGCGTCGCTCGGCTGGCACTCCCCGCGCTGGATCGCGGCGACCAGCACCTCGGGCGAGATCGGGTAGTACTCGCGGACACTCTTGAGCTGCTGGAAGCGCTCTTCGCGTCCCTCGAGCGTCGAGAAGTTCGTCCGGAAGCGACCCTCGCCGGGCGTGTCCTTCTTGTACTTCCCCTTGATGAGGGTCGTGCCCTTCTCCGTGCCGAGGAACTCCTGGCTCGTGATCCTGCCCGTGTGCAGGTTCCACTCGTAGCGGTCCTGGCTCAGCGTGTCCTCGGCCTGGAGCGTGTTGTCGCCGAGTACGGCGAGCACGACGACCAGCACGAGGACGACGAGGATGAAGGAGCTCAGGGACCGCGAGCGGCGGTTCTTCTCGGGATCGGGGGCCACGTCGGACATGGAGGTTCTATCGTCGGATTCGGGACGGCTCGCGAGGGGCGAGCACCGCCTTGGCGCTCACCGTACCTTAAATGGTGCCCCGTTCTTCGCGCGCTCCGTCTATCGGGGGGCGTTCGTCTGTTCGTTCGTCGAGGAGGCGTCCGCGGATTCGGTTCGGGGCGCGAAAAGGTCGAGGACGAGCGTATCGGCGATGTGCCGCAACGCGCGATTGCGCGCCTCGGCCTCGTTCTCCTCGACGTCGTCGCCGAGCGCGTAGCCGGTCCAAACGTGACTCGGCTTGCCGGTCTCCCGCAGCACAGCGCCGTTCCTCCCGTCGATCACCTGGGCGTCGACGCGGACGAGGATCCCGGACTCGACGAGCCGGTTCTGGGTCGAGCGGATTCCGGAGCGCCGCCGGTAGTCGACGATGCGACCGCGGACGATCGCGTCCGCGTCGGCCGGCGCCACGAGCGGGACCCCGACGAGGTCGGAGACGGCCCGCGAGAGCGCGTCCGTGAAGCGCGCCTCGAAGCCGCGCTCGAGAATATCCCGGTTCGTCGTGACGACCTCGACCCCGATGCTGCGGATTCCGTCAGGCGCGACGAGACCCGCGTGCCAGCCACAGCTCGCTGCTGCACTCGCTGCGAGAAGCACCGCGATGAACCGAGCGCGCGCCCGCGGGAGTCGGGGGACGCTGCGCCTCACGGCCGCACGTCCTCGGACGGCTCCTCGCCCGGCGCGGGAAGGATCTCGACGGTCGGCCGTTCCGCGTCGCTCGCGGGGAGCTTCGCGAGCAGCGAGCGCGCTTCGGTCGCGGTGGCTTCGAGGCCCGAACGGTCCGCCCGTGCCAACGCGCGCTCGGCGTGCATGCGCGCTCCGAACGGCGCGCCGATGCGTTTGTAGTAGCGCGCGAGGATCAGGTCGTTCTTCGCGATGCGCGTCATGCAGTCGACCTGCAGCTCCCGCACCCCTTGCTCGAGCTCGTGCCCGGGATGGTCGAGCAACCAGCGCTCGATCTCGCGCGCCGCGAGCAGCATCTCGGCGCGGTCGTAGTCGTCGCGACGCAAGCGGCGCATGCGCAGCCCGGGCAGCTTGGCCGCCGACACGACCGCGAGCGGGTTGTCCGAGTGATAGACGACGAGGTCCTCATGCCGCTCGATCGCGTAGTCGATGTCGCCCTTCCTCTCGTAGTACGCGGCGAGCTCGGCGTAGGCCTCGGGGCAGCCCGTGCTGAGCGGATACTGCACGACGAGGTACTCGAGCGCGGTCATGCCGCGCGCGGCGTAGCTGAAGAAGAAGTAGTAGTTGCCCCGGGTGCGAATGAGCGACAGCCCGATCTTCGCCAGCACTTCACCGGCGAGCACGCGGACCGAGTGCGTCGGCAGAACGCGATCGACCTCGCGGATCTTCTTGTACGCGAGCACCGGGTGCCCTTCGTCGAGCAGCTTCTCCGCCGTCCGAATCCCCGCGGTCGCCCGCATGCGCGGCGGCAGGTCGAGTTCGAAGAGCCGGTTGTAGTTGTCCGAGCCGTAGCCCTCGCCCTCGTAGCGCTCCATCAGTGCGTCGACGGCGACCGTGAGGAGGCGCTCGGTCTGGGCGCGATCCTCGGGAACGAGCCGTCGCGTCGCTCGCACCTCGACCAGCCGGTCGATCGCGCGCCTCCAGTGCTTGCCCTCGACGTCGGCCTTCGCGGTGGCGATGTGCCGCGGCGCCGATTCGCGATCGATGCCGTACTTCGACTGGCGCAGCGTCGAGCACGCGCTGAGGGACGTGAGGAGCAGGAGCGCGAGCAGGGCGCGGCGGAGGAGGGAACGCATCATCGTCGACGGGGCAGCGTGCGATCGGCGCGGGACCGCGGACCCCAAACCCGGGGTCGCGTCTCGAGATGATATTCGAGGAAGCGTCGCACGAACGCACGCAGACTTCGGGTTCGTCCCGAATCGAGTCGAATTCGCGCCACGTGATCGAAGGGTGTGTCGAGCAGGCTCTGGGCGAGCCGTAGCGTCGCGAACGACTCGCTCCCGACCGCTTCGGCCCCGCGTGCGTCGTCGCTCCGTGCCTCGCGGGCGCACGCTTCGCAAAGGCGGCCGCCGAGCGCGATCGAGAACGGGACGGATCCCGCGCCGCTCGGCAGGTCGGTGCCGCACATCGCGCAACGCCGGAGCGCGGGAGCCACGCCCTGCAGGCGCAGGAAGCGCAGGTCGAACACGGCGCAGCACAGCTCGGGCTCGACCTCGGCGGCGTGGAGCGCGTCGAGCCCGGCTTCGGTGAGCGCGAACAGGTCGCGCTCCTCGTGCTGCTCGCGCGCGCCGAGCCCGGCGAGTTCGAGCATCGCGAGCCCCGCTCGATACCTCTCGAGGTTCGACGAGACGCGCCGCCGCCGACTCTCGATCGCGCCCGCGGCGAGCAGGCCGAGGTCCGCGCCACGGCGCGCGCGCCAGGTGAGGTCGAGCGTGTCGAACAGGTCGAGCACGCCGCAATAGGCGGACTTCGGACGGTACGCGCCCTTCGCGAGCAGGCTCACGCGTCCGTGCGCGCTCGTGAGCAGATGCACGACTAGCGACGACTCGCCGTATCGAAAGCGCCGCAGGACGAGCGCCGAGTCTCGCGTCTGTGCGGAGGCGCCGCGGCGTGTCGAGGGGTGCGTGGTCACGGGGCTCTCCGTCAGGAGAGCTTGGTCGCGGCCGGCCTCCGGAACAAGACTTCGAGCACGCGCCGGTCGTTGGCCGCGAGGACCTCGATCTCGATCCCGTTCCACTCCAGCTTCTCGCCCGCCTTCGGAAAGCGGCCCATGCGCGACAGCACGAAGCCGGCGACCGTGTCGAAGTCCTCCTCGTCGGGCAGGTCGAGGTCGAGCTCCTCGTTGAGCTCGCTGATCCGCAGTCCGGCGTGGATCTCGAACGAGCCGTCCGCGCGCCGGCGGATGCGTTCGGGCAGCGGCTCGCCGAGCTCCTCGCGCACCTCGCCGACGAGCTCCGCGATGATGTCGCTGAGCGTGACGATGCCCGCCGTGCCGCCGTACTCGTCGAGCACGACCGCGGTCTTGCGCCGGTCGCGACGGAACTCGCCGAGCAGCTCGGAGACGAGCTTCGTCTCGGGCACGAAGCCGACCGGCTGGAGCAGGTCGGCGAGCGCGACGTCGTCGCTGGAGCCCTCGGACACGACCTGCAGGATGTGCTGCGCGTACGCGATGCCGACGATGCGGTCGAGGTTGCGCTCGAAGACGGGGATGCGGCTGTGTCCCGACTTCGCGATCGCGCGCACGACCGCCGCGACGCCCTCGCTGATGCCGACCGCCGTGACCTCGGTGCGCGGCGTCATGACCTCGGCCACGTCGACGTCGTAGAACTCGACGACGTTCTCGATGATCTCGCGCTCGGACTCCAGGAGCTCGTTCTCGCGCTCCGAGTCCTCGATCACGTTGCGGATGCCCTCGACGATGCTGCGCGCCGAGCGCGCGCGGTCGGGGACGCGGAAGAGGCGCATCACGAGCCGCCGCATGCCCTCGAGCGCGAGGATGATCGCCGCGAGCGGTCGCTGCAGGATGTCGAAGCCGGGCAGCGTGAAGAGCAGGAGTCGATCGGAGCGTTCGCCGCGCAACGCGCTGGGGACGACCTCCGTCACGAGCACGAGCAGCGGCACGAGGGCGGCGAGCGCCAACCCCATCGTTCCGGCGGTGAGCTCCTCGCCGATCGCGCCGAGGGTCAGGACGACGAAGAAGATCTCCGACGTGATCTCGAGGATGCTCGCACTCGTGGCGAGCGCCTCGGCTCGCGCGAGCAAGGGTTCGAGACGTTCGCGCTCGGCGTCGCCGTGCACCTGTTCGAGCAGGCGCGAGGGGACCGAGTGCAGGAGCGCGGACCGAAGCAGCGCGAAGAGTCCGGTCAACGCCAACGCGAAGAGGGCGAGGACCACGATCTCGACGTCGCCGAGGACTTCGGGTCTAGGAACGGCGGCCGCGAGGGCCGCGGGACCTGGGAGGTTCAAGAGCGTGGCTCGGGGTCGGGGGTCTTCGGGGCGGGAGCCTCATGCTCCCGCGCCCGCTGCCATCGTAGCTTGCTGCGACGCGCGGGCGAGCACGCGCTGGGCCGCGACGCGGCGGGCTGGGCGAGTTCATCGGCCGCGCGGGGAACGCGGGTTGACCGCCCCTGGGCCGTCTGCCGCGCCCAAGACCGGTCGACGCGCCAAGTGGGTGCCAAGCAATGGGTTAGCGAGGTTCGAGCGAAAGCGCACGCCGGCCGCCGACGAGCGGGAGCGCTCCCCCGAACCGCCCGGGAACCGCCCGGAGGCCTTCGACCGGGGTGTGCGAAAGGGCTCACCCGGCGCTCGTCTCAAATCCTAAGTTGAGTATTGGCAAGGTGTTGAGGCGGATCGGCGGGGTTCCCCGCTCCTTTGGTACGTCGCGTGTATCTCCGTCCCCCCATGAGCGCTTACTCCCTGACCCCGCTTGCGCCCGTTCCGACCGTTCCCGCCGATTGCCTGGCGCGCCTGGCCGCTTGGCCCGGGGTGCTCCGCGCCCTCGTCGCCCGCGAAGTCGACGTGACGCGCGCCGAGGGGGAGAGCGCCGACGACTACGAGAACCGCATCGGCACCGCGCTCATGGCGCTCTTTCGCGACACGCGCGAGCCCGAGAGCTTCGAGGCGCTCTACGCCTTCGCGCGCCGCGCGGTCCAGCAGTGGATCCGCGGCCTCCTGCACCGCGGCCTGGGGCATCTCGATCCCGCGGAGCTGCTCCAGGACACGTTCGTCAACGTCTACCGCTATCCGAGCGCCTTTCGCGACGAGCACTCCGGGAGCTTCCGGGTCTGGGTGCGGACGATCGCCGGGAACATCGTGCGACGCGCGAGTGCCCCGCGGCCGCGGATGTTCTTCCAGGAGCTGCCCGACGGGCTGAACGAGCCCGTGGACGAGCGCGAGAACCCGGCGCATCAGGTCTCGGCGGACGAACAGGGGCGTCAGCTCGGGAACGCCTACATGCTGTTCCTCGCGCACTACGCGCGCGCCTGGGAGGAGCTCTCCCAGCGCGACCGTCGGACGCTGCACCTGGTCGAGGTCGAGGGCCTCTCGTACGAGGAGGCCGGGCGCGTGCTCGAGGTCGGAAGGTCGAACATGAAGATGATCGTCTTCCGCTCGCGGAAGCGCATCGCGCGCCGGATGCGCATGGCGATGAACGCGTCGGTGTTCGCGCCGCGCGAGCGCGCCCGCGTCGCCGTCTAGCGAGACGGGCGGCGACGTCGGTTAGACTCCCGCGCGTGAACGCTGCGCCCGAATCCGAGCCGATCGACCTCCTGGTCCACGGCGCGAACGAGCTCGCCACGCCGCGCGGATTCGAAGCGCGCCGAGGCGCGGACCTCGCGCGCATCGACGTGATCGAAGGCGGCGCCGTCGCGATTCGAGCGGGACGCATCGTCGCCGTCGGCGGCGAGCGCGAACTCTTGGCGCGCTATGCACCGGCAAAGAAGCTCGACGCGCGCGGCGGCACGATCGTTCCAGGCTTCGTGGACGCGCACACGCACCCCGTGTTCTCCGGGACGCGCGAGGACGAGTTCGAGCTGCGCACGGCCGGCGCGACGTACGTGGAGATCGCGCAGGCCGGAGGCGGGATCGCTTCGTCGTTGCGCGGCGTGCGCGAGGCGTCCGAGGACGAGTTGCTCGCCCTGTTGCTCGTTCGGCTCGATCGCTTCCTCGAGATGGGGACGACGACGGTCGAGGCCAAGAGCGGCTACGGGTTGTCCGTCGACGACGAGTTGAAGTGCCTGCGCGTCATCGACCGCGCCAATCGAACCCACGCGGTCGAGGTCGTGTCGACGTTCCTCGGCGCGCACGACGTGCCGCCCGAGTTTCGCGACGATCGCGGTGCGTACCTCGACCTGCTCGTCGACCGGATGCTCCCCGCCGTCGTCGAGAGCGGCCTCGCCGAGTACTGCGACATCTTCACCGAAGCGCACGTCTTCGGGCTCGACGACACGCGCCGCGTCCTCGGGCGCGCGCGAGAGCTGGGCATGAAGCTCCGGCTGCACGTCGATCAGCTGACGTCGCTCGGTGGGGCACAGCTCGCCGCCGAGCTCGGCGCGTCGAGCGCGGACCATCTCGAGTTCGTGTCGCCGGCGGGTATCGACGCGCTCGCCGCGGCGAACGTGATTCCCGTCCTCTGTCCGCTCGTGCCGCTCTACCTGCGCGTCGACCAGGAAGTGCCGGCGCGACGCATGATCCAGGCCGGGCTCGCGCCGGCGCTCGCGACCGACTTCAACCCCGGCAGCTGCTACACGCAGAGCATGCCCGAGGTCCTGACGTGGGCCGCGCTCCGTCTGCGGATGTCGGTCGCCGAGTGCCTGACGGCGGCGACGCTGAATGCGGCGGCGTCGCTCGATCGTGCGGGCGAGATCGGTTCGCTCGAGGCGGGCAAGCGCGCGGACGTGCTCGTGCTCGACGTCCCCGGCCACAAGCATCTGTGCTACGAGTTCGGGAGGAACCCCGTGCGCGCCGTCGTCTGTGCCGGGCAGGTCGCCTGCGAACGGGAATGAGCACCGCCTGGGTCGAGTGCGTTCCGAACTTCAGCGACGGACGCTCGCCGGAGTGGCTCGACGACGTCGCCGCGGCGGTCGCGCGTAGCGGCGCGCGCGTGCTCGACGCGAGCCGTGACGAGGATCACAACCGTTCGGTGCTCACGTACGCCGTTCCGATCGAGCGCGCGCTCGATGCGGGGAGCGTGGCGATCGAACTCGCCGTCGAGCGCATCGACGTGCGCGATCACGACGGTGTGCACCCGCGCATCGGCGCGGTGGACGTGTTTCCGTTCGTACCGCTCGGGGACGTCGCCATGGAGGAGTGCGTCGCGCTCGCGCACGCGCTCGGACGGCGCGTCGGGACGTCGCTCGACCTGCCCGTCTTCTATTACGGCGACGCGGCGCGCGTGCCACTGCGCCGCAGCCTCCCGTTCGTTCGCAAAGGCGGGCTCGAGCGAGTGCGCGAGCGCGCGGCCGCGGGCGACCCGGAGGTGTGTCCGGACGAGGGGCCGCGAACGGCGCATCCGACCGCGGGGTTCTGCGCCATCGGAGCGCGTCCGTTCCTCGTCGCCTGGAACGTGAACCTGGACTCGACCGACCTCGCGACCGCACAGGCGATCGCGCG
The DNA here is from genome assembly GCA_029259605.1 of Planctomycetota bacterium. Taxonomy (GTDB): domain Bacteria; phylum Planctomycetota; class UBA1135; order UBA1135; genus OFTM281. The sequence continues at coordinate 25,212 of JAJDEV010000050.1, read as the reverse complement.
CTCGATCCGCGAGTCCAGTGGCGGACTGCCCGGCGTGCGCGCGCTCGGACTGCGGCTCGAACGCGCGGGTCGCGTGCAGGTGAGCATGAACCTCTGCGACCACGCGACGACCGGGCTCGTCCGCGTGTTCGACGAGATCTCCCGGCTCGCCGGCGAACACTCCGTGCCGATCCTCGACAGCGAGCTCATCGGCCTGGCTCCGCGCAGCGCGCTCGACGCCGACGTCGCGAAGCACGTGCGACTGCGGACCTTCGACGAGCGGCCGTGCGTGGTCGAAGACCTGCTCGCTGCCATCGACGACGGTGGGGCGCGGTGATCGTCGCCGGTGCGATCTGCGCGGCGCTCTGCACGCCCCTCGCGCAGCAGGCGCTCGCGCCCGCCTTGGCCGACCTTCACGCGCGCGCCGTGCGCGCCGAACGCACCGCGCGCTTCTTCGAGGCCTGGGACCGCGCGCCGAGCGCGGACCGACGTCGCGTCGAGGACGCGCTGCGTGAGCTCCCCGTTTCGGGTGAGGGGCTCGACGCGCGCCCCGCGCTGGAGTCGCTGGCGCTCGCGACACGGCTGTTCGACGCTCCGAGCCTGGACGCCGTGCGCGACGACACGCTCGTGCGCTTCGCGGACTCCATCGACCTACGCGTCGTACCCGGCGTCGTGTCGGTACGCTCGTCCGACGACGAGGCCGGGATGGCGCTGCGTGTCGACGTGTCGCGGCTGTACGCGACTGCGTGGAAGGAACGCGTCGAGCTCGCGCTCGTCTGGGTCGATCCCGAACACGACGGTGGGGGAGCGACGACGGCGCGCGTCGAGCCGTTCGGCGCGTCGGACTTCGCGCGCGGCTTCTCGATGTACGTGCGCGCGCCGCGGGGTTCGTTCGATGCGCTCGTTCTCGCTCCCGAGGTCGTCGTCGACGGACGAACCGTCCGAGGCGCGCCGGTGCACGTGCTCGGCGTCTCGGAGTTCGGCTCGCGCTTCGAGTCGCTTGCCACGTCACCGGCCGCGCTCGAAGCGGAGCTCACCCGGAAGCTGCTCGCGCGCGAACCGCTCTCCCGCTTGGAGCGCATGCTGTGCGTCGAGCGGCTCGGAATGCGCTTCGCCGGACTCGACGGACCGCGGGAGTGGGCGGTCGAGCTCGACGGAGGGGCCACTCAGCAGGCCGCGGATGGGGCGCGACTCCCGGGCGAGCTGCTGCGCGCGCCGCGTGAGGGCGGAGCGCTGTCCGCTGGACTGTGGGTCGTCACGACGCCCTCGGGCGAGGCGCCGGGACAGCTCTTCACCGGACCCTCGGGACGCGACTGGCGGACGGTTGCGGCGCGCCTCGGCGTCGACGTGTTCGCGCTCGAGCGCGCCGAGGTGGACGGCGCGCGACTCGCACGCGTGGTGGCAGAGCTGCGGGATCGATTCGACGCGCCGCGTGTGGTGCTCATCGCCCGCGGCGATTCGGTCGCGGGCGTGCACTTCGCGTCCGCCCGCGAGCGCGTCGACGTCGACGGCATCGTGCTCGTCTCGTCGGTCGCCGGTCCGGGCCCCGTTCTGCCCGACGTGCCGACGCTGCTCGTCGGAGCGAACGCCGACGCTGCGGCGCCCGCGCGCGCGAACGTCGTGCGCGCGCGCGGCGCGGCGACCCTCGCGTTCACCGCGGAGCGGGGCGCGGCCGAGGCGATCGGCGCATGGTTCGCTGCGGCGTTCGCGAGCGCGGACGCCGCGTCGTCGCGCGACTGATCGCGCTCCGCGTCGGACACGAAAAAGGGCTCCGCGGAGACCGCGGAGCCCGGCGTGGAGATGCGCGAAACCCCCTGCCGCGCGCATTCCGTCCAAGGGAATCGACCTCTCGGATATGGATCGCTTCCCCGTTCGGTTCCTACGTTCGACAGCCGGACTCGCTCCAGTGTCCCGGCACCCAGACCTGGACGGAGCGCGACGCGTAGTGCCCCGGGTGATAGACGTCGCGGTAGTGCCCCTCGCGGAGGAGGATGCGCACGCTGACTCCGCGCGAGTCGCACCTCACGTCGAAGACGGGCTCGACCCAGACCGATTCGGTGCGAGCCGGCACCCACACGTCGCGCCGCTCGGTCGCGTAGTGACCCGGGACCCAGGCGCGTGCCTGGACGTAGTGCGCGCGCCGCCCGTAGCTCGTCGAGCGAATCGCACCGCGGCTTCCGTAGCGCGGCGAGCGGAGGTCGCGCTGGGATTCGTACGCGGTCGACCGGAGCGCCGACGGCGCGCCGCCGTAGGACGTCGCGCGGACGGCCGAGCGTTGCGCAGAGGCCGCGGGTGCGAACACCAGGGCGAGCGCGAGGGAAGCGAGCATCGTCAGTCGTCGTTCTGCTTTCATTGGAGTCATCTCTCTGAAGTCGGCAGTGTCCGCCCGAACTCGGGTCGGTCTTGCTGGCCGTGCCGCGGTCTGGGCGAACCGCGTGCCAAGGCGTTGTCGGTCCGCGCGCGTCGGGCCGCGGGCGCGACTGTCCGCCACGAGGGGCACGGGCGGTGTCCGAGGGAGGTCGCGCCGACGCCGGATCAAGTCGCGGGGCGATTCGTCCGAAAGCGACCCTGCGTGATCCTCGCGCGCCCCACATGAAGGAAGAACGAGACCCGAGCCAGTCCGAAGCCGTCGCGTCCGAGAACCGTTGCGAGCCGCGGCGCTCCGTCGAAGTCCCCGTGCGCGTGACGTTCGACGATGGCGTGCTCGACGGGTTCACCGAGAACCTGTCGCGCGCCGGCATCCTTTGCTTCCTCGACAGCGCGCCGCGCGTGACCGTCGAGTGGAACGAGGGCGACGGATCCAAGACGCGCGTCGGGCGCATCGTCCGCGTCAATCGGATGGGCTCGGACCGCACCGGGCTCGCGATCGAGTTCGAGGCGAACGGTTCCGGCGAAGGCTCGGAACGCCCGCGCTGAGTTCCGACGCTCTCGCGGTGGCGCACCGGCGGGCGGAGCGCCAGAAATAGGTCCGGGAGCAAGCGTAGGTGGCCGGTAAACTGCGCCGGCGCCGCGCGGTGATCCCCTGCCGATGGACTTTCGTCAAGCCTACGACCCCGTTCGAGCTCTCGGAGTCTCCTGGCGATTGATCCGGCACGCGCCCCTGACGGTCCTCGTCGGTGCGCTCCTCCTCGTCGCGACCGGCGGCGAGAATCAGTTCCTCGGATCGTTCACTCCGTCGCGCTTGTCGGTCGAGTGGTTGCCGAGTGTGCGCGATGTCGTGTGGGCCTTTTCGGGCTGGGGCTTCTGCTTGGGCCTCGTCGCGTTCGTCGTGAACGGACTCTTGCAGATCGGCTTCGCCGGCGCCGCGCAGCGCGTCATGGTCACGGGTGAGGAGCGCTTCCGCGACCTCTTCCAGGATCGCGGACTCTGGCTCCACATCCTCGTGGCGCGCTTCCTGACGACGCTCATCGTGGCCCTCGCAGCGCTGCCGTTCGTCGTCCTGTTTCACGGGCCGATCCTGGCGGCCAGCGTCGTGGATCTCGACGCCATCGGCTGGGTCGCGGGGGTCGTCTTCTCGCTCGCCTACGCGCCGATCTTCGTCTACCTGCTGCTCGGCTTCGCGCTCGTCGCCCCGGTGGTCGCGGTGGAAGGCAAGCGTCCGGTCGACGCATTGCAACGATCGTGGGAGCTCGCGGACGGCCATCGAATCCAGCTCCTCATCTACTTCGGCGTGCTCGCGATCGTCGGCCTGTCCGGCGTGCTTTTGTGCGGAGTTGGGCTGCTTTTCACCCTTCCGTGGAGCGAGACGGCCCGATTCGAGAGCTATCTGCGCTTCGCGCTTCCCGAGGTCGAAGGCGGGGCGTGGGTCGACAACGAAGCAGCGGAACCGGGCGGGGACCGTTCCGGGATGTCCGCCGATCGCAGCTCTTGAGACCGCGGTCGTTGAGGCTGGATCGTGCCGCCGCTAGAGTGTCTGCCCGGTCAACTTCAGCGGTCCTTCAGCCGATGAATGGGACCCGATGACACTCAGAGACCCGAATATCGAAACGATGGGAACCAGTGGCGAGGGCGCGGCACAGCCGACGGCTCAGCTGACCTTTGACGGCAAGACGTTCGAGCTGCCCGTGATCGAGGGCAGCGAGGGTGAGAGGGCTGTCGACATCAGTCGGTTGCGAGGCGAATCGGGTCTGATCACGTTCGACCCCGGATTCGCGAACACCGGCGCCTGCCGGAGCGCGATCACGTTCATCGACGGTGAGAAGGGCATCCTTCGCTACCGCGGCTATCCCATCGAGGAGCTCGCCAAGCGCAGCACCTTCCTCGAGGTCTCGTGGCTCCTGCTCTACGGAGAGTTGCCGACGAGCGAGCAGCTCGAGAACCTGAAGCAAGAGGTCACCGTGCACACGATGCTGCACGAGGACTACCGGCGCCTGTTCGACTTCATGCCGAAGAGCGCGCACCCGATGCCGGTGTCCGCCGCCGCCGTCGCCGCGCTCTCGACCTTCTACCGCGAAGCCGACACCGAGGATCGCATCCATCGCGCGATCGTGCGGCTGCTCGCGAAGATGCCGACCATCGCGGCATGCGCGTACAAGCACTCGATCGGGCAGCCGACGATGTACCCGCGCAACGACCTCGACTACTGCTCGAACTTCCTCCACATGATGTACGGGACGCCGTGCGAGGAGTACGAGGTCGACCCGGTCATCGCCAAGGCGATCGACCTCCTGCTGATCCTGCACGCGGATCACGAGCAGAATTGCTCGACGAGCACCGTGCGCCTCGTCGGCAGCTCGCAGGCCAACCTCTACGCCACGATCGCCTCCGGTATCAGCGCGCTGTGGGGCCCGCTGCACGGCGGCGCGAACCAGAAGGTGATCGAGATGCTCGAACGCATCGCGGTCGAAGAGGGCAGCGCCGACGTCTTCCTGCGCAAGGCGAAGGACAAGAACAACGTGACGCGCCTGATGGGCTTCGGGCACCGCGTCTACAAGAGCTACGACCCGCGCGCCGCGATCCTGAAGGACACGTGCAAGGAGATCCTCGCGCGCATGGGCGGTTCGAACCGCTTGCTCGAGATCGCGATGCGCCTCGAAGAGGTCGCGCTCTCCGACGAGTACTTCGTCGAGCGCAAGCTCTACCCGAACGTCGACTTCTACTCGGGCGTCATCTATCAGGCGATCGGGATCCCGGTGAACATGTTCACCGTCATGTTCACGCTCGGACGCCTCCCGGGCTGGATCGCGCAGTGGCTCGAGATGCGCAACGACCCCGCCTTCCGCATCGGCCGCCCGCGTCAGGTCTACACGGGCCACGAGCAGCGCTCGTATCCGACCGATCGCGGCTGAGCCGCAGCGCGTGAACGACACGAGTCGCACGGGTGAAGCGAACCAGGCGCTCGCGCCGCTGCTCCGCCTTTGGGCAGAGGTCGACGACCTCGGGAAGGCGAGCTCGATTCTCGCCTGGGATCAAGAGACGCAGATGCCGTCGAAGGGCGGCGCCGCGCGCGGCAAGCTCCAGGCGACACTCGCCGGCCTGCGCCACGAGAAGCTCGTTTCGTCCGAGATGGAGGACGCGCTCCGCGCCGCCGAAGAAGGCGCCGTGGACGGAACGCCAGAGCATGCCCAGGTGCGCGAAGCGCGCCGCGCGTTCGATCGCGCGGCGCGCATCCCCGGCGAGCTCGCACGCGCGCTCGCCGAAGCCGCGACGCTGTCGCACGAGTCCTGGGTTGCCGCGCGCAAGGCCGCGGACTTCTCGCTCTTCGAGCGCGACCTCGCGCACATGATCGGTCTGAAGCGCGAGGAGGCGGGCTTGCTCGCGCGCGGCGACATCACGCCGTACGACGCGCTCCTCGATCAGTGGGAGCCCGGGATGACCGAAGCCAAGCTCGTGCCGCTGTTCGCCGAACTGCGGGACGTGCTCGCGCCGATCGTTCACGGGGTCCGCGAGTGTGGGCGCACGATCGACGAGTCACCGGCGCGCGGGGACTTTCCCGCGGCGGCCCAGTACGCGTTCGGACGCTCGATGGCCGAGGCGATCGGATTCGACTTCGACGCGGGGCGGCTCGACCTGGCGCCGCACCCGTTCTGCAGCGGATTCGCACCGAGCGACGTTCGGCTGACCTGGCGCTTCGACGCCGGCGACTTCCGTCCGGCGCTCTTCGGCATCCTGCACGAGGCGGGGCACGGACTCTACGAGCAGGGCTTGCCCGGAGCGTGGCAGCGCACCCCGATCGGCGGCGCCGTCTCGCTCGGCGTGCACGAGTCGCAGTCGCGCCTGTGGGAGAACCTCGTCGGCCGCAGCCGTGCGTTCTGGGAGTGGGCGCTGCCTCGCTTCCACGCGCACTTTCCCGGTGCGAGCGGAGTCACGCTCGACGCGCTGCTGCCCGCGCTTCACACGATCCAGCCCAGCCTGATTCGCGTCGAGGCGGATCAGGGCACGTACGACCTGCACATCGCGATTCGGTTCGAGCTCGAGCGCGCGATTTTCGCCGGCGAGCTCGAGGCGCGTGACCTGCCCGATGCGTGGGACGCGCGCTACGGGGCGTTCCTTGGCGTGCGTGCGCCGAGCGTCGCCGACGGCGTCCTGCAGGACATCCACTGGTCGATGGGGGGCTTCGGCTACTTCCCGACGTACACGCTCGGCAACCTGATCAACGCGCAGCTCTTCACCGCCGCGCGCGCGGCGCTGGGAGATCTCGACGCGATGTTCGCGCGCGGCGAGTTCGCACCGCTCCTCGGGTGGTTGCGTGAGAACGTGCACGCGCACGGCGCGCGCTACACCGCGACGGAACTCGTCGAGCGCGCGACCGGCCGACCGCTCTCCGCCGCCGACTTCCTCGCCGACCGCGCCGCCACGGCCGCGTCGGTGTACGGCGTGACTACTTAGCGGGTTCCTCCGCTTTGACGCGGTGCAGCTTGTTCGTGCCGCTCGTGAAGTACTCTCCGTTCGGAGGGCACAGCTCGAAGGTGTCCTCGAACTCGTCTTCGCCCAGGATCGTGACCGTGTAGCGCGCCTTCCAGCCGGACTCGATGTTCTCGATCGACTCGCTCACGAAGGCGAACACGGTCGAGTCTTCGGAGATGAACTGCGGCACGTAGCGGTTGATGTAGCCCTCGGAGTGGAACTCGCGCAGCACGTACGTCGAACGCGCGCGGTCGTACGACATCATCCCTATGTCCGCGTGGGTCGCCGCTTCGGCGCCTTCCTCACTCGGGGTGAAGACGGCGTGCGTCGCCGACCGCACGAACTGCTCGTCGAGCACGAACGCGTACGTGCGCTCGAGCGTCGACGGGCCGCTGGCCCCGGTGCCCGTTCCCTTCCAGTCGCCGACGAAGTACTGGAAGACGTCGAGCTTGGACGTCGGCTCCGACTGCTGGGGCGCGGCGGCGCCAGGCCGAAGCGTCGGTTCCGACGAGACTCCGAACGTCAGGAGCGCGAGAACGAAGAGACGAGGCGCGTAACTCATCGGGACACCTCAGGGGTCGAGCGTGGACCTCGACAGTGTACTCCGACGCCCTCAGCCCGCGAGTGGGGCCAGGAAGAGTGAGGGGAGGAGCCCCGTGGCGAGCACGAACACCCCACACACGATCGTCGCGATGCCCGCGGTCATGGGGCGTTGCGTCGTGGGCGCCGGCTCGACGTCGCTCGCCGGCTGCATGTACATCACGACGATGACGCGTAGGTAGTACCCGAGCGCGACGACCGAGAGCAGCGCGCCGATGATCGCCGTGCCGATCATGCCCGCGTCGACGAGGACGGAGAACGCGAACCACTTGCCGAGGAAACCGCCCGTGGCGGGAATGCCGCCGAGCGAGAGCATGAAGAGCGCCATCGCGCCCGCGACACCCGGCCGCGACTTCGCGAGTCCGCGCAGCGAGTCGAGCTTCGTGAAGCGCGCGCCGTCGGCCTCCATCAACGCGAGCAGTCCGAAGGCTCCGGTCGCGGTGAAAACGTACGCGACCATGTAGTACAGCGTCGCGTTTAACGCGCCCGCGGCGTCCGCGCCCGCCATGCCGCCCGCGACGACCAGGAGCAGCGTACCGGCGTGCGCGACGCCCGAGTACGCGAGCATGCGCTTGAGGTCGCTCTGCACGAGCGCGCCCAGGTTGCCGAGCGCCATCGTGACGAGCCCGAGCACGGCGACGATCGGCGCGCCGGACGGCGGCAGGAGCGGCATGACCTGCGCGACCAGGAAGCCGAACGCGGCCGCCTTCGTGCCCGTCGCCATCAGCGCTGTCACCGGAGTCGGGCTGCCCTGATAGACGTCGGGCACCCACATGTGGAACGGGAACACGGAGACTTTGAAGAACAGGCTCGCCGCGATCAGCGCCAGGCCGGCGACCGCGGTGCTCGACGAAAGGTCCGCGTCGAGCAGCCCGGGAATCGATAGCGTCCCGCTCGCCGTGTACACGAGCGCCGATCCGTACAGGAGCATCGCGCTGGCGAACGAACCCAGGAGGAAGTACTTCACGCCCGCCTCGACCGACTCGATGCGCGAACGTTTGAACGCGGCGAGGCAGTAGAGCGGGAGCGAAAGGAGCTCGAGGCCGATGAAGAAAACGATCAGGTCGTTGGCGCCGACCATGAGCATCATTCCGGCGGGCGCGCCGAGCATGAGCGCGTCGTGCTCCGGTTTGAACGGCTTGCTGGCGTGGTAGTACCCGACGCTGTACGCCCACGCGAGCAGGGTCCCGAGCAGGAACACGCACCCGAACAGCGCGGTCGTGTGGTCGGCGTGGAACGTCTTGTCGAGCACGAGGCCCGGGACGACGTCGGCGCCGAGGATGCGCAGCTCGAAGAACAGCGCGACGAGAATCGTCCCGCAGAAGGCGAGTCCGCGCGCGGCGCGCAGGCGGGGAACGATGTCGCAGACGAGGTACAAGAGCACGCCGACGCCGATCGTCAGCAGGGGTGCCGTGGCGACGCTCGCGGCGTCATCGAAGATCTCGAAGGCGGCGGCTACGGTCTGCTGGCTCATCGGGATTCCTCTCCCTCGGTCGTCGCGGACGGTGCGTCGAACTCGATGCGTCCGATCGCTTGTCCTCGCTCCTGATCGATGCGTTCCTGTTCGACTCGCTTCGCCAACGCGTCGAGCGAGCCGGCGGTCTTGTCGAGGAACGTGTTCGGTTGCACACCGATCCAGATGCAGAGCACGCAGAGCGGGAGCATGATCCCGATCTCACGCGCGTTGATGTCGGCGAGCTTCTTGTTCGCGTCGTGGACCAGAGCGCCGAACAGCACACGACGCGTGGCCATCAGCAGGTAGACAGCACCGAAGATGACGCCGGTCACTCCGACCGCGGCCCACAACGGCGAAGCCTCGAACGTTCCGGCCAGGATCATGTACTCACCGACGAACCCGTTGAGACCGGGGAGCCCGGCGCTCGACAGCACCGTGAACACGAAGAAAATCGCGTAGAGCGGCATGACCGTGGCGATGCCGCCGAAGCGATCGAGCATGCGCGTGTGCGTGCGCTCGTACAGCATGCCGACCAGGAGGAACAGGAGGCCGGTCGACAGTCCGTGGTTCACCATCTGCAGCACGGCCCCGCGGATGCCCGGCTCGGTGAGCGCGAACAACCCGAGCACGACGAAGCCGAGGTGGCTGACCGAGCTGCACGCGACGAGGCGCTTGAGGTCGGTCTGCGCCATGGCGAGGAACGCGCCGTACACGATGCCGAGCGCGCCGAGCACCAGGAACACGCTCGAGTACGAGACCGCCATGCCGGGGAACAGCTGGATCCCGAAGCGCAGCAGGCCGTAGGTGCCCATCTTGAGCAGCACGCCGGCGAGCAGAACGGAGCCCGACGTGGGCGCCTCGGTGTGCGCGTCCGCGAGCCACGTGTGGAACGGCAGCACCGGCACTTTGATCGCGAAGGCGAGCGCGAAGCTGAAGAAGATCCACGTCTGCGTCGCGACCGGGAGCTCGCCCGTGCGCCCGATGAGATCCATCAGATCGGACGACTGCAGCCCGTAGATCAGCGCGATCATGCCGACGAGCATCACGAGGCTGCCCGCGACCGTGTACAGGAAGAACTTGATCGTTGCGTACAGCCGCCGCTCACCGCCCCAGATGCCGACGATGAAGTAGAGCGGGACCAGGCTGACTTCCCAGAAGAAGTAGAACAGCACGAGGTCGAGCGACAGGAACACGCCGAGCATGCCCGCCTGCATCACCAGCAGCCACACGAAGAACTCCTTCACGCGGTGCTCGATGTGGCCGTGGCTCGAGAGCACGACGATCGGCATCAGGATCGTCGTCAGCACGACGAGCAAGATCGAGATGCCGTCGACGCCGAGCGCGAAGCGAATCGGGACGTCGCCGGCGCCGAGCGCGACGGTGAACCAGTCGCGCACGAAACCGTGTTGCGGCTCCGCGATCGAACCGTCGAACGAACTCCACAGGAAAAGCCCGAGCACCGCGACCAGCGACGTGACGCCGAGCGCCGCCTGACGCAACAGACGCGTGTTCGTCGCCGGCAGGAAGGCGATCCCGATGGCCCCGAGCAGGGGCAAGAAGGTGATCCAGACGAGCATCGACATCAGATCAGAATCCAGGAGAGGGCGAGCGCGGCCGCGCCGGCGCCCATCCAAAGTGCGTAGTTCTTCACGCTGCCGTCGACGAGCCCACGCAGGCGCTGGGCGAGCGACGTCGCGAACGATCCGGCGCCGTTCACCGCGCCGTCGATGGCGAGCTGGTCGACGACACTAGCGACCAGGAAGGCGGCCAGCTTGATCGGCCGCACGATGCGGCGCGTGTAGGTCGAGTCGATGCGCCACGCTTCCTCGAGGAAGCCGACCGCGTCGGGACGCTCGGCGCGCGCGCGCGCATCCGCTTCGGTGCCGGACGTGTACGCGTGGAAGCCCTTGTGCGCGAACACGAGCGCGATCAGGCTGCCGAGTCCGAGCAGGCACCACTCGGAGAGCGCGCTCAGGTGGTGCAGCTCATGGCCGGTCGAATGCAGGATCTCGTCGCCGAGCTTCGTCACCGGCTCGAGCCAGTGGTGCAGCATGCCCGCGCCGGGCAGGACCGCCGGCAGGTTGAGCACGCCGCCGAACACCGCGAACACGGCGAGGATCATCAACGGAACCGTCATCGTCGCGGGCGACTCGTGCGGGTGCACGTGCTCGGGATCGAAGCGCTCCTTGCCGAAGAACGTGAGCGCGACCATGCGCCACGTGTAGAACGCGGTCATCGCGGCGGCGGCGAGGCCGACGAGCCACAGCGCGACGTGCAGCCCGCCCGACGCGAACGCCATCGCGAGGATCTCGTCCTTCGAGAAGAAGCCGCTCATCAGCGGCAGGCCGGACAGCGCGGCCGACCCCGCGACGAACGTGATGAACGTGCGCGGCATGTGCCGACGCAGGCCGCCCATCTTGTACATATCCTGCTCCTCGTGCATGCCGTGGATCACGGAGCCGGAGCCGAGGAAGAGGAGCCCCTTGAAGAACGCGTGCGTGACGAGGTGGAAGAGCGCCGCCGCCCACGCGCCGGTCGACAGCCCGAGGAACATGTATCCGAGCTGGCTGACGGTCGAGTACGCGAGCACCTTCTTGATGTCGCGCTGGAAGATCGCCGTCGACGCGCCGATGAACGCGGTGAGCGCGCCGACGAAGCCGATGACGAGCATCACGCTCGGCGCCGCGGCGTACAGCGGGTTCAGGCGCAGCAGGAGGTAGATGCCGGCCGTGACCATCGTCGCCGCGTGGATGAGCGCGGACACCGGCGTCGGTCCCGCCATGGCGTCCGGCAACCAGGTGAACAGCGGGAACTGCGCCGACTTGCCGCACGCGCCGCCGAAGAGCAGCAACGCCGCGAGCGCGATCGTGCCGGGATGCTCGCCCATGACCGCCTGCACGCTCGCGCCGACGTCGGAGAGGTCGAGCGTGCCGAAGAGCCGGATGAGCAGGAAGCTGCCGAGCAGGAAGCACGCGTCGCCGATACGGTTGACGATGAACGCCTTCTGTCCCGCCTCGGCCGGCCAGCCCTTCTCGTACCAGAACCCGATCAACAGATAGGAGCAGAGCCCGACGCCTTCCCAGCCGACGAAGAGCCCCATGAGGTTCGACGACAGCACGAGCATGAGCATCGCGAACACGAACAGGTTCAGGTACGCGAAGAACTTCGCGAAGCCCGGGTCGCCCTTCATGTAGCCGAGCGAGTAGATGTGGATCAGAAGGCCGACGCCCGTGATGACGAGGCACATCACGCTCGACAGACGGTCGAACACCATCGACAGCCCGATGTCGAACGAGCCCGCGTCGATCCAATTCCACGTCCCGCTCTCGATCGCCTCGGCGCCGCCGAGCAGCGTGGACCACGACGACACGACGATGCCGAGCGCGAGCGCGATCGCGCCGCACGCGACGTATCCGGCGAGCGCCTGGAGCGGAGCCTCCGCGCCACCCGCCTTGCGACGGCGCAGCACCGCGAGGTGCAACGCGCCGCAAAGAAGCGCGCCGAGGAGCGGCAGGAAGGGGACGAACCAGAGCTCGTTCGCGAGGGAGACCGTGCTTGTATCCATCTGGATTCAGCCCTTGAGCTCGCCGGCGGAGTCGAGCGCGACGGACTGCTTCAGGCGATAGAGCGCGATGATCAGCGCCAGGCCGACCGCGGCTTCCGCGGCAGCGACGAGGATCACGAACAGGGAGAAGATCGGCCCCTGCAGCGGCGATCCGCCCGTGACGCCTTCGGCGGCCCACGCGCGGCTGCCCGCGACGAACGTCAGGTTCGCGGCATTCAGCATGAGCTCGATCGAAGCCAACACGATGATCAGGTTCTTGCGCGTGAGGAAGCCGAGCACGCCGAGCGAGAACAGGATCGCCGCGAGCGCGAGCAGGTGTTCGGTGGGGACGTTCACAGGGTCGACTCCTCGTCGAGGGGTTCCTTCGTCCAGGGGAAGCCGGCGCCCGTGTGGGTGGGCTCGCCCGCGCGCTGGCGCTTGGCGATCGCGATCACGCCGATCATCGTGAGGAGCAGCAAGAGCGACGCCGCCTCGAACGGCAGCATGTAGCGGCTGAACAGCTCCACGGCGAGCGTTTGCAGTTCGTCGATGCCGCTCGCGCGCGTGCTCGCGGTCTCGACCGGTGCGATGCCGTAGCCGGCCGTGAGGACGCCGATCAGCGCGAAGACGCCCGCCGACGTTCCGGCGACCGCGAGCTGCTTGCCGGACAACGCGATGCCGGACTGCCGCGCGATTTCGTTCTCGTCCCCGAGGTTGAGCAGCATGATCACGAACAGGAACAGCACCATGATCGCGCCCGCGTAGACGAGCAGCTGCGTCACGGCGAGGAACTGGAAGCCCGCGAGCAGGTAGATCCCCGACAGGCAGAAGAACGCGCCGAGGAGACAGAGCACGCTGAACAGCGGCATCCGGGCACGAATGACCCCGGCGCCGCAGGCGATCGCTCCGATGCTCAGGAGGTAGAAGAGGGTTTCCGCCACCGGTCGTTGACCTTGTAGAAGTAGTCGATGCGTTTCTGCAGCGCGGCCTTCGGCCGCTTGAGCTTGTCGATGTCGTAGATGAGCGCTTCGCGCGTGAAGTCCGCGAGCTCGAGCTCGTCGCTCATGAAGATCGCGTCCTTCGGGCAGGCCTCCTCGCAGAAGCCGCAGAGGATGCAGCGCAGCATGTCGATCTCGAACCGCTCGGGTTCGCGCTCGATGAAGCGATCCGTCTCCTGCCCGTCGATCGTGATCGCGTAGGCGGGGCACGCGGCCTCGCACAATCCGCACGACACGCAGGCGAGGTTCTCGCCGTCCTCGAGCAGCGTCAGCCGCGGTTGCCCGCGCGTGACCTCGGTGACCGGCAGCCCCTCCTCGGGATACTGGCGGGTGATCTTGCGCTTGAAGAGCGCGCGGAATGTGAACGACAGCGCGCGCACGACCTCGGGCAGGTAGAGGCGCTCGCGCAGCGACAGTTCCTTGCGTTTGACGATGACCACGGGACTAGTCTCCGAAGGCTCCGAACGAGGTCAGCGCTCCGTAGAGGAACACGTTGAGCAGCGACAATGGCAGCATGACCTTCCAGCCGAGGGACATGAGCTGGTCGAAGCGGAAGCGCGGCAGGGTCCAGCGCACCCACAGGAACAGGAAGAGGAAGAACGCGGTCTTCGCGCCGAACGCGGCGAGCTGGATGACCCACGGCGCGTCCGCCCAGAACGGAACTTCGAAGCCGCCCAGGAAGAACGTCGTCGTGAGGCTCGCCATCACGATCATCGCGCAGTACTCGCCGAGGAAGAACAGCGCGAACTTCATCGAGGAGTACTCGGTGTGGAACCCCGCGACGAGCTCGGGTTCGCACTCGGCGAAGTCGAACGGGTGGCGGTTCGTCTCGGCGAAGGTCGCGATGACGAAGAGCCCGAAGGCCAGCGGCTGCTGGAACGCGTTCCAGCGCCAGATCGCGCCGCTCTGCGCGTCGACGATGTCGTACAGGTCGGCGCTGCCGCTGACGACCACGATCGAGAGGATCCCGAGCAGGAGCGACAGCTCGTAGCTGACCATCTGCGCCGACGCGCGCAGGCCGCCCATCAGCGAGTACTTCGAGTTCGAGCTCCAGCCGCCGAGGATGATCCCGTACACGCCGAGCCCGCCGATCGCGACGACGTAGAACGCCGACATGTCGATCTTCGCGATCGCGCCGAACGTGTCGACGCCGAACAGCGTCATGTCGCCCGCGAACGGTACGACCGCGATGGTGAGCATCGCCGGCACGGCCGACATCATCGGCGCGAGGCGGAAGAGCAGCTTGTTGGCGCCCGCCGGAACCAGCTCCTCCTTGAAGATGAACTTCACGCCGTCGGCGAGCGGCTGCAACAGGCCCCACGGTCCGACGCGGTTCGGCCCGATGCGGTACTGGATCCACGCGGCGACCTTGCGCTCGGCGAGCGTGTACAGCGCTGCGGTTCCGATCACGCCGCCGTAGATCGCGGCGACCTTGAGCAGGATGACGAGGAAGTCCTCCATCAGCCGTCGACTCCGACTCGAGCTACGCGCGCGAGGATGGCCTCGAGCGTGTGGGTGAGCGCCGTCACGCCGGTCGGCGCGGGCTTGGCCGCGGAGATGCGACCGCGCTTGCCGTCGACGTTGACCCAGGTGCCCGTGCGTTCGGCGCTCGTGGGCACGCCGATCGAAACGCACGCGGCCGGGAACAGCGCGAGCTCGGTATCGAGCACGGCGATGCGCGACGTGGACGGCACGGCTGCGAGCCGCTCCGCACCGATCAGGCTCCCGACGCGTTCGCCGATCAAGATGCCCGCCTCCGAACCCCCGAGCAGCGTCGCCACTTCGTCCGCCGTTTGGGCGACGAAGCCGAGCTCCTCGAGCCCGCGCCGGTTCGGGCACGGGTCACCGGTGTGCAAGAGGTCGTCCTTCAGGTCGTTCGCCGGCGGCGAGACGAACGTCGCCTGCGCGCCGAACGCGTCCGCGATGCTCTTCACCAGCGCGCCCTCCTCGACCGTGATCCATGGCGAGGCGACGATCGCGATCGTCTCGGCCGACGCGACGCGCGTCATAGCCGCGATCTCGTCGAGCGCTGCCGTCGGATCGGCGCTCGGCTTCGGTGCGATGCTCGCGCCGGCGTGGGTGGCCGACCCGCTGAGGCGCTCGGTGTCGTTCCACGCCGGGAACGCGAAGCGGCCCGTGTCGCACATCCACCAGTCGTTGACCTCGGGGTTGTAGCGCGGACGCACGCGCTTGACCTCGGCGCTGCGCAGCACCTCGACCGTGATCGAGCAACCGCGGCTGCATTCGCCGCAGGTCGAGAAGCTCTTCTTCAGGTTCCAGACGCGCGCCTGGAAGCGGAACTTCTTGAGCGTCAACGCGCCGACCGGGCAAACGTCCGCCAGGTTGCCCTGGTAGTTGCCCTCGAGCGGACGGTCCATGAAGGTCTCGATCGTCGAGCGCGAGCCAAGGCCCGCGACCGTGAGCTGCGGCTTCTTGGTCACGTCCTCGAAGAAGCGCACGCAGCGGCTGCACAGGATGCAGCGCTCCTGGTCGAGGACGATCACGTCGCCCAGGCTCTTGCGCTTCTCGAGCTGGCGTCGCGGCTCGACGGAACGGCCCTCGCCTTGGCCCTCGTTGAACGAGTAGTCCTGCAGGTCGCACTCGCCCGCCTTGTCGCAGATGGGGCAGTCGAGCGGGTGGTTCTTGAGCAGGAACTCGAGGCACTGGCGGCGCGCGTCGTGCGCGCCCGGCGCCTCGGTGTTCACGATCATGCCTTCCGTCACCGGCGTGCGGCAGGCGACGACGACGCGCGGTGGCATCTCGCCGATCTTCACCTCGACCTGGCAGATGCGGCACGACCCGACCGGCGTGAGGCCGGGGTGGTAGCAGTACATCGGCACGTCGGAGTCGTGCGTGTGGCAGGCGTGGATGAGCGGCTGCTTCGGGTCCGCTTCGACCTCGCGCCCGTTGAGGATGATTCTCGTCACGCCCGTGTCCCCATGGCCCCTACCGTTTCGCGTTCACTCGTCCGTTTCATCGGGCAGCCGCCGAGGCGCACGTGCTCCTCGAGCTCGACCCGGAAGTGCTTGACGATGGCGTGCGTCGGGATCGCGGCGGCGTCGGCCAGCGCGCAGATCGTCTTGCCCGGCGCCATGCCGTGCGCGAGGCTCGACAGGAGGTCGATGTCCTCCATCCGTCCGTCGCCGGCTTCGATGCGCTCGAAGATCTGATGCAGCCACTGCGTGCCTTCGCGGCACTGGCTGCACTGGCCGCAGCTCTCGTGGTCGTAGAAGCGCGAGATGACCGCCATGGACTCGACCGCGCAGGCGGTGTCGTCGAGCATCACCATCGCGCCGGTGCCGAGCATCGAGCCCGCTTCCTTCAGCGAGTCGTGGTCCATCGCGAGGTCGATCATCGACGCGGGCAACAGACCCGTCGACGAGCCGCCGGGATACCACGCCTTCAGCTTGCGGCCCTTCCAAATGCCGCCGGCGAAGTCCTCGAGGATCTCCTTCGCGGACGTGCCGAGCGGCACCTCGTACACGCCGGGCTTCTCGACGTGTCCCGAGATCCCGACCAGGACGTTGCCCGGGCTCTTCGCGGTGCCCATCGATTTGTACCAGTCGGCACCCCGGTTCACGATGAACGGCGCGTTGAACAGCGTCTCGACGTTGTTGACCGTCGTCGGCTGCCCCCAGAGTCCGGCGCCCGCGGGGAACGGCGGCTTCGGGCGCGGATGACCCCGCTTGCCTTCGAGGCTCTCCATGAGCCCCGTTTCCTCACCGCAGATGTAGGCGCCGGCGCCCTTGTGCATCCAGATGTCGCACGAGAACGCCGAGCCCATGATCTTCTCGCCGATCAGCCCCGCTGCGCGCGCCTCTTCGATCGCGGCCGCGACGCGGTCGTACGGCAGACGGAACTCGCCGCGCACGTACACGTAGGCCGTGCGCACGCGCATCGCGTAGCACGCGATCAGGATGCCCTCGATCAGGCCGTGCGGATCCTCTTGCATGAGGATGCGGTCCTTGCACGTGCCGGGTTCCGACTCGTCCGCGTTGACGGCGAGGTAGCGCTCGCGCGGATCTTTCGACGGGTCCGGCATGAAGCTCCACTTGAGCCCCGTGGGGAAGCCGGCGCCGCCGCGTCCGCGCAGCCCCGAGTCCTTCACCATGTCGATGACCTGCGCCGGGCTGTGTCCGCCGGACAGGATCGTCTTCAGCGCGGTGTAGCCGCCGGCCGCGCGGTACACGTCGAGCGTGTGCGAGTCCTCGAGCCCTGTGCGATCGAGCAGATAGGTCGGGTAGCTCACCGCGCACCTCCGAGGATGCGCTCGACGTCGTCGAGCGTCAGGTTCTCGTGGTACGTGCCGTCGAGGTCGAACATCGGCGCGTTCGTGCACGTGCCCTGGCACTCGACGCGCAGCACCGTGAACGCGCCGTCCTCCGACGTCGCGCCGGGGCGCTCGCAGCCGGTGACCTCGCACGCCTTGGCGAGCACGTCTTCCGCGCCGCGCAGCATGCACGAGATGTTGTGGCACACGCCGACCACGTGCTTGCCCACCGGGCGCAGGTGGAACATGGGATAGAAGGACGCGACGCCGAAGACCTCGACCGGCTCGAGCTCGAAGAACTCGGCGCACGCCTCGAGCGTCTCGGGTGCGAGCCAACCACCGAGTTCTTCCTGGCAGCGGTGTAGCGCCGGGATCAGCGCGGCGCGCCGCTCGGGATAGTGCGCGACGAGCTCTTCGAACTCGGTCACGAGCGCGGCCGGCAGGCCGCGTTGTTCGGTGTCGTTCGTCACGGCTAGCGATCTACCTCGCCCATCACGAAGTCCAGGCTGCCGATGATGGCGACCATGTCGGAGAAGAGCCGCCCCTCGGCGAGGAGCGGAATGGCTTGCACGTTGTAGAGGCCGGGCGCGCGGATGTGGCAGCGCAGCGGCGTGCGCGTTCCGTCGGACGCGACGAAGAAGCCGAGCTCGCCCTTGCTCGACTCGATGCCGTGGTACGCCTCGCCGCGCGGCAGGCACATGTCGGTCACGATCTTGAACTGGAAGATGAGCTCTTCCATCGACGTGTGCACCTTGTGCTTCGGCGGCAGGACGTAGCGCCGATCCTCGATCAGGATCTCGCCGCCGCGCGACTTGTGCAGTCGATCGAGCGCCTGGAGCGCGATGGTCACCGACTGGCGCATCTCCTCGACGCGGATGAGGTAGCGGTCGTAGCAGTCGCCGACCGTGCCGACCGGAACTTCGAACGCGTAGTCCTCGTAGCCCGAGTAGGGCTGCGCCTTGCGCAGATCGTAGGGCTCGCCCGAGCCGCGCAGGTTCGGGCCGGACAGCGCCCACGCGAGCGCGTCGGAGCGCGAGACTGTCCCGACGCCGCGGTTGCGGTCGTGCCAGATGCGGTTGCCGGTCAGGAGCGATTCGAACGAGTCGATCTCGGCGCGGAACTGCTCGAGGAACTCGCGCATCATGCCCTCGAGCGTGTCGTCGACGTCGGCGAACACGCCGCCGATGCGCACGTACGTGTTGTTCATCCGGTGTCCGGTGTACGCGTCGAGGATCGTGTAGACCTTCTCGCGCTCCTTGAACGTGTTGAAGAACATCGTGACCGCGCCGAGGTCGATCGCGGTCGTGCCGAGGTAGATCAGGTGCGCGGCGATGCGGCTGAGCTCCATCAGGAGCACGCGGATCTCCTGGCCGCGCTGCGGCACCTCGAGGCCGGCGAGTTTCTCGAGCGCGAGCGCGTAGCCGATGTTGTTCATCAGCGGCTGCACGTAGTCGAGCCGATCCGTGTGCGGGAAGAACTTCGCCCAGCCGAGCGACTCGCACGTCTTCTCCTTGCCGCGGTGCAGGTACCCGACGTCGGGGACGACGTTGTGCATCGTCTCGCCGTCGAGGTCGACGGAGAGGCGCAACACCCCGTGCGTCGCCGGGTGCTGCGGTCCCAGGTTCAGGTGCATCAACTCGCCGTGGACGGGATCGTCCTTGAGCGCGTCGATGTTCGGGCCCGGAGTGAATTCGAAGGTTCGGGTAGCCACAGTGTTCCTCGTCACGACGGGCGTTGGGCGGCGTCGTTGGCGTCGTTCGTCCACGTTTCGCGGCGCTTCCGATCCCACTCGCGGTAGAGCCGATCGGGCTCGATGCCCTGGTGGGGGAACTCCTTGCGCAGCGGGTGATGGCCGTAGCCGTCCGGCAGGAGCAGGCGCCGCAGGTCCGGGTTGCCGTCGAACACGATGCCGAACATGTCCCAGCACTCGCGCTCCATGAAGCCGGCGCCCGGCCAGAGGTCGGTGCACGTGGGGACGGCCGCATCGGTCGACGTCACACGCGTGCGGAGGCGCACGCGGTCGGCGTGAACGATCGATTGGAGCTGGTGGACGACGTCGAAGCGCGGCTCGACTTCGTGCTCGGACAATCGATCGATACCGGTGATGAACGTCAGCGCTTCGAACGCGGCGCGGTCGCGCAGGCGCGCGAGCGCGTCGTGCAAGCGGCTGCGATCGAGCTCGACGCAGAGCATGCCGTCGGCGGTCGTCGCGAGCTCGTACGTCAGGCCGTCGAGTGCGGAGAGCACTCGCTCCTTGGTCGCGTCGAGCGTTTCTTCTTGCGCGGTCATCGCGGGGGGAGAGCGTTCAGCTTCGGGGCGTGGTGCGTGCGCGCGGATCGTGCGGGTGCAGGTCGCCACCCGACTCGAGCACCGCGGCGTTGGGCGCGCGTTCCATCGATCCGGTGCCGCGCTCGTCGCTCGCGTCGGCGCCGTGGAACAGCGTGTTCATCGGGCTCTCACGCTCGATCTTCTTCTGCAGCTTGAGGATCGCGTCGATGACCGCGTCGGGGCGCGGCGGGCAGCCCGGGACGTAGATGTCGACGGGCAGGATCGAATCGACGCCCTGCACGACCGCGTACGAGTCGTACATCCCGCCGGTCGACGAGCACACGCCCATCGCGATGACCCACTTGGGCTCCGGCATCTGGTCGTAGACCATGCGCGCGGCGGTGGCCATCTTCCACGTGAGCGTCCCGGCGACGATCATCAGATCGCACTGCCGCGGGCTGAAGCGCGCCGCCTCGGCGCCGAAGCGCGAGATGTCGAACTTCGGTCCGATCATCGCCATCAGCTCGATGCCGCAGCACGAAAGGCCGAGCGGCATCGGCCACAGGCTGTTCTTGCGACCCCAGTTGACGAGCGCGTCCATGCGCGTCGAGAAGAAGCCGTCTTCGTTCGCGCCGGTGGTCGGTTTCAGCGATCCCACGACAGGCCTCCCTTGTTCCAGACGTACGCGAGTCCGATGCCGAGCACGGCGACGAAGCCGACGATCTCGGTGAACACGATTCCGCCGACGCCTTGCGCCTCGAAGAACTTCGCGGACACGGCCCACGGGATGAGCAGGAGCGACTCGACATCGAACAGGATGAAGAGCACCGCCACGAGATAGAAGTGGATCGACAGCCGCAGGCGCGCGTTGCCGATCGATCCCATCCCGCACTCATACGCGTCCGCCTTGCCGATCGCGCTCGTCTTCTTGCCGAGCAGTTCGGAGATCACGAGGTTCCCGGCGGCGAAGCCGAGGACGAGCGCGATGAGGATGAGGATCGGGCCGTATTGGCTGAGCATCGTCGGGCCGGGGGCGCCGGGTTGGGACGGACGAACAGGGGGTCGAAGGGGCGATCCGAGCGGTGCATCGCGGCGGATCGAGGACCGTTCCCGAAGCGTTGTGCATGCCCGGGAGAGAATCGACGGAGAGTGTAGCGGCGCGCGCGCCGTCGTCGAACCTGGACGCGGCTTCTCCGACGATTCCCGGCGCGAGTTCGCGGCCGCCGCGCCGCGCTGCGCTGCGCGTTCACGCGCTCGGTTCCGCGCGGTTCCCGAGGAACCTGCCGCGTGCCTCGGCCGGGTCCGCGGCAGAGGCGGGGGCCGCGCCCGACGGTCGATCCGCGCACGATCGACGGTCGGCGTCACTCGACGCCGGCGGCACGGGGCGCGAGGCTTCTTAAGTGCTTGCCTATAAACGTGTTGTGTCTGTCAGCGTCCGACGCGCACGAAGTCGCCCCCGCTCCGCTCGGTCAGCGCCTCGAGCGTCCCGTCGCCGGTCGCTCCGATCTGGACCGCGTGGAAGACGAGCTGCGCCACCGGGTTCTCGCTCCGGATCCACGGCTCGACCCAGTCGGGGCCCTGGGCGGTCGCCCCGTCGCAGAGCACGATCACGGTGTCGGCATCCTGGCGGGCGGGATCGAGCCTGCCGTCGCGATCGAGCCGCAGTGCCGTCCGGAAGCCCTCGAAGAGCTGCGTGCCGCCGCGCGGTTGTTGGCCGCGCAGCCAGCGCACCGCCGAGTCGACGTTGCCGTTCGTCGCGGGAACGAGCCCACCTTGCCAGCGGTCGCCCTTGTCGCTGAACAGAACGACGCCGAAGCGCAGCTCCGAGCCGGCCTTCTCGAGGAAGCGCTGGAACTGGTGGATCGCCTCCTCGTAGCGCGAACGCCCGTCCGTCGCGAAGGCGCCGTCCATGCTCCCCGATCGATCGATCACGAAGAGGACGCGATCGCTGAGCACGTTGAGGCCGAAGAAGCTCGTCGAGCTGACGTAGCCGCCGGCTTCTTCGACGTCCGCCGGCAGCTCGACGCGCTCGTCGAGCACGGCCTGCCACCACGCGGACCAGCGCTCCGGCGCCGCGCGAAACGAGCGACCGGAGATGCGTTGCAGCTCGCGCACGATCTCGGACACCGTGCGCTTCGAGCTGTCCTCCGTCTCTTCGCGTCGCTGCCAGACCGCGAGCGCTTCCATTAATAGAGGAGCGGCGCGGTGGACGTCGAGCATGCGGACGAGCGACCGCGCGCGGGACGCGTCGCGCCAGTCCTCCGACAGGTAGAGGCGGCCGACGATGTCGCGCAGGCGGTCGAGCGTCGGTCGATCGAGCGCCTCGCGCGCGGCCTCGAGGTGGTCGACGAGCTCGATGATCCCGTGCCCGTCGTCCTCCAGCGCGTCGAAGAAGTACTGGTGCACGAGCGGATCCGGCCAGCCGGAGAGCGCGTCGATCGCTTCCGTGCGCAGCTCGCCCTTGGCGGTGCGCGCGGTGCGCAGGAGCGTCACGCGCGTGGATGCACGGAATTGACCCCGTAGGAGCCTGGCGGCGGCGATGCGGCGCTCGAGGCTCTGGCCCTCGACGCCGAGCACGGAGTCGGCCAGCCACGCGTCGAAGGCCTCCGGATCGCGGCGCCGGCGGATGTCGAACTCCCAGTCGGCGAACTGCGCGAGCGTGCCCAGCGCTTCGATTCCGTCCTCCGACTTCGCGCCGGTCGAGACGTAGCGCAGACCGGCGAGGTCGAGCAGCGCGAAGTCGATCTCTTCGCCGCGTTCGGGCTCGGCGCGACGCACGCCGCGGAGGTCGGTCAAGAGCGCGCGCACCTTCGCGCGGTCGTCCTCATCGAGCCCGTTGCGCGCACGGCTCGCGCGCAGCGTCCACACGCGCAGCAGCTTCACGCTGTCCGGCGCGGGGCGGAGAACGGGCGTGCCCCGCTCACTCGCGCTCGGCGCCGTGAACTCCGCTCCGTAGAGGAGCAGGGTGATCGAGAGGAGGGTCGTCAGCACGGCGTTCGCGGCAGCAGAAACCGTCTCGTCACGTCGAGAACGGTGCTTTCCACTGTACCCGAGCGAGCGCGCCAAGCTACGAACGCACCCGGGCACACGGTGTGTCAAACGGCAAGAAGGACTGCGCTCCCCGATCCTCGAGCGGCTATTTTGTCGCCCCCCCAAACCGGTGAACTCCATGTCGTTAACATCTCGCTCGCTCGCCCCGTTGCTCTTCACGCTCGCGTGCACCGCCACGCTCGTCCCCGGCTGCTCCAGCGGCGGCTCGAACCGCCACGAGTTTCAAGTTCGCACCGCCGTCGGCACCGTGTCGGGCGCGACCGAGTTGATCGTCGTGGGAGACTGGGCGGCGTACTTCGCGTCCGAGGCGCTCACCGCGGGCGGAACGGATCTGAACGGCGACCTCGACACGACCGACGACGTGGTCCGCGCGATCCACATCGAGGACGCCACCGACGTGCTGGTCGGCGTCGCGGCCGACGACGTCGCGATCGTGGGGAAGGAGTTCTTCCTCTCGGTAACCGAGGCCACGGACGGCGTCGACTGGAACGGCGTCAACGGGATGGCGGATCGCGTCCTGCTGCACTGGGACGGAGCGACCGAGGTCCTGACCTTCGTCGACACGCTCAACCCGTCGACGGTTGGCGAGGACTTCGTCGCGACGCTGGACCGGCTGATCTATTCGGCGGCTCCCGCGGCGCTGGTCGGCGACGAGACGTCGCTGCGCCGCATCGA
Organism: Planctomycetota bacterium; assembly: GCA_029259605.1. GTDB lineage: Bacteria > Planctomycetota > UBA1135 > UBA1135 > OFTM281. The sequence goes on along the minus strand of JAJDEV010000050.1, from coordinate 1,525 downwards.
AGAGAACGCGCCGACGACGCCCGTTGTGGTCATGAACGAAACCGGCGCGGGCACCCTGGATCCCGTCGTGTTCGGCTTCGAGGCGGGGCTCGTGTTCCTGCTCGCGGACGAGGCGAACGAAGCCGCCGATCTGAACGGCGACGCCGACATGACCGACGCGTACGTGCTCGCGTTGCTCGACGGGAACGAGGACGACACACCCGTGCTCCTCGTCGGTCTCGCGCTCGCGGACGACGCGGCGCCGATCGCCGCGGACACGGACTTCAGCGGAGATCGCCTCGTGGGCTTCCTCGTCGACGAGGCGGCGCAGGGCGGGACGAACCTGAACGCGCCGGGGCTGTTCGCGAACAAGCTCGTGCCCGACTCGTGCGACGGCACGCCCGACGTCGACGCGAACGACCAGGTGCTGCACTTCCTCTGCTTCGACGACTTCGTCCTGAACAACACGGTCGTGAACACGGGACTCGCCGGACGGGATCGCATCGTCGTCGTGGAGGACGCGCTCGCCACGCTCAGCGACGAAGCGGACGCGAACTGCAACATGAACGGCGACCTGGACATGGCGGACACGGTGCTGCGGTGGGTGTCGACGACGACGCCGGTCGCGCCGCCGCGGAACACGACCCAGCTCTTCGCGATCAACACCACGATCCCGGGCGGAGCGATGGGGGTTGCGGGGCTCTTCGACCGCTTCGTCGCGATCGTCGACGAGAGCCAGGACTCGCGCAATCTCGACGGCAAGGCGCAGGACCACGACCTGTTCGGTTGGGTCGACCCGGCGGACGGACTCGCGGCGGTTTGGACCTTCGCGCACCAGGGCGCGCGCGCGTCGTCGGGCACGTCGATCTTCGAGGACACCAACAACGACGGCCTCGGCGACCCGGGCAGCGGCGCGTCCGAGCCGTACGCCGGCACGAGCTGGATGTCCGGCGACAACACGTTCGGCCGCATCGCGGCGACCTTCCTCGAGGAGGTGCCCGGCACGAACCCGAAGGTGGGCTCGCTGAACATCAACCTGGACTGCGCCGTGTTCTTCAAGGACGCGGACGTGACCGATGCGTTGCCCGTGTGGCTCGACTTCGCCGAGTCGAACGTCCTCGACTTCGACGGCGTGGGCTTCGCGGTCGACCCGGCGAACGCGGGGATGGTGATCGCCGGCGTGTACGTCTTCTTCCGCGTGAACGAGGCGCAGGACGCGATCGACCACAACAAGGACGGCGCGCTCGACGACGTCGTGCTCATGCGCAACTCGGTCAACCGTTGCGATCCGACCTTCATGTCGACGTCCAGCGTGTTGCCCGGCTCGGTCGTCGTCACGAACGGTACGCGCGGCGCGGCGTTCTTCTGCGACGAGACGCTGACGTCCGAGGACCTGAACGGCGACGGCGACGCGATGGACCTCGTCGTGCGCTACTTCACGTTCTAGTCGCTAGCCCGGATCATTCCTGAGCATGCACGCCAAAAGCTGCAATCGACCGGCTACGCCGGTCTCTCGGCCCCTGCCGGCACTTTGCGAACGTCGGCG
>JAJDEV010000049.1 GCA_029259605.1 Planctomycetota bacterium | reverse complement strand
GGCCGACGTTTCGACGGGGTTGGTGCGGCACTCCTCGATGGAACTCTTCCGTTCGGTGTGCGACACCGTATCCAACTCCTTATCCTCCCCGCGTGCGTGTCGCTGCCTTCCAATTCGATGTCCGCCGCGGGGACGTCGGTGCCAATCTGGCCGCCGTCGAGCGCGGTCTGCGCGCCGCGTCGGAGCAGGGCGTCGAGCTCGTCGTTCTGCCCGAGATGTGGGCCACGTCGTTCGTGGCCGAGGCGGACGCGGAAGCCCTGCGCGAGACCGACGCAGCGCTCGAGCGTGTCCGCGCGCTCTCCCGCGAGTTGCGCCTCGCGGTCGCCGGCAGCGCCTTCGGCGCGCCGCCCACAGGCGCGAAGGACACGCTCCCGCGCAACCGCCTCACCCTGATCCAGGACGGCGAGGACCTCCTCACCTACGACAAGGTGCACCTCTTCTCGCCGACCGCCGAGCACCTCGGCTTCAGCGGCGGCACGCGGGCGCCCGCCACGGTCGACTGTGGCGAGCTGCGCGTCTCCGGCGCGATCTGCTACGACCTGCGCTTCGCGTCGCTGCTCCGCGCGCCGTTCGACGACGGCGCCGAGCTCCTGCTCGTGCCCGCGCAATGGCCCGAGACGCGCAGCTCGCACTGGCGCGCGCTCGTCGTCGGACGCGCGGTCGAGCACCAAGCCTTCGTCGTCGCGGCGAACCGCACAGGCGCGGACGAGGTCGGGAGGCGCAAACTCGCGCTCGAGTTCTCGGGGAATTCCCTGATCGTCTCGCCCCACGGTCACGTGCTCGCCGAAGGACGGGGTGAAGTCGGGCTCGTCGTCGCGGACGTCGACGCGGACGACGTGCGCGAGCTCCGTCGGCGCGTGCCCGTGCGGGCCGATGAACGCCGGCTCGATTCCTAGCCGCGGGAATCCGGACGACGGGCAACCCGCACCGGGGTGCGTGCGAAGAAAGTTCCGCCCAAACACCCTTGGGAAGGTCGTTGCGGGACGTCGATAGCGACCGTCGACGAATCCCCTCCGCATCCCTGCTCACCGCGTTCGCGTTCGCCCGCTTGCGTGGTCCTCGCGTCCGAACTCGACGAGTTCGAGCTACGCGACGACCGCGCGTCGGCGGACGCGGAACGCGCGAGTTGGATCGCGGCGGCGACGCCACCCGATGCCCCAGCCCGACCAATCCCACGCCACCCGCGCCGCACTCGTCGCGCGTTGGATGCGACGCTTCGTCTTGGCGATCGCGTTGAGTTGCGTGTCGTCCGGATTCGGAAAGCCCGGGTCCGACGAGGCCAAGGAGTATCCGGTCAAGGCGGCGATGATGGGGAAGTTCCTCAAGTACGTCGATTGGCCGACAACGCGCGTCGAGGAGGACGAGACGCCGATGATCGTCGGCGTCTTCGGTGCGGATCCGTTCGGCAAGGCGATCGATACCGTGTTCGTCGGGCAGACGTACCGCGGACATCCTTATCAAGTGCGCCGCGTCGAAACCCTCGCCGACGTGCCCGCTTGTCACGTGCTCTTCATCCCGAAGACCGAGGTCGAGCAGCTCGACGCCATCGTGAGGGTCGCCGCGGGCAAGAGCATCCTCTTGGTCGGTGAGTCCGAGGGCTTCGCGCGACGCGGCGGGATCATCAACTTCTACTTCGAGAAGAAGAACCCGCGCTTCGAAGTGAATCCCCAGGCGGCGAAGCGCGAGGAGCTGAAGATCAGCTCGAGCCTGCTGAAGCTGGCGCGCATCGTGAAGGAGGAGAAGTGAGCATGTTCCGCGACCTTCTCATTCGCCGCAAGCTGACCGCGCTCATGATGCTGTCGAGCTGCGCTACGCTGCTCATCGTGTGCGTCGCGTGGCTCGCGCACGATTGGAGCTCGCAGCAGAAGACGATGGTCAAGGAGCTCGGCCTGATGGGCGAGATCGTCGGGCACGCTTCGAGCTCCGCGGTGCACTTCAACATGCCCGACGAGATGGCTCAGGCGCTCTCGGTGCTGAACGATCATCCGCGCATTCGTCGAGCGGCGCTGTTCGACGCGGACGGCGTGTTTCTGCACGGATACGCGTCGAACGTGGGGCGCGTCGCGACGCTTCCGCTCGGGTTCCGCGAGGACGGTGTCCTGCGCGAACGCAGCCACATGCTCCTGTGGGCGCCGATCACGGATCCGACCGGGCGGCGCATCGGAACGATCGCGCTCGAATCCGACTTCCGCGAGCTGTGGGGGCGGCAGGTCGCGTTCGTGCGCGTGCTCGGGCTCGTGTTCGTCGTCTGCCTGCTCATCGCGTTCGGGATGGCGTACAAGCTGCAGGAGGTGATCTCGGGTCCGATCATGCTGCTCGCTGGAACGATGCGCGCCGTGTCGGACCGCAAGGACTACAGCCTGCGCGCGCGCAAGGTCGGCAAGGACGAGGTCGGCTTTCTGACCGATGCGTTCAACGAAATGCTGGGTGCGGTTCAGGATCGCGACGGCGAGCTCGTCGCGCACCGCAGCAACCTCGAGGACGAGGTCGAGCAACGCACGCGCGACCTGACCGACAAGAACGAGCAGCTGCGCGCGTCGATGGACGAGGCGCGCGCCGCCGGCCTGGCGAAGTCGCAGTTCCTCGCGAACATGAGCCACGAGATCCGGACGCCGATGAACGGCATCCTCGGCATGAACTCACTGTTGCTCGACACGCCGCTCGATCACCAGCAGCGCAGCTACGCCGAGCTCGTGAAGGGGTCCGCCGACTCGCTGCTCGAGATCATCAACGACATCCTCGACTTCTCGAAGATCGAGGCGGGCAAGATGAACTTCGAGCAGATCGACTTCGACCTGTTCCGCGCGGTCGAAGAGGTCGTCAGCCTGCTCTCGGGTCCGGCGCGCAAGAAGGGGCTCGACCTCATGTGCTGGGCGGATCCGAAGATCCCGTCCGCGCTGCGCGGCGATCCGACGCGCGTGCGCCAGATCATCACGAACCTCGTCGGCAACGCGGTGAAGTTCACGGACGAGGGGCGCGTCGTGGTGCGGCTCGAACACTCGCACGAGACCGAGGACGACGTCTGGGTCAGGGTCTGCGTCGAGGACACGGGCATCGGGATCGGCGAGGACAAGCGCGACCGCCTGTTCCAGTCGTTCTCGCAGGTGGACGCGTCGACCACGCGCAAGTTCGGCGGCACGGGCCTCGGGCTCGCGATCTGCAAGCAACTCGTCGACCTGATGGGCGGCGAGATCGGCGTCGAGAGCGAGGCCGGCAGCGGCTCGACGTTCTGGTTCACGCTGCGCCTCAGCCGCCCGGAGTTCGTCGCGGAGAGCCGCTTCGTCCTGCCCGAGGGCGTCGTCGCCCCGCGCGTGCTGCTCGCCGACTCGAGACCGGCCGTGCTCGACGTCGTCGGTCGACAGGTCGAGGCGTGGGGGCTCGGTGCGCGGTCGTTCGGCACGGCGCTCGAGCTGCGCGACGCGCTCGAGGCCGAGGACTTCGCCACGCCGAAGCGCCCGCGTCCGGACGTCGTGATCGTCGAGGCGGACTTCCTAGCGCGCAACGGCCTCGCGCAAACGCTCACTGCGGCGCTCGACCGCAAGCAGGTCGTCGTGATCGTCACCGCGTGGCAGGACGAGACGCTCGACCCGGCGTTCGAGCCCGACGCGCGCGTCGCGAAGCCGATCCGCCCGTGCGAGCTCTTCGATCGCATCGTCTCCACGCTGCGCGGCCGCGCGGCTGCGCCGGAACCCGATGAAGCGCTGGTGTTCGCCGAGGAGTTCGAGCCCGCGAACCTGCACGTGTTGCTCGCCGAGGACAACAAGATCAACCAGCTCGTCGCCAAGAAGATCCTGCAGAAGGGCGGCTACGACTGCGTGATCGTCGCGGACGGAACCGACGCGGTCGAGATCGTTCAGCGCGAGGCGTTCGACGTCGTGCTGATGGACTGCCAGATGCCCGAGATGGACGGCTTCGAGGCGACGCGCTTGATCCGCGCGTGGGAGGCGTCGAACGAGGACGCGCGGCCGCTCCACATCATCGCGCTGACCGCCAACGCGATGAAGGGCGATCGCGAGCGCTGCATCCGCGCCGGGATGGACGACTATCTGAGCAAGCCCGTCGATCCGTCGACGCTGCTCGACAAGCTGCGCTCGGTCCAGGCCGCGCGCGCGGACACGCTCGAGCGCGTCGCCGCACCGGTTCCGACCGCGGCGCCCGGCCCGCCCTTCGACTACGGCGATCTGCTCACGCGCTTCCGCGGTCGCCGCGCCGACCTACGCACGGCGATCACCGAGCTCGACCGACGCGCGATCGACTGCCTCGGTCGTCTGAAGTCGTGCCTCGCGGCGGAATATCAGGAGGAAGCGACGCGGCTCATCCGCCAGCTGCGTGACGCGCTGGCGATCCTGTCGTCGCGACGGCTGCACGCGCTCGCGATCGACCTCGGCAACTCGGTGGAGAACGGCGACTTCGCCGAAGCGAAGCTGCACTTCGCCTCGCTCCAACTCGAGTTCGCGCGCTGCCGCGCCTACCTGCCCGAGATCCTCTCCCGCACCGAGTTCGAGTAGCGAACGATCCGGGCTAGCCCGCGAAGAGGCGTCGCCAGAACGGGATGGCTTCGTCGCGCGCCACGAAGTCCTTGCAGTCGCCCTTGCGATTGATCTTGTCGTGGCGCCCGGGCTGCTGCTGCTCGTCGAGGTAGCCCGCGGACTGCTTCGAGACCATGTTGTCCGGGAAGTAGCAGCCCTCGAGTCGGGCCTCGTAGGGGGCGCTCCTGAAGTGGCGGCACCGGCGGCAGTCGGCCGGTCCGCTCGTGCTGTCGCTCGTCGTCATGGTTTCGCTTTCGCCGGAGCGGGCGCGAATGCCCGCCGGGGACGAGAGTCTGCAACGACGTTCACGGGCGGACAAGCGCCGGGCGGCTCCACGGGGCGCGATTCCTGGCCCATGGCCCAATGAAAAGCGGCGGGGCCCCAGGGGCTCCGCCGCTCGTCTCTCTCTGTCTCGGCGATCCGATTTCGAACCTGGCGCGTTTCCGGCGAGTCGCGCCCACCGGAGAGGCTCCTATCGACCACGGGCCGGTCATTCTTGAGCGCGGAGACCGAGCGCCGGCCCACGACAGCCGGGCGCGGCGCGGCTATACTTTCCGCCCCAAAAGCCGATCCTGCGCCGCACCCGGGCCGGATTCGCGCCGCCGCATGCCGGTGCCCGCGGACGAACGCGGACAGCACCGGCACACGGCCCGCGCGACTTCGACCGCGGCGCACGCGCTCGGAATCCCGATCCCCCCGGAGCGCGTCTCGAGCGAGACTCCGCTCCCTCTTGATTGCACGTCGCTCTCCGAACGGACTGCGCACCGAGGTCTACCTTTGAAAGAAGTCGTCATTGCCAGCGCCTGCCGCACACCCGTCGGGAAGTTCCAGGGCGGTTTGAGCTCCTTCCGCGCGCCCGAGTTGGGCGCGCTCGCGATCGCCGAGGCGCTCCGCCGCGCGAACGTCGACCCCGCCCTCGTCGAAGAGGTCATCATGGGCAACGTGCTGCAGGCGGGCATCGGCCAGAACCCCGCGCGCCAGGCGGCCATCGCAGCCGGCGTTCCGGACAGCGTCGGGGCCTTCACGGTGAACAAGGTCTGCGGTTCGGGGCTGAAGTCCGTGATGCTCGCCGCGCAGGCGATCCGCGCCGGCGACGCCGATCTGATCGTCGCGGGCGGGATGGAGTCGATGTCGAAGGCCCCGTACCTGATGCCCGCTGCGCGCGAGGGCGCGCGCCTCGGCCACACCGAGCTCATCGACTCGATGGTCCACGACGGCCTGTGGGACATCTACAACGACTTCCACATGGGCATCACCGGCGAGAACGTCGCCGAGAAGTACGACATCACGCGCTCGGCCCAGGACGAGTTCGCCGCGCGCAGCCACAACAAGGCCGAGGAAGCGACCGCCGCGGGACGCTTCGACGACGAGAAGTTCACGGTCGCGGTTCCGCAGCGCAAGGCCGACCCGCTCGCGTTCGCGACCGACGAGACGATCCGCGCCGGCATGACCGTCGACTCGATCGCGAAGCTGCGCCCGGCCTTCAAGAAGGACGGCACGGTGACGGCGGCCAACGCGTCGGCGATCAACGACGGCGCTTCGGCGCTCGTCGTGATGAGCGCGGACAAGGCCAAGGAGCTCGGCCTCACGCCCATGGCGCGCATCACCGGCTACGCGACCGGCGGCATGGCGCCCGAGTGGGTCATGATGGCGCCCGAGGTGTCGATCAAGAAGGCGGCGGCCAAGCTCGCCAAGGCGCCCACCGACTTCGATCTGCACGAGATCAACGAGGCGTTCTCCGCCGCCGCGTGCGCGCTGACGAACGTGCTCTCGCTCGACCCCGCGAAGGTCAACGTGAACGGCGGTGCCGTGGCGCTCGGCCATCCGATCGGCGCGTCCGGTGCGCGCATCCTGACGACGCTGCTCTACGCGATGCGCCAGCGAGACGCGAAGACGGGCATGGCGTCGCTCTGCCTCGGCGGCGGCAACGCGGTCTCCCTGACCGTGGAGTCCGTCTGATGCCCGCTTCGACGCCCTTCTTCCCGCGCGTGGCCGTGATCGGCGCCGGAACGATGGGGAACGGCATCGCGCAGACGTTCGCCTCGTTCGGATCCAAGGTCGAGCTCGTCGACGTGAACAAGGAGGCGCTCGCCGGCGGCATGCAGACGATCGAGAAGAGCCTCGGTCGCTTCGTCAAGAAGGACAAGCTGACGCAGGACGAGGCGGGCGCGATCCTCGGTCGCATCTCCGCGTCGAGCGAGCTCCAGTTCGTCGGCGACGCCGCGCTCGTCGTCGAGGCGATCGTCGAGCGCGTCGACGTGAAGACGGAGGTCTTCGGCCAGCTCGACGAGATCACACCGAGTACGACGATCCTCTCCTCGAACACGTCCTCGATCTCGATCACCGAGATCGCCGCGGCTACGGGCCGCGCGGACCGCGTGATCGGCATGCACTTCATGAATCCGGTGCCGCTGATGAAGCTCGTCGAGGTCATCCGCGGGCAGGAGACCTCCGACGAGACGACGCGCACCGTGATGGCGTGCTCGGAGTCGATCGGCAAGGTCCCGGTGGAAGCGAACGACTACCCGGGCTTCGTGTCTAACCGCGTGCTGATGCCGATGATCAACGAGGCGGTGTTCTGCCTCATGGAAGGCGTCGCGGAGAAGGAAGCGATCGACACGGTGATGAAGCTCGGCATGAATCACCCGATGGGGCCGCTCACGCTCGCCGACCTGATCGGCCTCGACGTGTGCCTCGACATCATGGAGGTCCTGCACTCGGGCCTCGGCGACCCCAAGTACCGCCCGTGTCCGCTGCTGCGGCGCATGGTCGCCGCCGGCCGGCTCGGACGGAAGGCTGGCAAGGGCTTCTACGACTACGACTGAGAACAACGGAACCATATGGACTTCAACTTCGACGAAGAGCTCACGATGGTCCGCGACATGTCGCGGGAGTTCGCTGAGAAGGAACTTCTGCCGCGCGCGACCAAGTTCGATCGTCAGGAGTCGATCGACCCGGATGTCTTGGAGAAGATGGCCGAGCTCGGGCTCTTCGGACTGACGATTCCGGAGCAGTACGGCGGCGCGGGCATGGGCAATCTGGCGCTGGCCGTGGTGCTCATGGAGATCAACCGCGCCTGCGCATCGACCGGGGTCACGCTCTCCGTGCACAACAGCCTGCTCGGCGCGCCGATCCGTCACTTCGGTTCGGACGAGCAGAAGCAGGAGTGGTTGCCCAAGCTCGCCTCGGGCGCGTGCATCGGCGCCTACTGCCTCACCGAGCCGAACTCCGGTTCGGACGCGGCCGCGCTCAAGACGACGGCGGTGAAGGACGGTGGCGACTACGTGATCAACGGCACGAAGGTGTGGGTCACGAACGGCGGCATCGCCGGCCTCTTCGTGGTCTACGCGCGCACCGACCCCGAAGCCTCGAAGGCGCGCGGGATCTCGGCCTTCCTGGTCCCGAGCGACACGCCGGGCCTGTCGGTCGGTAAGCATGAGCCCAAGACCGGCATCCGCGGTTCGTCGACGACGGAGATCATCCTCGACAACGTGCGCCTCCCCGCGAGTTCGCTGCTCGGCGAGGAGAACCGCGGCTTCCAGATCGCGATGAACACGCTCGACGGCGGCCGCATCGGCATCGCGTCCCAGTCCTGCGGCATCGCGACCGCGTGCCTCGAGGCGGCGGTCAAGTACGCGAACGAGCGCGAGCAGTTCGGCCGCACGATCGGCAACTTCCAAGCGGTGCAGTGGAAGCTGTCCGACATGTCGACGCGCATCGAGGCGTCGAAGCTGCTCACCTTCAAGGCGGCCAAACTCCGCGACGACGGCGAGTCGTGCAACAAGGAGGCGGCGCAGGCCAAGCTCTTCGCGTCGACCTCGGCCAACTACTGCGCGGACGAGTGTCTGCAGATCCACGGCGGCGCCGGCTACACGGACGACTTCCACGTCGAGCGCCTCTTCCGCGACGCACGCATCACCGAGATCTACGAGGGCGCGACGGACATCCAGCGCATCGTGATCGCGCGTCAGCTGCTCTCCGTCTAACGGGATCCATGGACGCTTCGGGCGAGATGGCCGCGCGACTTCTGTCGGGCGATCGCGCGGCGCTCGCGCGTGTCATTTCGTGGGCTGAGAACGCGGACGCGCGCTATCCCGCCGTGCTGTCGGCGATCTACCCGCGGGTCGGTCACGCGTGGCGCATCGGGATCACCGGTCCGCCGGGCGCCGGCAAGAGCACGCTGACCAACGAGCTCGTCGCCACGCTGCGCAAGCGGGACGAAACGGTCGGTATCCTCGCGATCGATCCGTCGAGTCCGTTCAGCGGCGGAGCGCTGCTCGGCGATCGCATCCGCATGGAGGAGCGCACGGCCGATACGGGCGTGTTCATCCGTTCGATGGCCAGTCGCAAGAGCCACGGCGGCCTCGCGCGCGCCGCGTCCGACGCGTGCGACGTGATGGACGCCTTCGGCTTCTCGTCGATCCTGATGGAGACGGTCGGGGTCGGGCAGTCCGAGTACGACGTCGTCGCCGCGGCGGACACGGTGCTCGTCGTCCTTTGTCCGGGCGCCGGGGACGGAATCCAGGCGATGAAGGCCGGCATCCTCGAGGTCGCCGACGTGCTCGTCGTGAACAAGAGCGACCTTCCCGACGCGGACCGGCTGATGATGGACCTCGAGGACGCCGTGCGCATGCGCACCGTGCGCCAGGAGGAGGGCGGCTGGGTGGTCCCCGTCGTGGCGTGCAGCGCGCGCGACGAGACCGGCATCGACGACGTGATCGCCGCCGTCGACGCGCACCGCAGCTGGCAGGAGGCCGCGGACCTGGCGGGTACCCGCCGCGCGAAGCGCGTCGCGCAAGTCCGCCGCGTGGTCGGCGAGCGCCTGGAAGAAGAGCTCTGGGGTCGCCTCGGCAACACGGACCGGGCCGAGGCGCTTCTGGGGAACTCGGTTACCCCTTACGATGTAGCTGAGGACATCCTGACCTCCGTCCTCGGTTCCGCGCGCGACGCCGCACAGGCCGACGAGGTCTGACTTTCCCCATGTCGAACATCGAAACCGAGCACGTGAAGAACGCGAGCGTCAAGGCTGTGGACGCGCGCGCGACCTGGGAGGAAGCGATGCGCGGCGCCAAGCTGCGCGACGCCGAGTTCACCTCGATCTCCGGCGCGCCGCGCAAACCGCTCTACACGCCCGAGGACGCGCGCGTCGACTACGCGAACGACCTCGGCTATCCGGGCCAGTTCCCGTACACGCGCGGCGTCCACCCGACGATGTACCGCGGCCGGCTCTGGACGATGCGCCAGTTCGCGGGCTTCGGCTCGGCGCAGCAAACGAACGAGCGCTTCAAGTTCCTGCTCGACCACGGCACGACCGGGCTGTCGGTCGCCTTCGACTTCCCGACGCTGATGGGCTACGACTCGGACAGCCCGCGCTCGCTCGGCGAAGTCGGCCAGGTTGGCGTGGCGATCTCGAGCCTGGCCGACATGGAGGTCCTGATGGACGGCATCCCGATGGGGGATGTCTCGACCTCGATGACGATCAACGGGCCGGCGCCGATCCTGCTCGCGTTCTACATCGCGTGCGGCGAGAAGCAGGGCGTCGATCCGAAGCTCCTGCGCGGCACGGTTCAGAACGACATCCTGAAGGAGTACGAGGCGCAGCACGCGTGGCTGGTCGAGGCCGAGCCGGCGCTGCGCATGATCACGGACGTGATGGAGTACTGCTCCGAGCACGTGCCGCAGTGGAACACGATCTCGATCTCGGGCTATCACATCCGCGAGGCGGGCTCGACCGCGGCGCAGGAGCTGGCCTTCACGCTCGCGAACGGGATGGAGTACGTGCGCCGCGGAGTCGCCGCGGGCATGGACGTCGACGAGTTCGCGCCGCGCCTGTCGTTCTTCTTTGACGCGCACCTCGACTTCTTCGAGGAGATCGCCAAGTTCCGCGCCGCGCGCCGCATCTGGGCGCGGAAGATGCGCGATGAGTTCGGAGCGAAGAACCCGAAGTCGTGGATGATCCGCTTCCACACGCAGACCGCCGGCGTCTCGCTCACCGCGCAGCAGCCCGAGAACAACATCGTGCGCACCGCGGTCGAGGCGCTCGCCGCCGTGCTCGGCGGAACGCAGTCGCTGCACACGAACTCGATGGACGAGACGCTCGCGCTGCCGACCGAGAAGTCGGTGAAGATCGCGCTGCGCACGCAGCAGATCCTCGCCGAAGAGATCGAGGTCACGCACGTCGCCGACCCGCTCGCCGGTTCCTACTTCGTCGAGGCCGAAACGAACCGGCTCGAGGAAGAGGCCGAGGCGTACTTCGCCGAGATCGACCGCCGCGGAGGCGTCGTCCCGTCGATCCACTCGGGCTACATCCAGCGCGAGATCCACCACTCGGCGGTGATCTATCAACGCGCCGTCGAGAAGGGCACGAAGAAGGTCGTCGGCGTGAACCAGCACGTCGAGGACGTCGACGCGGCGCCCGAGATCGAGATCCACCGCATCGATCCGGCGGTCGAGAGTGAGCAGCGCGAGCGGCTCGCCGCGCTGCGCGCGAAGCGCGACGACGCGGTCGTTCGGAGCGAGCTCGACGCGATCCGCAGCGCTTGCAAGGACGGCGGCAACCTCCTCGAGCGGTTCGTCTCCGCTGCCCACGCGTACTGCACGCTGGGCGAGATCGCCGAGGTCCTCCGCGAGGAGTTCGGCGAGTTCCACGAACCCAGCATCTTCTGATCACCATGGCCGACCGAAAGATCCGAGTCCTCGTTGCCAAGCCGGGACTCGACGGACACGACCGCGGGGCGAAGACCATCGCCGCCGTTTTGCGCGACAACGGGATGGAGGTCATCTACACCGGGCTGCACCAGACGCCCGAGATGATCGCCGAGACCGCGCTACAGGAGGACGTCGACGTCGTCGGTCTGTCGATCCTGTCGGGCGCGCACATGACGCTCTTCCCGCGCGTCAAGGCGGCGCTCGAGGAGCGCGGCATGGGACACGTGCTGCTGACCGGCGGTGGCATCATCTCGAAGGAAGACATGGCATCGCTGGCGGACGTCGGCTTCGTGAAGCTGTTCGGTCCCGGCACGCGCACGGACGACATCGCGGAGTGGATCCAGACGGCGATGGAAGCGCGCTGGAAGAACGAGGAGGTGTCCGGATGACCGGTAGTCCCGACCGCGAGATCATGACGATCGAGGAAGCCGCGCAGCTCCTCGGTGTCAGCGTGAAGACCTTCAACAAGGTGCTTCACACGCAGAGCATTCCCGCCCGCAAGATCGGTCGTGAGTGGAAGTTCTCGCGCCGCGCGCTGATCGATTGGATTGGCGCGGGGCGCAGCGATGAGTTTTACCGCGAGTCGCGTGAGGCTCGAAACGGCGTGGGTAAGAAGCCGGTGCCCACGGAATCCAAGAGCACGAAAGAGCGACGGACGACCGGTTGGCGTCTGGAGCTCGACTGACAAGACAACGACCATGACCGTAACTGCCACGAAGTTCGAGCTGCCCGCGATCAAGCACTCGTTCGACCTCACCGAAGACCAGCGCATGATCCAGGAGATGGTGCGCGACTTCGCGCACGCCGAGGTCGCGCCGCTCGCGCACGAGATCGACGAGAACCATCGCTTCCCCGAGGAGACCTGGAAGAAGATCGTCGAGCTCGGCCTGACCGGGATTCCGTTCTCCGAAGAGATGGGCGGGTCGAACGGCGGCACGCTCGCGTACTGCCTCGCCGTCGAGGAGATCAGTCGCGTCTGCGGATCCACCGGGCTCACGCTCGCCGCGCACGTCAGCCTCGGCACCTATCCGATCTATGCTTGGGGCGATCACCTACGCGATCGTTATGTCCCGCACCTCGTCGCCGGCGAGTACATGGGCGCGTACGGTTTGACCGAGCCCGGCGCCGGCTCCGACGCGGGCGGCACGCTGACCACCGCGGTCGCCGACGGCGACGAGTGGGTGCTCAACGGGCGCAAGTGCTTCTGCACGAACGCGAACTTCGCGGGCACGTTCATCGTCACGGCCGTGACCGAGAAAGGCATCGGCGCCAAGGGCATCAGCGCCTTCGTCGTGCCGCGCGAGACGGCCGGCTTCTCGCTCGAGAAGGGCGAGAAGAAGCTCGGCATGCGCGGCTCCGACTGGGCCAGCCTGGTCTTCGAGGACGCGCGCATCCCGCGCGATCACCTGCTCGGGCCGGAGGGCGAGGGCTTCAAGACCTTCATGCGCACGCTCGAGGGCGGGCGTGTTTCGATCGGCGCGCTGTCGCTCGGCATCGCCCAGGGCGCGTTCGACTGCGCGACGCAGTACGCCAAGGAGCGCGAGGCGTTCGGCAAGCCGCTCGCCAAGCAGCAGGCCGTCGGTTTCAAGCTCGCCAACATGGGCGTCGAGATCGACGCCGCGCGGCACCTCGTCTACCACGCCGCGCGCCTCAAGGACGCGGGGGTGTCGTACGGCGTGGCCGCCGCGAAGGCCAAGCTCTACGCGTCGGAAGTCGCGATGCGCGCGACCTACGACGCGATCCAGATCTACGGCGGCTACGGCTACTCGCGCGAGTATCCGGTCGAGCGCATGTGGCGCGACGCCAAGCTGTGCGTGATCGGCGAGGGGACCAGCGAGGTCCAACGCATCATCATCTCGCGCGACATCATCGGGACGCTCTGAGCATGACGTACGAGCCGCGATCCATCCGCGCCGGCGAATGGCGCATCACCGCGCTGTCCGACGGGACGATGCGGCTCGACGGCGGCTCGATGTGGGGCGTCGTTCCGCACAACCTGTGGAAGAAGATGACGCCGCCGGCCGAGGACATGACGATCGCGCTCGCGCTGCGTCCGTTCCTGGCGGAGCGCGGTGACGACAAGATCGTCGTCGAGGTCGGCATCGGCGATCGCTGGGAGCAGAAGTGGAAGGACATCTACCACATCGATCGCAGCGTCACGCTCGAGAAGAGCGTGCGCGCCTGCGGCCTCGCGCCCGAGGACATCACGCACGTCATCGCCTCGCACTGCCACTTCGACCACATCGGTTCGATGGTCGTCGAGCGGGATGGCAAGCTCGCGCCGCTCTTCCCGAAGGCGCGCCACTTCGCGCCGAAGATCGAGGTCGAGATGGCGAAGAACCCCGACCACGTGCGGCGCGCGTCCTACCGACCGGACGACATCGTGCCGGTCGAGGAGGCGGGGCTGCTCGAGACCTACGAGGGCGACGCCGAGCTGCTGCCGGGCGTGCGCGCGTACGACGCGTCGGGTCACTCGGACGGCGTCAGCGTGATCACGTTCAACGAGCAGGAAGCGGGCGACACGGCCATCTTCTGGGCCGACGTGGTCCCGACCGGTCACCACATCCAGCCGTCGTTCATCATGGCCTACGACATCGACGTCGTGCGCTCGTTCAACAACCGCTCGAAGTGGCTCGAGCGCGCGTCGGCCGAGGGGTGGATCGGGCTGTTCTACCACGATCTCGAGCGTCCGTTCGGGACGATCACGCGCGAGGGGCGGCGCTACGAGCTGCATCCGATCCAGGGCGAGGCCGCGGACCTCACGCGCAGCTGAGCGAGCGATGCGCATCGTCTCGCTCTGCCCGAGCCTGACCGAGCTCGTCTTCGATCTGGGACGCGGTGACGACCTGGTCGGCGTCACGAAGTTCTGCGTCCATCCCGCGGACAAGGTCGGCGCGGTCGAGCAGGTCGGGGGCACGAAGAACCCGAAGATCGACCGCATCGTCGAGCTCGCGCCGGACCTCGTGCTCCTCAATCGCGAGGAGAACCGCATCGAGGACGCCGATGCGCTCGCCGCCGCCGGCCTCGCGTGCCACGCGAGCATGCCGCGCACGATCGAGGAGACGGCCGAGATGGTGCGCTCGATCGCGACCGCCATCGAGCGCGAACGCGAGGGCGAGGCGATCGCGCGCGCCATCACGGAGCGCAGCGCGCGCGTCCGCGCCGCCGCGCAGAACGCACGCGCCGTCAAGTGGAGCTATCTCATCTGGCGCGAGCCGTGGATGACGGTGAACGCCGAGACCTTCGTGCAGGCGCTGCTCGCGCAAGCCGGCGGCGAGAACGTCTTCGCGTCGCACCCCGAGCGCTACCCGACGATCGAGATCGCCGACCTCGTGCGCGCCGACCCCGACATCGTGTTCCTCTCCACCGAGCCGTTCCCGTTCGAGGAGAAGCACGTCACCGAACTCGCGCAGCTGACGGGCTTCTCGCCCGAACGCTTCCGCATCGTCGACGGCGAATACCTGTCGTGGCACGGCTCGCGCACGCCCGACGGCATCGACTACGCGGCGCGCTTGATCGACGAGGCGCGCAAGCCGTGACGGACCGTCCCGGCGACATCGCGATCGAGATCGACGCGCGCCTACGCGAGGCCTCGAACCCCGAGCGCAAGGCCTTCACCGAGGGCTACTTCCCGAGCGCGCTCGAGAACCTGGGCGTCGCGGTGCCCGAGATTCGGCGCGTCGTACGCGACCTGAAGAAGCGCTTCAAGGGCGCGCCGGGCGCAGCCGTTTGCGACGTCGCGCAGGCGATCGTCGATCGCGGGACGCTCGAGGGGCGCAACGTCGGGTATCTCCTGCTCAACGAGCATCGCGGCGCGGTCGAAGCGCTCGATCTCCGCCGCGTCGAACGGCTCGGGCGCGGTATGGACAACTGGACGTCGGTCGACACGTTCGGTTGCTTCGTCGCCGGACCCGCGTGGCGCGAGGGACGCGTCTCCGACGCCGCCGTGCAGCGCTGGACGCGTGCGAAGGACCGCTGGTGGCGGCGCGCCGCGCTGACTTGCACCGTCGCGCTGAACATGAAATCGCGCGGCGGCTCAGGCGACACGCCGCGCACACGCGCGATCTGCACTGCGCTTGCCGCGGACCGGGACGACATGGTGGTCAAGGGCATGTCGTGGGCGCTGCGCGCGTGGAGCGGCCCCGACCCGGACGCCGTGCTCGCCTTCCTCGACGAGCACGCGGATGAACTGCACGCGCGCGTGAAGCGCGAGGTGACGAAGAAGCTCGAGACCGGCACGAAGTCCGGCACGACGCCGGCCGAGCGCCGGCGCCGCAAGGCCTGACAGCCCGCCGGTTGCCGCGCTCTGTTACTCGAATCGCGCCGATGCCGCGTCGTCGGCGAGCTCGATGAAGCGCACGGTGCGCGAGAGTTGGGCGGCGAGGTCGCCTTCGTCGAGCACGCGGGCGGGAACGCCGTCGATCTCGGCGTAGCCGATGCTCATGTGGTTGACCGGTTTCGTCGACGCAGCGCCTTCGAAGGTGAACTCGCGTCCTTGGTTCAGCCACAGGCGTCGCGCCGTCAGGCCGCTGAACCAACGCGAGCGCTCCCACGTCCCGCCGGCGTCCGCCTCGACGATGTCGGCCGGCACCCAGCCATAGCCCGGCGCGAAGAACTCGGCCCAGCAGCGATAGCCCGGGTTGACCTCGAGGCCGACGTTCTTCTCGAGCAAGCGGTAACCCATCTGGAGTCGCGCGGGGATTCCGCGCGCGCGCGTCAGGGCGATGAACAGCGAGTGCAGGTCGGTGCAGCAACCACCGCGGTTCGTGAGGCAGGCCCCCGCGTTTCCGATGCCGCAGCTCGGCTTCGTCGGATCCTTGGAGTAGTGATCCGCCTCGTCCGCCACGTAGTTCAGTAGCGCCTCGACTTGGAATGCGACGTTGGTCTCGTCACCGCACACGTCGTCGGCGATGTCGAGGATCTGGTCCGTGACCTCCATGTTCGGAGCGTCGTGGGTGAGCTCGTTCCGAAAGAAGACGCGGTGCGAGTCCGTGATCGGGCCCACGACGTCCGGATCGACATCGATCCAGGTCGACTCGCGACGCAGCACGAACTCGACGACCGCGTCGAGCGCGTCGGCGGCGGGCGCATCGATCTCGACGTGGAGGAAAGAGTTTCCACGCGTCGCGTCGCGCTGGACGCTCCACGCGCCGGGCGCGTTGAGCACTTCGAAGTCCAGCACGTCCTGATCACGCTCGTTGCCCGGGATCGAGATCCACCAGTCGATCTTCTTCGCGCCGTCCGGGATCTGATCGAGGCGCGTCGTTTGGCGCACGCGATAGAGCACGGATTCGGGCTCGGGAGCGGTGTTTTCGGACGTCGCGGTGTTCGCGCCGTCGTGAACTCCGAGGACGGAGCAGAGGAGCGGAAGGAGGGTGGAGTGCATCGTTGTCTTCTCTCGTGGTGGCCGGCGCGAGGGCGCCGATCAGGCGATTCGGGCGGCGAGCTTGCCGATGCTGCAAGCCTAGCCGTCGCGTCGCGGGCGCGCGTGTCACCCTCGCCACCGAACTCCTGTCGGATCCGATGCGCCTGCCGTGTAGCGGATTCGCTACAGCGCGTCGTCGCCCACGACGGCCGCTAGCAGCCCGTGGTGAAACTCACGCCATCCTCGAACGGCGCTGGATCCGCGCTGCCTGCGTTCCGCTTCCTCCGAGTATCCACGAATACGCGTCGTCAGCGCGCCTTGCCAGCACGGATCCATCACCCTCCGACGATGGCGTGAGTTTCACCACGGGCTAGCCCGGATCATTCATGAGGCTTCACCGAGATCGACGCAGCTGCGCGCCATATCAACGCTTCCCGTCCACACCGGGTTCGACGACCCGTCCAGGTCGCCTCCACGCGCTTCGGTCACGAAGCGCTGATCTGACGCACATCCGCGTCGATCTCGGCAAAGCCTCATGAATAATCCGGGCTAGTGGTGCTCTTCGGAAACCATGTTGCGGTTCCAGTCCGGCACTTCGACGACCACGTCGACGCTGCCGTCCGGGACGCATTGGCAACCGAGGCGCGAGGTGGGCTCGAGGCCCGGCGCGTTGTCGAGCTGGTCCTCTTCGTCCTCCGTCGCCTCACCGCAGGATTCGAAGCCCGCGCGCACGATGACGTGGCAGGTCGAGCACGCGACCACGCCGCCGCAGGCGTGGTCGACGTCGATGTCGTTTCCGAGCGCGACGTCGAGGATCGACCCCGGCTTGCCGTCGCGCTGAAACGGGAGGTCCGCAGGATCGACTTCGATCGTGCGGTTCTCCGGCAGGAACGTGATCGAGTACTTCGCGTTCGTCACGGGTAGCGCGCTCCTAGCCCGGGTTCTTCATGAGGCTTTGCCGAGATCGACGCAGGTGCGCGCCAGATCCGCGCTTCGCGACCGAAGCGTGTGCAGGCGAACTTGACGGGTCGTCGAACCCGGTGAGGGAGGGAAGTGCTGGTATGGCGCGTCGCTGTGTCGATCTCGGTGAAGCGTCATGAATGATCCGGACTAGCGGTTCGTGGTGGCCGACTAGAACGAGCGCGTGAGGCGCGAGTAGC
>JAJDEV010000048.1 GCA_029259605.1 Planctomycetota bacterium | reverse complement strand
CGAACGCACGGGAGCAACCACGCCGGCCGAAGCCCCGCATGCCCTACGGCGAGCCCCACACACGGCGTGCGCGCGGACGGTTGCGCGCGCGTCCGCACGGCGCGCCGCGAAGCGGCGCATGCCGTGCAGCGGGGCGAAGCCACGCGCGCTAAAAAGTTGGGACGTGCCCGGGTCCCCGAACCGAGACGTTGACGCCCCTGGAAGTGCCGGAGACTTCCACATGCCGTTGCGCCAGCGACCAACCCGTACGGGAGCGCGCGCGCTCAGGCGAAGCCTGGCGCGTGATACGGGAGCACCCCGCAATGGGAGCGCGTGGTGCGGGAGGCACGGTGCGTCGACGCGCAGCTACCGGACCTGCGTACGGCGCGGTCCGCGGCGCGCAAGTGAAGCGAGGCGCAACCGACTCCGCGCCCCTGGTCGACCGAGCGCTACGACCGCCCGCCCCCGCGCTCACGCACGTACTCCTGCAGCGTCTCGATCGCCGGGCCGAGCTCCTGCTGGTCCGTGAACAGCGGCGCGAAGAGGTCGCCGACGCGCTCCAGGCGCTCGGGCACGGTCTGAATCGTGAACCACGCGGGACGCAGGTCGTCCGTCAGCTCGTCGAACGTGAGCGGGGTCGACACGGTCGCGCCGCGTGCGGGGCGCACGACGTACGGGGGCACGACCGTCTGGCCCTTGCGGTTCTGGCCGAAGTCGACGTAGACCTTGCCCTCGCGGTTGCCAATGACGCGCTCGACGGTGGCGATCTTCGAGAGCTTGCGCGCGACCACGCGGGCGACGCCCTCGCAGAACATCAGGCTGTGGTCGTAGGTGTAGCCGGGGACGAGCGGGACGACGATGTGCAGTCCGGTCTTGCCCGAGGTCTTGAGCAAGGGGCGCAGGCCGATCGCGCGCAGCACGTCCCCTACCTCGCGCGCGATGCGGATGACGTCGGTGAAGGGCGCCTCCTTCGGGTCGAGGTCGATCACCGCGTAGTCCGGTGAGTCGGGGCTCGCGACCCGCGACATCCACGGGTGCAGGTCGATGCTGCCGAGGTTCGCGAGGTAGAGCAGCGTCTCGCGATCGTCGCACACCATGTACTCGAGCTCGCCGGTCTCGCGGTGGCGGCTGCCGAGCGTCACGGTGCGGATCCACGTCGGCGCGCCCTCCTTCACTTCCTTCTGATAGAAGGACTTGCCCTCGATCCCGTCCGGGAAGCGGTTCATGTGGATCGGCCGGTCGGCGAGGTACGGCACGAGCAGATTCGCGACGGAGGCGTAGTACGCGATCAGGTCGCCCTTCGTGAAGCCGGTCTCGGGCCAGTAGACCTTGTCGAGGTTCGTGTACTTGACGCGCTTGGTCGACGCGGGCGGCGCGGCGCGTGACAACACGGCGCGCACGGCGGTGCCCTTCTCGAGCACCTCCGCGTCGTTCGGCACGTCGATCCAATCGGGCGACACGCCTCCGCGATACGCCGCGCTCGCGCGCTTGGCGACGACGCCCCCGAGGCCCGCGGTCTTCACCGCCTCGAACAGCTCCGCGCCGTTGCCCGGCACGTGGTCCATGAACAGCACGGACTCGAGCGGTGGCAGCACGGCACGCAGGCCGGCCTTGCGATCGGCGAGCGGGAGCGCGCGCAGGTCGTAGTCGTCGAAGTACAGGAGATCGAAGGCGTAGAAGACGACCTCGCTGCCGATCGGACCGCGGCGCGCGGCGAGGCGTTCGTCGAGCAGCGCGCGCGACGGGCGCTCGTCGTCGCCGGTCGCGACCAGGATGCCGTCGAGCAGCGCGTTCTCGGCGCGCAGGTCGCGCGCGCAGGCCTCGACCGCGGGCAGCTTCTTCTTCACGCCGCGCAGCTTCACGACGTCGCCTTGCTTGACGAGCTGCGCGCGGAGTCCCTCGAAGCGCGCCTCGAACAGGAAGGCCGGGTCGGAGAACGGCGCGCGCGTCGCGCCGCAGGTCATCTTCGCCACGCGCTTCGGAAGCGGCGCCTCGTCGGCCGCCAACAGGTCGACGCCGAGCGCCGAGTCGCGCTTCGTGCCGGCGTATCGGTCGCGCTTCTTGAAGAGCAGCCACGTGTTCGGCGCCTGGTTCGTCTTGACGAGGTGCCACTCGCCGCGCAGCCGGCGCCCGCGCATGACGAGCTTGACCTCCCCCGCCGCGAACGGATCGTCGACGCCGGGGACGTGCACGAACTCGAAGCGCCCCTTGTCCCAGATCGTCATGGTCCCGGCGCCGTACTCGCCCTTCGGGATCACGCCGTGGAAGTCCTCGTACTCGATCGGGTGGTCCTCGGTGCGGACGGCGAGGTGCTTGTCGTCGGGGTCGTACGAGAAGCCCTTGGGCACGGCCCACGAACACAGCACGCCGTCGCGCTCGATGCGCAGGTCGTAATGCAAACGCGACGCGTCGTGGCGATGCACGACGAAGACCGAGCTGCCGGCGCGCGGCTGGGGGCGCGCGGCAGCGGGCTCGGGCGTCTGACCGAAGTCGCGCTTCTTGCCGTACTCGTCGAGCGACGCCTGCTCGCGCTCCTCTTTCTTCTTGGCCCTCTTCGCCATGCGGGCCCCGATCTTGACGCCTGCGGCGTTAGCGGTCGAGGATCGGCAGGTACGCGCGCCACGGGCCGACGTCTTCGGCCATGTGCTTCGCCATCACGCGCGCGATCTGCCCGAGGTGCGAGAGGTCGTGCACGACCCACGTCGACAGCAGCTGGTTCAGCGTCACGACGCCGAAGTCGGGGTGCACGCCCTTGCGCTCCATGTCCTCGTCGCGCAGCCCCATCGCGCGCAACGCGATCAGGTTCATCCCGCGCAGGTCGTCGAAGCGATCGAGCATCTCGCTCATCGCCGCCCCCTCGTAGCGCTGGCGGAAGTCGAAGCGGTCGAAGGGCACGAACGCGCGCTCCTCGCCGTGCTGCATCAGCATGCGCACGCGCGGCATCCAATCGTCCTCCTCGGCCTGGACGAGGTGCGCGACGACGTCGCGCGCGGAGAACGTGTCCGGACCCTCGTTGTCCGTGACGAGCGGCTCGGGGAGCCCGTGCAACCACACGCGCAGCAGCTGCGGCGACCGGTCGAGGACGCCGACGGTTTCTCGGATTCGCTCGGACATCGGGGACTTCGTGTTCATCGACTACTCGGGTCTATCGTGTTCGCTTGATGATGTGCCAGCCGAACGGACTGACGCCAGGCGCATACTCGGCGACGCCGAACTCGCCCACGTCGAGTCGCCAGCCGACGTCTCCGAACGCGGCGGCCATCTGCTTGCGCGGGAGCACGCCCGGCTGTGGCGCTCCCATCGTCATGGAGTAGATGCCGGGCGGCGAGTCGTCGGTGAAGTCCGTCACGAGCTGATCGAATCCCTCGCCCGCGCCGATGCGCGCCCAGAGTTCGGCCGCGAGCTGCTCGGCCTCGTCCCTCGAACGCGTCGCCTTGGTGCCCGTCCCGGCGAACGCGACGAGCTGGTGCTGGACCTCGATCGTCTCCGCGTTCTTCTCGGGGCGTGCCTTGATTGCGGCGACGTGCGCGCGCAGCGCGGTGAGCGCTTCCGGGCCGGTCGCGCGCGCGACCTCCTCGGCTCCGTCTCCCCCGCCGCAGGCTGCGGCGCCGGCGAGCACCGCGAAGACGAGCATGAACCGAGCGAGCAGGGAACGCGACGAGGCGAGGACCGATGTGGTGCGGTGGATCATGTCAGCGAGCATCGTAGCCGGGCGCCCGATGCCCGTCAGTAGCCGAGGCGCTGCAGGTCGGCCTGCAACTCCTCGTCGACGCCGTCGAGCACGCGCGCGCCCGATTCGACCGGCCGCTGCATGAAGCGCTCGAGCTCGGCGAACAGCTCGTCCACGCGTTCGGGCCGCGCCGCGGCCAGGTCGTTCTGCTCGAGCGGATCGGCGGCGAGGTCGTAGAGCTCCTTCACACCGCTCAGCGTGTCGTAGCACAGCTTCTCGTCACCGATGCGGATCATGCGCCGGACGTCGGACACGTCCTGGCCCTCCCACACGTTGTTGTGGTCGGCCTCGGCGAAGAGATAGCGCTGCGCAGGCAGCCCGGCGTCGCTCGACCACGCCTGCGACAGGTCGATGCCGTCGAGCCCGTCGGGCGCCGGCACGCGCGCCAGTTCGAAGAGCGTCGTCGGCAGGTCGACGAGGTGCACCGGCGTGTCGACGCGTTTGCCCGCCGGAATGCCCGGACCGCGCATCAGGATCGGCACGCGGATGACCTCCTGATAATAGGTCCGGCCGTGCAGCGTGCCGTGGTGCTCCCAGTACTCCTCGCCGTGGTCCGAGGTGATCGCGACGATCGTGTCCTTGCCCAGCCCGGACGCGTCGACGAAGTCGAGCAAGCGCTTCAGCACCTCGTCGAACGTACGGATCTCGGCCTCGTACATCTGCTCGAGCCAGACCACGTCCTCCGGGCTCAGTTCGTTCTCGAGCGAGCGGTACTTGACGAGCTGCTGCGTGTTGCCGTTCAGCTCGCCGTTGTAGGGCTCGACGAACTCGAGCTTCCACTTCGCGTCCGGCGTGAAGTCCGTGTGCACGTCGTAGAAGTGCAGGAAGAGGAAGAACGGCCGCTCGGGGTCGCGCTCCTCGAGGTACTTGCGCGCCTGCTGGACGATGCGCGTGCCCTGGTTGACGAGCAGCGCCTGGTCCGCGCCGACGGTCATCTCGGACTCGTAGTGTGACTTCTCGAAGCCGCGCAGCAAGCCGAAGCGCTTGTCGCCGATGTTGTGCGAATTGACGACGGCGAGCGTCTCGTAGCCGACGCGCTTGAAGCGCGTGGCGAGCGTGTCCTTCGTCAGCTGGCGGTCGTGGTTCTTCACGCCGTGCGAGCTGGGATACAAGCCGGTCAGCATCGACGCGTGCGACGGCAGCGTCCACGGTGACGCGGAGGTCACGTCGGTGAACACGGTGCCCTGCGACGCGAAGCGGTCGAGCGACGGCGACGTCGGGCGGTCGTGGCCGTAGATGCCCATGAAGTCGGGGCGCAGCGTGTCGATCGAGATCAGCACGACGTTCGGGCGCGGGGCTTCGGGTTCGCCCGAGCAGGCGGCGAGCGCGAGCGCGGCGACGGCGACCAAGAAGCGTTGCTTCACTTCGACTCCTCGACCTCGGGGTTCTCTCCGTCGATGTACCCGAGTTTCTGCAGCAGCTCGAGCGTCTCGGCGCTCGACGGACCGATCTCGGTCGCCGCCCCCTTGTGATTCATGAAGTCGAGCAAGCGCGTGAACATCAGGTCCGCCAGCTCCGGCTCTTGGTCGATGATGTTGTGGTGCTCGCCCGGGTCCGTCGCGAGGTCGTAGAGCTCCTTCTTCCCCGTCATCTTGTCGAGGTGCAGCGTGTGGTTCCCGAGCCGCACCGTGTTGCGGATGTTGTTGTGCGTGAAGCCGTCGATCACGTTGTTGTGATCCGCCTCGCTATAGAGGAAGCGCGGCGACGGCAGCGCGGCCGGGTCCGACCACGCGCGCGACACATCGAGGCCGTCGAGCCCCTCGGGAACGCCGACGCCCGCGAGGCGCATCAGCGTCGGCGCGACGTCGACCAGGTGCACCGGCGTCTCGATGATGCTCCCCGCCGGAACGCCCGGGCCGCGCAGGATCAGCGGAATGCGCACGAGCTCCTGATAGTGCGTGCGGCCGTGCAGCACGCTGCCGTGCTCGAAGTACTCCTCGCCGTGGTCCGAGGTGATCGCGACGACCGTCGTGTCCGCCAGGCCGCTCGCGTCGAGGTAGTCGAAGAACGGCGCGAGCTTGGTGTCGAACGTGCGGATCTCCGCGTCGTACATCTCCTCGAGGTAGCGGATGTCCGGCTCGTCCAGCTGGATCTTCTGGCCGCGCACCTTGACGAGCTCGGTCGTCTTGTAGCTCGCCTTCGTGCCGGTGTACGGCGTGACGAACTCCTCCTCCCACTCGGGGTCGGGCGTGAAGTCCGTGTGCACGTCGTAGAAGTGCAGGAAGAGGAAGAACGGCTTGTCGGGCTCGCGCCCCTCCAGGTACGCGATCGCGCGCTTCAGGATCGGCACACCGCTGTTGTGGATGTCACTGCCGGTAGTGCCGTCCTCGAAGAGTTCGACCTCGAACTCCCAATGGCGCGTGTCCTTGTCGAAGCCGCGCAGGATCTTGTAGGGCTCGAAGCCGATGTTGTGCGAATTGACGACCGCCATCGTCTGATAGCCCGCGGCGCTGAGCCACATCGCGAGCGTGTCGCTCTCGAGCGCCTGCTCGTGCCCGAACACGCCGTGCGTCGTCGGATAGAGCCCGGTCAGCATCGACGCGTGCGACGGCATGGTCCACGGCGACGCCGTGGTCACGTCGCGGAAGATCGTCCCCCGCTCGGCGAGCGCGTCGATCGCGGGCGACACGTTGCGCTCGTACCCGTAACACCCGAGGAAATCCGGACGCAGCGTGTCGACCGAGATCAGGATGACGTTGTTCTGTGGCGCACCGTCCGAGCAGCCCGCGCATCCGAGCAAGAGGACGAGCGCGGTCGCCGGGATCGAGAAGCGGGAAACCATCATCGGGGCGCAAAGGGGAGCATGGCGGGCGCGCGGAGCGCGGGCGAAGTCTATCGGCCACCCGGACACCGGGCCAGGAGCGTCGTGCGGCGCGCTCGCACGACTACGCGGCGCGCGTCCGCGATGTGAGCGGAACGAAGTGCCGGGACGCCGTGCGTGGAAGGTCCTTTTTTCGTGCGCGTCCATCCCGCAGCCTGGACGGATGGGACCGCGCCGCATTCTTCCCGTCCTCGTCGCGCTGCTCGGTGCGGGCCTCTGGTTCGCGCTCACCCGCCCCGACGCGCGCGAGGGCGCCGCCGAACGCCCCGAAGTCGCGGCGAGCCAGACGAACGCCGCTCCCCCGTCCGATCCGGTGCCGCGCCCCTCCGCCGCGGACGACGCGCCGAGCTCGGCCCGCGCACCGGATGCGCACGCCGGTCCACCCGCCCGCGGTGACGCGTCGGGCGTCGAGCCGACCAAGCCTCCGAGCGCCGCCCCCGCGATCGCGCTGCGCGGGCGCGTGCTCGACGTCCGGGGCGGTGCGCTCGCGGGCGTGGACATCGCGATCCGCGGCGTGGGCGAAGCGCTCGCGACGAGCGACGGCGCCGGCTCCTTCGCGTTCGAGCTCCCGGCCGGCGAGACCGAGGTCGTCCTCGTCGCGCGCGCGTCGTCGGGCTTCGCGACGGTGCGCGCATGCCACGTCGAACGCCACGACGTCGCGGCGGACCACATGCTGATCGCCGCGCGCGCGATCGCGCTCGCCGGCACGGTCGTCGACGAGGCGGGTATCGTGCTCGCGGGCGTGGAGGTCGAGGCCGCGGTACCCGACGCGTTGCTCACCGCGTTCCCGTTCGCGCGCGATCGCATGGAGCGCGTCCGCCACCGCACGACGACGGACGCGCGGGGTGCCTTCGCGCTCGCGGGCGCGCCGTACGTCGAAGCGGCGCGCGTCGTCGCAGCGTTCGCCGGGTACACGTCCGCCGACGAACCGCTCCCGAGCTCCGACCGCGACGACCTCCTGCTCACGCTCGAGAGACCCCGGGCGCCCGAGGGGCTCGACGTGAGCGGCTTCGTGTACTTCGAGGACGGCTCCCCCGCTCCGCACGCGACGGTGCGCTTCCGGTCGCACGCCGCGACGAGCGCGGCGGACGGGAGCTTCGTGTTCCGCATTCCCGCGAACGAGAACGCGCCGGAGGACGAGGCCGACTTCGTCGCGCTCGCCGCCGGACTGGAGGGCTTCACGCCCGCGCTCGTCCCGCGCTTCGATCGCGTGTTGATCGACGCCGCCCCGTACGCGCCCGCGCCGCTCGAGCTGTTCCTCGGCGGACCCGCGCCGTCGATCTCGGGCCGCGTCCTCGACGGGGACGGAAACGGGCTCGCCGAATGGCGCGTCCAGATCCGCGGCGGCGTGCCCGTGTCGACCGACAACCTCCCGATCGAGAACGCCGAGTCGCTCGCCGGCTACGTGGACGCTCAAACCGGTGACGACGGCGCCTTCGAGCTGAGCGGACTCCTCGACCGCGACTACGAAGTCTGGGCCTATCACGCCTCGACGCTGCAGGCGGTCGAGGCCGCCGCCGTACCGGCCGGAACGCACGACCTCGAGCTGCGCCCCGACCGTGGGCAGCTCTTCGAGCGCGTCGAGGGCGTGGTCGTGTCACGCGCCGGACAGCCGCTGCCTTCGGCGCACGTCGGCGCGACGCGCGTCACGGCGCGCTCGAAGTCCGGGCTCCTCTCGGTCAGCGGCTCGAGCGCGACCACCGACGAGAACGGTCGCTTCGTGCTGCTCGGCGTGCCGCGCGAGGGCGTGCGCCTCAGCGTCGGCGGCAGCGACGTCGTTCCCGAGTCGTACGTGATCGGTGCGAGCGACGATCCCACGGCGCTGACGCTGTCCGTCGCGCGGCGCTGCCACTTCCAGCTGCGGGTGCGCGGAGACGTGGCGGGCTTGAACGTCTCGCTGCTCGATGCAACCGACAAGGCGCTCCCGATCTACGCGTTCCAATCGAACGGCTGGATGTCGACGCCTCGACGCCAGATCGAAGAAACGGGCACGACGCCCGTGCTCGCCGTATCGGAGGATGCGAAGGTACTCGTCCTGCTGCGGGGCGCGGACGAGGTCCTGCGCCACTCCGTGCTCTTCCTCGCCGACGGCGTCACGACGATCGACGTCGAAGCCCCATGACCGAACTCCTCCCCGCCGTCGAAGTCGGCGCCCTCTCCGAAGCGCGCGCGAGCGTCGTCTGGTTGCACGGCCTCGGCGCCGACGGACACGACTTCGAGCCGATCGTTCCCGAGCTCGGTCTCGCGGACGAGCTCGGCGTGCGCTTCGTCTTCCCGCACGCGCCGGCGATCCCGGTGACGATCAACGGCGGCTTCGTGATGCCGGCCTGGTACGACATCCTGTCGATGGAGCTCGACCGGCGGCACGACGAGGCGGGCGTGCGCCTCTCCGCCGAGCGCGTCGAAGCGCTCGTCCGGCGCGAGATCGACGGCGGCGTCCCGGCCGAGCGCATCGTGCTCGCCGGCTTCTCGCAGGGCGGCGCGATCGCGGCGCACGTGGCGCTGCGCTTCCCCGAACGCCTGGCCGGCCTCGTGATGCTCTCGACGTACATCGTGTGCGAGGGGACGCTCGAGGCCGAGCGCTCGGAGGCGAACCAAGGCCTGCCCGTGTTCCAGGCCCACGGGCTCTACGACCCGATGGTCACGCCGGATCGCGGCACGGCCGCGCGCGACCGGCTCGAGGGGCTCGGGCACAGCGTCGAGTGGCATACGCACCCGATGCAGCACGAGGTGTGTCTGGAGGAGATCCGCGCCCTCGGCACGTGGCTCAGCGCGCGTCTCGCGAACTGACACGCTCGCCGGCGAAAGCGTGCGCCACGAACGCGACGTCAGCCGCTATCATGCTGCGCTGATTTCTCGGACCCACGTCTCTCGCCAGCCATGCAACGCAATTCGGAATCGCGCCAGTCCGCCCTTCACGCCGAGCTCGTCGAACAGCTCCGGAGTTCGGACGCCGAGGGCCAGGACGGCTCGGCCCTCTTCAAGGCCACCGTCGTCGACGCCAACCTCAAGGACGTCCTGCTCGAGGTCGGCCCGATCTCCCAGGGCGTGATCCCGGCCGAGGAGTTCGACGAGCTGCCTGCCATCGGCACGACGCTCCAGGTCGCCGTCGTCGGACGCGAGGACGGACTGTGGATCTTCTCGGCCAAGCAGGCGCGCGCGCTCGCGTCGTGGGACGAGATGGAGGTCGGCTCGCTCGTGAAGGGCCGCGTCATCGGTGTGAACAAGGGCGGGCTCGAGCTGAAGGTGTCGGGCGTCGACGCGTTCATGCCCGCCTCGCAAGTCGCGTTGCACCACGTCGAGGACCTGCTCAGCTACGCCGGCCAGACGCTCCTCGCCGAGGTCATCGAGATCAACACCGAGAAGCGGCGCGTCGTCGTGTCGCGCCGCGCCGTGCTCCAGGGCGAGGCGGACGAGAAGCGCACGGAGACCGCAGGCGCGCTCGTCGAGGGCGCGGTGATCTCCGGCAAGGTGACGCGCATCGAGCCCTTCGGCGCGTTCGTCGACATCGGCGGCGTCGAGGGGTTGCTGCACGTGTCGAACATCTCGCACGAGCGCGTCGAGCACCCGGACGAGAAGCTCAAGAAGGGCCAGGACGTCCAGGTTCAGGTGCTCAAGATCGAGGACGGCGGGCGGCGCATCGGGCTCGGGATGAAGCAGCTCGAGGCCGACCCGTTCGAAGTGGCGCTCGAGAAGCTGCACGACGACGAGATCGTCACCGGCAAGGTCCAGCGTCTGCTCGACTTCGGCGCGTTCGTCGAGCTGATGCCGGGCGTCGATGGCCTGCTGCACGTGTCGCAGCTCGGCGTCGGTCGCGTGCGCAGCGCGAGCGAAGTGCTGAAGGTCGGCGAAGAGCTCTCGGTGCGCGTCGTCAGCATCGATCCCGTTTCGCGGCGCATCTCGCTGTCGCGCCTCGACTCGCGCGGCGCGCTGATCGGGTCCGAGGACGCCGTCGACGGCGAGGACATCGACCGCGTCGTGAACGAGAGCAACGCGCCGATCGGCACGAACCTCGGGTCGCTGTTCGCGGCGCTCAAGAAGGACCCGAAGTAGCGCGGCCGGCGCGCCGGCGATCCGCAATCAGGGCGTGTCGCCCAGCTCGGACTCGCGCAGCTCGAGCACCTTGGCGAGGCGCGCCTCGCGCAGCGTCATGCGTTCGAGTTCGTCGGCGAGCGCCTGCTTGATGTCCTCGTCCGCCGACGCCCGGTGGCGCTTCTCGAGCTCGTCGCGTTCGTCGTGCAGGGCCTGGATCTCCTCGCGCAGGGTTTCGACCGACTCGGCGACGTCCGCCTTGTCGAACGCGAGTGCCTCGAGCGCCGCGCCCGCGGCGGCCGGCGCCGCCTCGCGCGCACCTTCACGCGGAACGAAGCGCGAGGTCGGCGGAACGCTGCGCGTGGTCAGGATCGCCGGCGACGCGATCTCGACGCCGCCGCCGTGCAGCGCGTCGAGCATCGCCGTGCGCAGCGCGGTCCGGCGCGAGAGCAGCTCCTTGGTCTCGGTCAGCATGCCGCCGACGCGATACTCGATCGTGAAGTCGCCGAGCTCGACGACGCGCACGAACGGATCGGAGAGCCCGGCCGCGAGCGCCGCCTGCGTCAGGAGCTCGCGCACACGCTCGTGCGGGGTTTCATAGCCGAGCGACACGCTCGCGCTGACGATCGTCCCGGAGGAGCGCACGACCGTCATCGGCCGCGTCGCGAGCACCAGGTTCGGGATCGTGGTCAGGTCGCGGTCCTCGGTCTGGATCTCCGTATGGAAGAGCCCGCGTTCGGTGACGCGCCCGAAGTGCTCGTCGACGCGCAGAAACTCGCCCACGCGCAGATTGCCGAGCGAGCGCACCATGAACCCCGCGAGCATGTTGCCGAGGAAGGTGGTCGACGACAGCGCGATCGCCGCCGAGAGCAAGAGGCCGACGAGGCGCAGCAGCTCGTCCCGGCGCTCGCCCGCGATCGGGAGCGACAGGATCACGGCGATCAGCCCGACATTCGCGATGACGAGCAGGAACACCTGCCCGCGCAGGCGGTTGCCGTCGGAGCTCCGGGACGCTCGCGCGACCCACTTCCGCGCCACGTAGAGCACGAGAACGACGACCGGAACCGTGATCGCCGAGCGCAGGAGCTCGCCCGTGTCGAACCCGAGCGGCGCTTCGTCCGCGATGAAGAGGGCGAGCCAGTCCATGGGCGGAAGAGCCTACGCCCCGCGCCCGCGGGATGCCATGCGCCCCCGCGCGCCCGATCTCCCCCCGGCTCGGACTTGCCCGACGCAGCCGTTCCTTCTACAACGCCGAGCATGAACATCTTCTGCCGCCTGTTCGGCCACACCTGGTGGCCGGAGATCGACGTGCCCGACATCCGTTGGAACACGAACAAGGACGGTCACGTCCTGACGGCGACCAGCGGCGAAGACTCGGTGCGTCACTTCGAGTCGTGCAAGCGCTGCGGCGAACACCGCGACGTGCGCGCGCGCTCCCACGACGCGGATCGCCCCGCCGCCCAACCCGAGGCGACCAAGGGCAGCCCGGGCGGCTCCTAGCCTGGGTTATTCATGAGGCTTTGCCGAGATCGA
The DNA here is from genome assembly GCA_029259605.1 of Planctomycetota bacterium. GTDB lineage: Bacteria > Planctomycetota > UBA1135 > UBA1135 > OFTM281. Next base: position 15,584 of record JAJDEV010000048.1, on the reverse strand, counting down.
CGCGGATGTGTGTCAGATCAGCGCTTCGCGACCGAAGCGCGTGGAGGCGACCTTGACGGGTCGTCGAACCCGGTGAGGAAGGGAAGCGTTGATATGGCGCGCAGCTGCGTCGATCTCGGTGAAGGCTCATGAAGGATCCGGGCTAGCGCGATCTCGATTTTCGCCCGGCGTCGCTAGTGCCACGCACGACGAATCACGTCGTGCAGCTCGGGCTCGTCGAGCAGGAACGACCCCGGTCGCGGTCGTGATCCGCCGACGAACCACTTCCAGAGGAACGCGCCGCGCAGCCACTCGGACTCGCGCGCGAGCACGTCGAGCGCGGTGGTGAGGCAGCGGCGCTGGAGCACGTGGTCCAGCGTCACGCCCGCGTCCGGATCCTCCCACGGACGCGACGCCGCGCGCGGCGACGCGCTGTAGCCGAGCTCGGTGAACACGATCGGCTTCCCCGTCACGACGTGCAACGCACGCAGTCGCTCGAGCACCGGCCCCCATCCTTCGAGCAGCTCGCCCGCGGTCGGCGCGTCACCGGTCGCGAGCGGGAAGTACGCCTGCACGCCGACCGCGTCCAGCGCGTCCCAGAACGGAACGTCTTCGAAGCGGTCCCAGTTCGCAGCGTAGGTCAACTGCGCGTCGGTCACGCCGCGCACGCGCGCGATCAGCTTGCGCCACTCGGCTTCGTCCGCCTGCATGCCGTTGAGCTCGGTCCCGACGCAGAACGCGTCCGCCGAGCTCGTCGCGCGCGCGAGCTTGACGATCCAATCGCCGTAGTCGCGCCAGAAGCGCGCGCGCGCATCGTCGTCCTCGAACGCGATCTCGCCGCGCCACCGGAACGGACTGCCCCAGTAGGCGAGGTGCGGTTTGATCAGGAGCGCGATGTTCCGCTCGGTGGTCGCCTGGCGCGGACGGGTCAACCACACCGGCGGCGCGTCGGGATCGAGCGCCTCGCGCATCTGCCCGACGGAGCCGTCCGCGTGAATCGACGCGTAGGGATGGATCGCGATCCAGTTCACGCCGAGATCCCCCAGCCGCGCGAGCTCGTCGGAAAAGCCACCGCTGCCCCACTCCCACCCCCAGGTCTGGCACGAGATCGTCATGCCGCGCACGATGCCGTGCCCGTCCGCCGCGTCGGCCACACGAGGCGCGTCCACATCGTGAACGTCTTCCGCCTGGCGCGCCCAGGCGCCGTTCGCGACGAGGGCCAAAACGAGAACCGGAAACAGATTCGGTCGCCGCGCGGCCGCCACCCGATCGGCTGCGATCGACGGCGTGCGCGGCCTTCCGCATTCGGTGCGCTTCGGGGACAATCCGTTCATGTACCAAGAGTACTGGGATGCCCTGACCCGCAGCCTGTGGAGTGCCGAGAGCTGGGCCAAAGTTCTGTTCCTGCTCGTGACCTCACCGTTCTGGTGGCCGATCGTCAAATCCATGTGGCACGAGGCCCACGAGGTTTTGGCGCCGGAAGGCGGGCTCTACGCGAACAAGAAGCCGCGTCCGATCGCGCCGCGCGAGCGCGGCGACGATCCGTTCGTGAACATCCCGCGGCCGTCGCATCGGAACGCGCTCCTTCGTCGACGGGGCGGCGCGAACACGGGCTCGTCCGGTCGCTCCGCCGGCGTCGCGTCGCCGGGTGCGGCGCGTTCGCGCGCGGTCGCCGGTCGCCGGCGCGGCTTCTGACGCGCGCCGAACGCGGCTCCATCCCCTTGAGGCGGGACGTCGGAAGAGAGTAGCTTTCCGTCGCCATGCCCCGCCCGACCCCCTTCCATCCGCGCACAGCCGAGCTCTGCACGAGCCTTGCCTACAAGGAGTGGGCCGGCTGCTACGCGGTGTGCCGCTACGACACGTACCACGACCGCGAGTACTACGCGCTGCGACATCAGGCGACCCTGATGGACGCGACGCCGCTCTACAAGTACGAGGTGCGCGGCGCGAACGCAGTCGACCTGCTCTCGCGCGTGATGGTGCGCAACTTCGCGAAGCACAAGGTCGGCCGCGTGAGCTACGTGTGCTGGTGCGACCGCGACGGCAAGGTGCTCGACGACGGCACGGTGACCAAGCTCGACGAGGAACACTTCCGCGTCACGTCCGCCGATCCTTCGCTCGCGTGGCTCGAGCGCAACGCGCGCGGACTCGACGTCACGATCACGGACGTCAGCCGCGAGATCGCCGCGCTCGCGCTCCAGGGGCCGCTCTCGCGCGACATGCTGCGCCCCGTGGTCGGCGCGGCGCTCGACGACCTGGCCTTCTTCCGCGCGATGCCCGTCGAGTACGCGGTCGCGGGCCGCAAGGTGCCGGGCATCGTCACGCGCACGGGCTACACCGGCGACCTCGGCTACGAGCTGTGGATGGCGAACGACGACGCGCTGCTCGTCTACGACGCCGTGATGGAGAGCGGCGCCCCGCTCGGCCTCCTGCCCATGGGGCTCGACGCGCTCGACGTCGCGCGCGTCGAGGCGGGCTTCGTGCTGGCCAGCGTCGAGTACACGTCCGCGCGCAGCGCGTTCATCGAGAAGCAGAAGTCGACGCCGTACGAGCTGGCGTTCGATTGGATGGTGCAGCTCAACCGCGGACCGTTCATCGGGCAGGACGCGCTCGTCGCCGAGAAGCAGAGCGGCCCGTCGCGCCGCCTCGTCGGACTCGAGGTCGACTGGAACGAGTTCGAGGCGATCTACGAGGGCTTCGGCCTCGTGCCGCACCTCACGACCGAGACCTGTCGCCTCGGCGTCCCGCTGTACCAGAGCGGACGCCAGGTCGGCTACGCGACCAGTCGCACGTGGTCGCCCATGCTCAAGAAGTACCTGGCGCTCGGCACGGTGGAAGCCAGCGCCGCGAACGTCGGGACCAAGCTCGAGATCGAAGTCACCTGCGAGTACGAACGGCACCTCGCGACCGCACGCGTTTCCCCCATGCCGTTCTTCGATCCGGAGCGCAAGAAAGCCTGATGGCACGAACCCAGTGGGACGCGATCATCGTCGGCGGCGGGCACAACGGGCTCGTGTGCGCGGCGTACCTCGCGAAGGCGGGCCGCAAGGTCCTCGTGCTCGAGAAGCGACACCTGCTCGGCGGCGCCGCGGTCAGCGAGGAGCTCTATCCGGGCTTCACGTATTCGGCGTGCTCCTACGTGGTCAGCCTGCTGCGCCCGTGGATCATCCGCGACCTCGAGCTGCCGCGCTTCGGGCTCGACATGATCCCGCTCGAGTCGTCGTTCCTGCCGCTGCCCGACGGACGCTCGATGTGCCGTTGGTCCGACGCCGCGCTGACGCGCGAAGAGGTGTCGCGCTTCAGCCGCAAGGACGCCGAGTCACTCGGCGACTTCAGCATGGCGATGTCGAAGATCGGTCGCTTCGTCAAGCCGATCATCGACTCGCCCGCGCCCGAACCGGCCAGCTGGAACCCGAAGGAGCTCGTCTCCCTGCTACGCCTCGGCCGGCACTTCTCCGACGCCACGGTCGATCAGATGGAGCTGCGCATGAAGCTCCTGACCATGAGCGCGGTCGACTTCCTCGACGAGTGGTTCGAGTCCGAGGAGCTCAAGTCGCCGATGTCCGTCAGCGGCATCATCGGCACGTTCCTCGGCGTGCGCTCGCCCGGAACGGCGTACGTGCTGCTCCACCACTACATGGGTGAAATCGACGGCGCGTTCCGCTCGTGGGGCTTCTCGCGCGGCGGCACCGGCGGCGTCAGCAACGCGATCGCGAACTCCGCGCGCCACTTCGGCGCCGAGATCCGCACCGAGTCAGGCATCGAGCGCATCCTGCTCGACGGCGACAAGGCGACGGGCGTCGTGCTCGAGAACGGCGACGAGCTGCGCGCGAACCAGGTCATCTCCGGTTGCGACCCGCGGCGCACGTTCTTCGGGCTGGTCGGTCGCGAGCACCTGCCCGAGGACTTCGCCACGTCGCTCTCGCGCTATCGCTTCCGCGGCAGCTCGGGCAAGGTCAACCTCGCGCTCGATCGACTGCCCGAGTTCTCGTGCCGTCCCGGCGACGCGCACCTGCGCGGCGACATCGCCATCGCGCCGAGCATCGACTATCTCGAGCGCGCCTACGACGAAGCCAAGTACGGCACGTTCTCGCGCCGCCCCTACATCAACATCGTCATCCCCTCGACCGTCGACTCGACCGTCGCGCCGCCCGGCAAGCACGTGATGTCGTGCTTCGTGCAGTACGCGCCGTACGACCTGGCCGAGGGTCCCTCGCACTGGCCCGAGAAGCGCGAGGCGTTCGGCGACACGGTGATCGACACGCTCGAGGAGTACATCCCCGACATCAAGAAGATCATCCTGCACCGCCACGTGCTGACGCCGTGGGATCTCGAGCAGGAGTACGGCCTGACCGAGGGCAACATCTTCCACGGCGAGTTGACGCTCGACCAGATGGCGTTCCAGCGTCCGACGTCGGGTTGGGCGCGCTACCGCACGCCGATCCGAAACCTCTGGCTCGCCAGCTCGGGCGCGCACCCGGGCGGTGGGTTGATGGGCGCGCCCGGCGCGCTCTGCGCGAAGGCGATGCTCGAAGCGAGGACCGTCTGATGGCGAAACGAACGAACCCGGAGACGGCGCTCGTCCTCGGCGCCGACATCGAGGGAATGGCCGCCGCGATCACGCTCGCGAGCGCCGGCAAGCGCGTCACGGTCATCGACCGCTGCGAAGCCCCCGGTGGAGCATGCGCGCCGCGCGAGATCCACGCCGGTCACACCGTGCCCGGGCTCTTGCACGAGACGGAGCTCGCGTGCCGCTCGCTGCTCGCGTCGCTCGGCCTCGAGAAGCACGGGCTCACGTGGCGGGACAGCGACGTGCCGCTGCATGTCCTCGGGTCGGGCGCGCCGTTCGTGCTGCGCCGCGATCCAGCGCAGTGCACGGGCCTCGGCGCGGACAACGACGCGTACGTCGAGTGGCGCGCGTGGATGGACCGACTCTCCGGCCTGATCGTGGACGTGCTCGACGACGCGCCGCCGGAGGCGGAGGCCCCCGGCCTCGGCGAGATGCTGCGCCTCGCGAAGAAGGGGCTGAAGCTCCGGACGCTCGGCGACCGGGACATGATGGAGCTCCTGCGCATCGTCACGATGCCCGCCTGGGATTGGACGGAGGAGCGCTTCGAGTCGGACGTGCTGCGCACCGCGGTCACCGCGCCCGTGCTCGGCGGAACGGTCGTCGGACCGCGCGCCGCCGGAACGACGGCGATGATCCTGATGCGCGAGGCCGCGCGCGGCGTCGAACCGATCGGCGGTACGGCGGCGATCGTCGACGCGCTCGCCAAGCGCTGCCGCGAGCTCGGCGTCGAGTTCGTGCTCGGGCGCACACCGACCGAAATCGTCGTCGATCAGCACGCCGCGACCGGCGTGCGCTTCGACGACGGCGACACGATCGACGCGGCGCTCGTGCTCTCCGCGTGGGACGCGAAGCGCACGCTCGTCGAGCTCGTCGATCCGGCCGTCCTGCCGCACGACGTCGAAGCCGAGGCGCGCTTCTGGCGCACGCGCGGAAGCACGGCGGTTCACCTCGTCGCGCTCTCGCAGACCGGCGCGCTTCCGTCCGGCGTCGAGCGCTGGATCACGGCGTCCACCTCGCTCCAGCTCGAGCGCACCGCGGACGCGTTGAAGTACGGCGCGCTCCCCGAAGCGCCGTGGCTCGACGTGCGCGTCTGGAGCGACTCCGCGCCGTCCGGTGCGGCCACGCTCTCGATCCACGTGCACGGTGTGCCCCACGAACTGCGCGCGAGCGACAAGGGCTGGGACGCCGGCGCGCGCGCGCAGCTCAAGAACCGCATCCTCGGCGCGCTCGAAGAGCACGCGCCCGGGGTGCGCGACGCGATCGTCGCCGACGAGCTGCTCGTGCCGGCGGATCTCGAGTCCGCGTTCGGCCTCTCCGGCGGTCACCTCTACGGCGGCGAGATTGCGCTCGACCAGCTCTGGGTGCAGCGGCCGGCGCTCGCGCTCTGTCGCTACGCGACGCCGATCGCCGGGCTGTGGCTCGGCGGCGCGTCCAGCCACCCCGGCGGTGCGTTCCTCGGCGGTGCGGGCGTGCTCGGCGCGCGCGCCGCGTTGCGCGGCTGAGGGACGATCGCGGCTGGCCGTCAAGCTCGGCGGCCCCGACGGTCGAACGGAACACGGGAGACTCCCGTGACCGGCCTCGAATCCGACATTCTGAAAGCGCTCGTTCTGCTCGCCTCGGCGCCGTGGTGGTTCCCGGTGGCGAAGCACGTGGTGCTCGACGTCATCCGCGTCGACGACGACATCGATCCAGCGCCCGACCGACGTCCCCCCGGGAGCGACCGCACCGAGACCTCGCACACACTGCGCGTGTCCGACCTCGTCGACCCGCGACGCGCCGGCCTCTACAACGCGCGCTGGGACATCGGACGAGCACCGGTGCGCAAGCCGCGCAGCTTCGGCGGCCGCCGCTAACGCTTCGCGAGCGACGCGAGCTGCTCGAGGCGCACGGGCTCGAAGCGCACACAGCCGCAGTTGCGGCACGGCGGAATCAGCTTCGAGAGGTGGAGAACCGCGACCTCGAACGACTCCGCTCGGAAGAGCTCGTCGGGCACGGACACGGAAACGTTCGCGTCGCGTCGGCGGTAGGCGCCGAGAATCCCGCGCAACGACGTCGCGATCGGGAGCCAGACGAAGTTGGAGCAGAAGAAGTTTCGCTCGCCATCGTCTTCGATCGCGCGCGCGCGCTCCTCGAGTGCGGTGAGGCGCGGCTCGAGCGCGGCGAGTTCGGCGAAGGTCGGAGACTCGGACATGGCCCCGGGATACGCGGGGGACGCGCCGGAATCAAGTTAACGCCCCCGGACGGAACTTCGTTCGCGCCGCGTCGCGTGCGACTCGCGCGGATGCCCGTGATTTCGGGACAAACGTCAAGGCCACCGACGCGCGCGGCCGAAGCGTTACCGTCCGCACTCTACGCCGGGGGTTTCGATGTTGAAGGGAAAGGGAAAGGCTCCGCTTCGGAGTTCACAATCGGGTTCTACGCTCGCGCTCGCACTCGTGGTCGTTTCGACGATGGTCGTGCTCGCGGGAACGTTTCTGCAGTTCTCGTCCGCGCTCACTCAGCGCCAGGCGCAAGCCGCGGATCAGAAGCGGTCGTTCTACATCGCGGAGGCCGGCCTCGCGGAGTCCGTCGCGGGAGTCCGCGTGGGCCGAACCGGCGCCGTCGGTACGAACGCCGCACCCGCGCGCTTCGGCAACGGGCTCTTCTGGGTCGAGGTCACGGACCTCGGCGACGGTCAGCGCGCGCTGAAGAGCACGGGCATGTGCGGCTCGGCGCGCACGCAACTCGACCTCGTCGTCAGGGAAGGCGGGAGCGCGGTCGCCGCGCTCGGACTGTTCTCGAACGGCGCACTCGAACTGCCGTCCGGCTCGCTGATCGACGCGTACGACTCGAGCCTCCCGCTCGCCGAGCCCGAGGAGGACGCAGGCGGCGGCCTCCCGCTCGAGATCGGCGGCCTGCGCATCGGCGAGATCGTGTACTTCGCGGTCGAGAGCACGATCGACTTCGTCGAGGCGCGCACGCTGCTCGACGACGGTTCGGTCAAACTCTACGAGGACATCGGAACACCGAACATCGCGCGCGCGTCGAGCAACGGCGACGTCACGATCCACGAGGACCTCGGCGACGTGACCAAGGTCGTCGGCGACCTACGCCCCGGCCCGTCGGGGGCGCTCACCATCAACGGCGCGGTCGACATCGACGGCTCGACCGAGCGCCTCGTCACCGGCGTGAGCCTGCCGCCCGTCGAGCTGCCCGCCTTCGAACTCGGCCCCGGCTACACCCACTCCTCCTCCTCCCCCGCCGTCTTCCCGGCGGTCCAGGAGGGCTTCGAGTACCTGATCATCCAGTCGGACTGCCAGGCGACGATCACCGGTCCTTCGACCGTGCTGCTCGAGAGCCTGATCGTCGAGCCCGGCGGCGAGTTGCTCATCGACACGAGCGGTGGACCGGTCGACATGTTCGTCACGGAACAGCTCGACCTGCAGGAGGGCGCGTACATCACGCTGACGTCGCCGGATCCCGATCCGTCCGCGTTCTCGTTGCAGTACTCCGGAACCGCCGAGGCGAACTTGCTCGCGACCGGTGAGTTCCACGGTCTCGCCTTCGCGCCGTCCGCGACCGTCAACGTCGCGCAGGGCTTCGAAGTGTTCGGCGCGCTCGTCGGCTCGCTGCTGAACTTCACGGGGCCCGCCACGATCCACTTCGACGTGGCGCTCGGGGACGCGGCGGAGAGAGGAGCGCTGCCCTCGCTCGTGTCGTGGCGCATCCTCGAACTCGCGGGCGCGGCGTCGCCGAGCGGCAACCCGTTCACGACCCTGGGGGTCAACAAGAACACCCTGGACTCGCCCTCTGAGGCGCACGCGGATCAGCTCCTGTCGATCCAGTACTACGACCGTTCCGGAACGAAGCAGGCCTACGACGGCCTCGAGAGCGCGTTCGCTTGGGCCGACGTCTCCCAGGTCCTGCGCATCGATCGCGACGGAGCCGTGGTCGGCTCGGTCGAGGGGCTGGCCGGCATCGGTGGCATCGGCGGCGGAAGCGGACTCGCCGGCTTGGGCAAACTCCTGCGCGTCGTTCTGTAGCGGGCGCTCCGACGGGCGGCGTGGGTTTCTAGCCCGGGTTCTTCATGAGGATGTGCGGCAGTAGCTGCAACTCCTCATGAAGAACCCGGGCTAGTACCCGATCACGACGTCGAGCCGGTTGCAGAGTTCGTAGCCACCGCCGAGGACGAAGGCCTGGGCGTAGGAGATGAGCCCCGCGAGCGCCGGATCGTTCGGCACCGAGAGCGCGTAGGCGTCGACGCCGCCACCCGACGCGCCGAGCACCTGCAGCAGGAACGGGCTCGCGCGGTCGACGAGCAGCTCCCCGCCGCTCACGAACATCCCCGACGAGGGAGCCGTGTGAATCAGGAAGCCGGTGAACGTCGCGCCCGGATGCCCGCTCGCGTCCACCTCGACGTTCCACGTGCCACCGAGCTCCGCGGGCGTCACGTTCTTGAAGCACACCGTGTTCGCTCCCGAGCCGTTGAACTGGAGCGACAGCGCCTGCGGATCGATCTGGTAGTCCCAGATGCCGCGGCCATAGGTGCCGAAGCGCATGGTGTTCTCGTGCGGTAGCGGCTCGACGCTCCAATAGGTCGTGATCGGCGCATCGTTCGCCGTGATGTCGACCCAGTTCGCGGCCGCCGAGTCGCGCATGTAGGCGGCGTTCTCGGTTCCGGCGAAGAGCGTCCCGCTGCCGTCCGGCGCCTCGCCGAGGCAATACACGAGCGTGCTCGGCAACCCCGTACCCCACGCCTGGAACGTCTGCCCGCCATCGGTGCTGCGGTACACGGCGGGACTCCCGTAACCGCTCCCGCCGGCCCACACCGTGTCGACGTCGAGCGCGCTCGCGACGAGCGCTGTTCCGTAGAAGTAGTGCGCCGAGGGTCCGGAGTTCGCGGACTGCGTCCACGTCACGCCGTGGTCGTCGGAGTAATAGAGCTTGCCGCGGTTCGTCGCCGCGTACGCGCGGTTCGGGTCCACCGGTGAGAACGTGAGCGCGCTGACGTACTCGCCGGAGCTCGCCTCGAAGTCGTGTGTCGACCAGAGGCTCTTGTCCCAAACGTTCGTCGTCGGGCGCTTCTGGTAGTGCCAGATGCGCGTCGCGCAGAAGAAGAAGTCACGCTTCTCGAGCGGGTCGGCGACGACCGGCGGCAGCCACGCGTTGTTCTCGTTGTTCGGAAAGCTCACCTGGTAGAGCGCGGGATTCCACTCGCCGACCTGGGCGAGGATGAAGCCGGGATACGTGCTGAACAGGTAGTGGTGCGATCCGTTCCCCGACGTGATGTGCCCGTAGTCGCCGCTGATGATCTGATCGAAGTCGAGGCGCGTGTGGTTGACGGGCGCACCCGTGTTCGCGAACTGGTAGCCCTGATCCTGGGCGCCCGCGACGACGTGGTTCGGATCCACCGTCGACGTGTGCGTCGAGTAGTACTGGCTCACACGCAGACCATCGAGCGAGATGTTCTGCACGCTGACGAGCTGCGTCTTCGACTGATAGAGCCCACCGTCCGTCGCGATGAACCACGTCTCGCCCGCCGGACCACCCGGCCACACATCGATGCCCGGAATGTCGGCGTGCAGCTTGCCGAGCGGGTTGCCGTAGTAGTCGGCCCAGCTGTTGACCTTGGCGAAGCTCGTCCCGCCGTTGTTCGTCCGCCAGACCTCGACGCCGCCGAAGGCGAACAGGTTCTGGTTGAGGATCGACGCGTTGAGCGAGCCCCAGTAGTCGGTGAGGTCTTGGATGTAGGTCCAGCTCGCTCCCGCGTCGTCGCTGCGATGCAGTTGCTCCGCGCCGCTGCGCGAGAACACGCCCCACAACCGCGGCGCGCCCGCCTCGGAACCGCACAGCTCCACGGCGCTCGAGCCTGACGGTGTCGCGCCGACGACGCTCCACGTGTCGCCGAGGTCCACGCTCTTCAGGATCGAGCTCGCGCTCACCGTGTAGACATCCGACGCGCCCGTGCGCGGCGTCCACAGATCGCCGGCGAACGACCCGAGGTTGCGCACTTGCGTGAAGCTGACGAGCCCGTCGAGCGATCGCCACACCCCGTACTGCCCACCCGAGCGCCCGACGACGAAGGTCGTCTCGCTGCCGTCGCTCGTCACCATGACGCGGCGCACGCTCGAGAAGTTCGGGAGCCCGGTCGGCACGGTCCACGTCTCGCCGTCGTCCGTCGTCTTGCGAACGGTGCCACCGTCCTGCGCCGCGAGCACCACGTCGGGATCGCCGGGCATCGCGCCACTGACCACTCCGAGCCAATGCGCTCCTCCGTACAGGTTGTCGCCGATCGGCGTCCAGCGCGAGTTGCGCTGTCGCCAAACGCCGCCCTTGCTCGAACCGGCGTAGAGCTTGAGCCCGTCGGTCGAGTACGCGGCGACGTGCATGCGGCCGGCCTGGTTCTCGCTCCCGCGCTCGACCCACGGACTGACCGTGTCGATCGGACCGCTGCGTCGCTCGGCGGCGAGCGCGTTGCGCTTGTCCATCTGCGCGAGACCGTTGTCCGCCTCGATCGCCTTCCAATCGACGTCGGGCGCGGTGCGGTGCATCTCGCGGAACCACTCCTTGCGGCGCGACTTCTGCATGCCCTCGGCGTCGGCGTCGAGCCAGTTCTCGGTCGGGAGCGGCCAGTGCGTGATCGGAACCTCACGCGCTCCGTCGTCGATCGTTCGGGTCTCCGTTCCCGCGCAAGCGGCGACGAACAGGGATCCGATGGCGGACGCGACGAAGAGCGCGAGCTGCTTCCTTCTGGAGTCGTGATTCGTGTGCTGCACAGCCCGAGTATGCACGGCGATGCGCGAATCGGGCCGGAGCGTTCGAGCAAATCGAGATCCGGAGCTTGCCGCGTTGCGCGCGGAAGCGAGAATCGCCGCCGCGGTCGAAGGGGCAACGGTTCGTCTCGACTCCGCCCCCAGCATGCGACTCCCCGACGACACGCCCGCGCCCGCGAACGGTCGCCTCGTCGCCGTACTGCTCGGCCTCGTCCTGGCCTTCGCCGCGACTACGGCGTATCTCGTCGTGACCCGTGCACCGACACGCCGCGCGCTACTCGACCAGGCGGTGCTCGATCCCGAGGTCAAGAAGGCAGCGACGCGCGAGCTGATCAAACGCTCGGGCGGCATCTGGGACAGCTACGCGGATCCCGACGTCGCGCGCGTGCTGCAACCCAACCTCGAGGACCGCTTCGCGCGCGGCGTCGAGATTCGCTCGAACGCCTTCGGAATGCGCGAGGACTGGTACGCGGCGGTCAAGCCGGCGAACACGACGCGCGTCGTCCTGCTCGGCGACTCCTACGTCTTCGGTTCGGGCGCCGAGGCATCCGAGCGCATCGGCGTCTTCCTTCAACGCTTCCTCGCCGATCGCAAGGACAACGGCACCGGCAAGGTCGAGGTGCTGCACATCGGCCTCGAGAGCTGGAACATCATCGCCGAGTGCGCCTACCTCAGGCGTCAACTCTCCGACCTCGATCCCGACCTCGTCGTGCACTTCACGATCGACAACGACCTCGAGGACCTGAACGGCGTGCGCGGCTTCGGCGAGCTCGCCGCCTTCAGCCCGCAGGTGCGCGAGCGGGGCGACTGCCGCATCGGCTCGCTCGCGCCGAAGAGCTACGCCGGCAACTTCGTCGAGCACCACCTCTCCGCAGGGCTCGACGCGGAGAGCCGCGAGCGGTACACGCGCGCCGAGCATGAGCTCACGCGCCTCGCCTCCGCCGTACGCGCGCGTGGGGCGAAGTACCTGCACGTCTTTCAGTGGAAGCAGTGGAACGCGACGGCGCGCCGCCACCTCGCCCCGCACCTGACCGAAGACGAGATCGCGTTCCTGTCGACGGCGTTCCACTTCGACCCCGCGCACTGGGTGACGGAGTCGGACCGACACTGGAACGCGCTTGGCGCCGAGCGCGTGGCGAAGCTCGTGTACGCGCTGATCGAAGCGCGCGCGTTGCTCCCGTCCCTACGCCTCGAAGCGTGGCCCGCAGCCGCGCGCGAGATCGACGCGATCCACGCCGTCGCGCTCGAAGAGATGCGCACGGAACCCGCGCCCGCCCGCCTGCGCCCCTACCTCACGTGCCCGGCCGAGGACCGCGACATGGGCGCGCAGCTCTACGTCGGACTCGACGACGACGGCGCCGCGGGACCGTACCTGTCGTTCCTGCTCGCGCATTCGAACGAACGCGAACTCGTCCTCGAAGGCGCCACGCTCGACCGCCCCGAACTCGAGGGCGCGCACGCGCGCGTCTTCCTCGAAGGCATCGAAGTCGGCTCGTTCGCGCTCGCCGACCCGACCCCCTTCCCGCTCACGTTCCCGCTCCCCGCCGAACTGGCCGAGCAACCTGTCGTCAACGTGCGCATCGTCTCGGACGATTGGGTGTACGCGAAGCTCTTCAGCGCGCACGGAGCGTCGTTCCGCCTGAGCCGCGCGAGTTTGCGGTGAGCGCGTGCGTGATTGGGGTGAGCGAGGGGCGGCGAGTCGCTGTCGTTCGCGGGATTCCTGACGGTCCGGGATCGCTCGGGGACGGGAACCCGAAGCGTACGGGGACCTTCAAGACGTCTTCCGACGGGTGAACCGAGCGCCCGGGCGGCGCTGGCGGGCTCGGGCTTCCTGACGGATCAGATCGATCGGGGACGGGAACCCGAAGCGGACCGGGACGTTCAAGGCGTCTTCCTTTCGTCCGTTGGATTTCTCGGGGGCGGGGATCCGTTGACGTTCTCGATCGATTCACGCGCAGCGCTTCGCGCTGCTGCGGCACAGGCTCGCTTTGCTCGCGTGCCGCGGCTCGCAACGGAACAGGGGTCTGCACGGCAGTCGCGGCGGTTTCCGGAATGGGCGATGGAGCGTTCGGGAAGTGGTCGGTTGGGCGTGGGGGCTCGGGGCGAAGTTCGCGGGAGGCTTCCTGGCGTCGTTCTCTCGTCCGTTGGATCTCTCGGGGGCGGGGACTCGTTGACGTTCTCGATCGATTCACGCGCAGCGCTTCGCGCTGCTGCGGCACAGGCTCGCTTTGCTCGCGTGCCGCGGTTCGCAACGGAACAGGGGTCTGCACGGCAGTCGCGGCGGTTTCCGGAATGGGCGATGACGCGTTCGGGGAGTGGTCACCGGAGTGCGGCCGGCGGGGAACGCGGTGCCGCACACGACGCGCCAGGCTGCGCCTGGGCGCGCGCGCTCTCGCATCGGACCGTCGCTGGCGCGACGGCATGTGGAGGTGTTCTGCAGTTCCAGCGGGGACAACGTACGGCTCGGGGACTCGTCGCGGTTCTCGATCGATGCGCGACGGGTGAAGGGAACGACGCCGCCGGTCGAGGGGCGACCGGCGGCGTCGCGACACCAAGCCGACAACTACAGGCCGACGACTCCGTGCACCGCTTGCGAGAGGTCGGCGAAGCCGCCTCCGAAGACGAGGTACTGGGCGGACCACGAGTAGCCGACCAGCGTGCAGTCGTTGGGAACGTTCTGCGGCGGAATGTCGCCCATGGTCCCGTTGTGCGATCCCGAACGGGTGCACAGCTTGGGTCCGGTCAGGAGCCACTCCGACGATCGACCGCCCAACGAGGAGACGACCGTGCTACCGATTCCCACTCCGGTGTGGAGGTAGAGGATCAGCAAGCCGCCCGCGCCGTGCGGGTGGCCGAGTGTCAGCGGCGCGCTCCACACGCCTCCGATCACGGCATTGACCGGCGTGACCACGTCCGGGTTGATGCCGTTGCCGGGGAACGCGGCCGAAGTCGCGTCCGGGAGACAGATGCTGCTCTCCGCGTGCGAGATGATGATCTCGTCGCCGGTGAACAGCTTCAGGTGAAGGGCGTTCACCGATGCTTGGCGAACGCCACCGACAACCGACGTCGTCTGCTCGTTGATCACGAGTTTCGCGACACCCAGAATCGTGATCGTCTGATTCGGAGCGCCGGTGACCACGACCGGAAGGCCGGCAAAGACGAGATCGGTGATCTCCGAGCTGGCGAAGGCGCCATCACAGGAAGCCACCGACTCGGCCCGGACCACGGAAGCGGACAACTGCACCGGGTTCCCGGGGAGCAGAAGGAGCCCCTCCACCTCGGCGCTGCTCTCGGCGACGCCGTCCATGCCACTGGTCGACGCGGTGATCGTGCCGGAACCCAACACACCCGGCAGCTGGGCCTGAAGCACCGAAACGGAGTCGGCCCCACCCGCAGGCGGAAGATCGATGGTCTCGGCGAACGTGGCGAACGTCGCGAGCGTGGGAACGTTGATGTCCACCCCGACGGCATTGCCGCCATACGTCACCGAGGGCCCGTTCGGAGCGGGCAGTGGCGTGACGAAGGAAGAGAAGACGAGCGAAAGGAAGGAAGCGAGCGTGAGCGAGCTCGACCGCAAGAGAGTCGTTGAGCAAGTCATCTTGAATTCGGTCTGTGGCTAGGCAGACCTCTCCAAAGCCAAATGCATTGTTGTTAAGTCAGTGGATGTAGCGGGAAGGGCTACGTTGTTGCATTCACCCACGCTACTCCCCCACACCCGATCCCGGGGATCCGAAGCGACGATTCTCTCGCGCAAGCGAAGGACACGATCGCGAAGAACTTTCGCGGCGACCTCGGGGGCGTGTCGGTTGCGCGAGTCGAATCGCACTCGGAAGTTCCAAACGCGTTCCCCTCGTCCGGTGGATGTCCCGGGGGACGGGAGTGGGTGACGTTCGTCGGATCCGGCGGTCCGGTTCGTTCGACTCCGCGAGTCGAATCGCACTCGGAAGTTCCAAACGCGATCCCCTCGTCCGGTGGATGTCCCGGGGGACGGGGAGTTGGTGACGTTCCTCGGGTCGTGACGGTCCGGGCGGTTCCGGGGATCGAATCGCGGAGGGGGGGTCCGAGCGTTTTCCTTTCTTCGGTTGGAAGTCCCAGGGACGGGGAGTCGCTCACGTCCGTCGGATCGTGACGGTGCGGGCGGTTCCGGGGATCGGATCGCGGAGGGGGGTTCCGAGCGTTTTCCTCTCCTCGGTTGGATCTCTCAGGGACGGGGACTCGTTGGCGTTCGTTATCGATTCACGCGCAGCGCTTCGCGCTGCTGCGGCACAGGCTCGCTTCGCTCG
>JAJDEV010000047.1 GCA_029259605.1 Planctomycetota bacterium | reverse complement strand
GAGCCTTCACCGAGATCGACGCAGCTGCGCGCCATCTCAACGCTTCCCTTCCTCACCGGGTTCGACGACCCGTCCAGGTCGCCTCCACGCGCTTCGGTCGCGAAGCGCTGATCTGACGCACATCCGCGTCGATCTCGGCAACGCCTCATGAACAACCCGGGCTAGCCGGCGGGCGCAACGCTCGCGCGCGTGACTTCGCGCGGCGCTCGGGTACAAAGAGGCTGTGCGAGCCTCCGCTTCCGCCGCCTTACCGTCCCCCGGCATCTCCTTCCCGCCCGACTTCTACGGGCGCCTCGGACGGCTCGTCGTCCGCGTCGCGGGCATGCGCGAGCGGCGCGAAGGTGCCGGCCGCGCGGCGTTGTCCGGCGCGGGCACCGAGTTCGTCGGCTACCGTCCCTACCGCGCCGGCGAGGACCTGCGGCGGCTCGACTGGAGCCTCTTCGCGCGCATGCGGCGTCCGTTCGTGCGCGTGTCGCAGCGCGAGGCGAGCGAGGACTGGGCGATCCTGATCGACACGAGCGCTTCGATGGGCGTCGGGGTGCCAGGCAAGCTGCAGGCGGCGGCGGAGATCGCCTGTGCGCTCGCGGCCATCGGGCATCGCGAGCGCGCGCGCGTCGAGGTGTTCGTCTCGGGAACGAACGAGGTCTATCGCCTCGGCAAGGGCGCGGACATCGGCGGGCTCCTGCGGTTCCTCGAGCGCGTGCGCGCGTCCGGCAGCGACGGACTCGGCTCGCTCGTGCGCGAGGCGGGGAGGTTCCGCGGCGCGGGCGCGGTGTTCTTCGTGGGCGATCTGTTCGACCTCGACCCGAGCACGGCGCTCGCGCTCGCGCGCCGCGGGCGCGATCTCTTCTGCGTCCAGGTACTCAGCAAGGAGGAGCTCGCGCCGCGCGCGACGGGCGCGGTGCGACTCATCGACGCCGAGACGGTCGAGGCGCGTTCGCTCGAGATCGACCGACCGACGATCGACGCCTACGAGCGCCTGCTGTCCGAGCGGCTCGAGCGTTGGGGTCGCGCGTGCGCACGTCACCGCACACGTTTCGGCACGTGGACGAGCGACACGCCGTTCGAATCCGTCGCGTTGGCGCTGTTCGAGGACTGACTCGATGCCCGCGCCCACCGAAGGATTCCTGTGGATGCGGCCGCTCGGGTTGTGGGGGCTCGCGCTGCCGGTGCTGCTGTTCCTGCTCTCGCGCCTGCGGGCGCGGCCGCGCTCGCTCGCGACGGGGACGCTGTTCCTTTGGAAGGAGGTCGCGCGCGTCGCGCCGCAGCGCACGCGGCGTGCGACGTGCGGAACGACGCCCGCGACGTGGATCGCGATCGCCGCGCTCGCGTGTGGCGCGCTCGCGCTCGCCGGACCGACCGTCGTGCGTCCCGAAGCGCCGCGCACCTGGTCGCTCGTGATCGACAGGTCGCCGTCGATGTTCCTGCCGTTGGACGCGGGCGACGCGGGATCCGACGACCGCCGCATCGATGCTGCGGTGCGCGTCGCGTGCGAACGCGTATCCGCGCTCGCGGGTCCGGACGATCGCGTGCGTTGGTTCGCGAGCGGGCGCGCGCCGCTCGAACTCGACGTCGGTGCGCGTCCGCCGGCGGAGTGGTGGACCCCACCCGCGTGGTTCGAGGTCGAGCCGGACTGGACGCTGCACGACGCGCCGGGCGTGATCGCCGTGACCGATCGCGAGCCGGACGCGAAGCCCGAACACGCCGGCTGGAGCGCGAGCGGCGGGGGCGCGGTGCACGGGACGATCGCGACCTTCGACGGCGAGCGCGTCGAATGGGACGGGACCGCGCTCACGACGCGACCGGACGCGTCGCCGCCCCGCGTCGTGTCGTTCGTCGCACCGGCGAACGTCGAATCGGGCGCGGTCGAGCCGCTCTACGAGCTCGCGCGTGTGTGGGCGCACGCGCGCGGGCTCGACTTCGACGAGTCGGGCGCACGGGCCTCGAGCGCGGCGCTCGTCGTGTCGATCGCGAGCGCTGACCTCGCCCCGGACGCGGACGGAACGTTCGTCGCCGGCCGCGATCGCTGGACCCTCGCGTGCCGCGTCGCCGCGCGCAGCCGCGCCGCCGACGGGGACGACCGAGCGCTCCGGGGCGCGTCAGGCGTCGGACCCGGCGACGCGTGGCTCGTCGGCATCGCACCGGACGGCGCGCGCGGCGCGGAGCGCGCGCTCGTCGTCGGCTCGCCCGGGGTCGTGCGCGTCGCCTGGAGCGCGATGGACGAGCCGCGCGGCGACACCGCGGCGTTCGCGGTGTCGTGGAGCCGCCTGTTCGAGCGCTGGACGCGCCCCGCGTCGGGCGTCGTGCCGCTCGCCGAACGCAGGGATGCGGGGGCCGCCGACGTGCGCGATCCGGTGCCGCCTCCGCCGGTGGAGCGTGAAGAGGGCGAGCGCCCCGCCGGCGCGGACCTCGCGAGCGCTTGGCTCGCCGGCGCCGCGGCCGCGCTCGCGTGCGCCGCGTCGATCGCGTTCGCGTTCGGACGCCGTTGAGCGCGAGCGTGTCGCGTCAGGCCTGCGCGTCGGCGCGCTTGCCGAAGACGAAGACGACCGCGGTGAGCGCCGCCGCTCCGCCCGCGAGGCCGAGCCAGGGCGACGTGCCGAAGTACGTGACCGGGAAGTACCCGAAGACGATCGACACCGTCATGATCGTGAGCGCGTAGGGGACCTGCGTGCGCACGTGATCGATGTGGTCCGAGGCCGACGCGATCGAAGACATCACCGTCGTGTCCGAGATCGGCGAGCAGTGGTCGCCGAAGATCGCACCGGACAGGACCGCGCCGATCGAGATGACCATGAGGAGCTGGCCGCTCTCCACGTCGGTCGCCGCCAAGTCCGCCGTGAAGCCGAGCTGGTACGCGAGGCCGACGACGAGCGGGAGCAGGATGCTCATCGTGCTCCACGACGAACCGGTCGCGAAGGCGACGGCGCCGGCGAGCAGGAACAGCAGCGTCGGGAGCAGCTTGGCGTCGAGCACGTCCGCGACGAGCGCGGTGAGGAACGGGGCCGTGCCGAGGTCGTTGCACACCGCGCCGATCATCCACGCCAGGTAGAGGATCGCGAAGCCGACCGCCATGGCGCGCACCGTCGTCCACGCGGCCCTCACGATGTCCGACCGCAGCCCCGCGAGGAGCGCACCGACGGCGGCGACGGCGAAGCCCGCGACCGAGCCGACGAGCAGCGGCCACGAGCCGCTGCCGTTGTAGAGCACCTGGGTGAAGCTCTCGATCGACGAGAGGTTGCCCGTGACGTCCTTGAACAGGCCGCCGTTGCGGAAGATCTCGAACATCGTCACGGCCATGAACGTGATCAGCGGGAGCACCGCGCGCAACGCGCTCGCGCCGACGCCGGGCGCGGGTTCCATGGCCGTGGCCTCCTCGGAAACCATCGGCGTCGCGCCGTCGCGCAGCAGCTTGCCGGTCGAACGCGAGCGACGCTCGGCCGTGAGCATCGGACCGAAGTCGCGCTGCGTGAACGCGATCAGGCCGACGAAGAAGATCGCGAGGAAGCAATAGAAGCTGTACGGGATCGTGCGCAGGAAGACTTCGTAGCCCTGACCGACGTCCATGCCCGCGGTCGGGAGCTGGCCGTTGAAGGTGGAGACCTCGAACGCGATCCAGGTGCTGAAGATCGAGAGCCCCGCGACCGGCGCCGCGGTGCTGTCGACGATGAACGCGAGCTTCTCGCGCGCGATCTTGAAGCGATCCGTCAGCGGGCGCATCGTCGAGCCGACGAGGATCGTGTTCGCGTAGTCGTCGAAGAAGATCACGAGTCCCATGATCCAGGTCGCGATCTGCGTGCGCTTGGCGTTGTTGGCGCGCTTCGCGACGGCGTCCATCAGGCCGCGGATGCCGCCCGAGCGCGTCATCACGCCGACCATCGCGAGCATGAAGAACACGAAGCCGATGATGTAGGTGCGCTCTTCGTTGACCCAGCCGGGCAGGAACGAAAGCAACCGGGGCGCCTCGCCCGCCGGATTCCACACTTCGTTCCCGAGGTAGTGGCGCCAGACGTCGACGAAGCCGCCGCCCACGCTTTCCGCGAGCCCGCCACCACCGTCGCGGCGCAACAGGTACGCGCCCGTGAACACGGCGAGGAACAGCGCGATGATCGGCTTGCGGAACAGGATCGCGATGAGCACCGCGACGATCGGCGGGATGATCGACGAGCGGTGCGGTGCGCGCCACGTGCGGCTGACCTCGACCGGCGGATAGGCCTCGCCGTCCTCGACGTCGACGGTGAAGAGCAACGATTGTGTCTCCCCGTCGAGCTTGACCTCGAAGTTCGCGCCCCAGGTGCCGACCGGCGTGTCGGCGCCGGTGATCTCGAGCTTCGCGTACTCGGGATGTTCGTCGCTCGCGCCCGCGGCGACGAACTGGCGCAGGCCGCGCACGATCGAGGACCGTGCCGGTCCGTGGTCGCCGAGGTCCGGGCGCGAGATCGGCTCGGCGCGATGCTGGGTGCCGTGGAGCAGGAGCTGGAGCCTGCCGTCGTCGAGTACGCGCGCGGCAGGACTCTCGACGACCATCTGCCACATGGGCTTGCGCGTGTCTTCGGCGCCGTCCGCCGGCGCGTCGCCCACCGGTAGCTCGAGCAACTCGTACGCCTGCAGCGCGGAGAGGCGCGCCGGGGCGGCCTCCGGAACCATCCACGCGAGGACCACGACGACGACGCACACGAGGACCGGAACGACTCGCTTCATGGGGAAGAACCATAGGGAAGTGGCGCCGGGCTGCAATGGGGAGGATCCTGCGCGTGCCGCCTGCTAAGCTCGGCCTTCCATGATCGCTCTGACGTCCGCTCTCTCGGCTGCGGCCGGGACCCTCTCCGCCCCCGCGGCGCTCGCTCGGCCCGCGTTGGCGGCGTCGTCGACGCAGGCCGCGATCGGGGAAGGCTGGATGGTCGAGGGTGCGTTCTGGATCGCCTTGGCCTCGCTCGTGGCGACGACCGCCGCGGCGGTGGGCGTTTGGGCGGCGGTCGTTCACCTGCGCCGCGTGCGCGAGGAGACCCAGCGCCTGACGACGCTCGACGAGCTGGACGCCAAGCTCGGCCGGCTCGTCGCCGATCGCGACGACCTCGACCTGCGCCGCGTCGAGCACGCGCTGATCGACATCCGCGACGGACAGCGGCGCCTCGAGGACGCGATCCTGCGCTCCGTTCAGCGCGCCGGAACGAAGCAGGTCGGGCAGTCGGACTCGAACGACCTCGGACTCAGCGCGCCGGCCGAGTCGATCTCCGAGCGGGTCGTCAACCGCATGCTCGCGCTCGGCTACGACCGCGTCCAGATCGTCACGCGCATGGAGAAGCTCGCCGAGCTCGTGCGCAAGGACGGCGAGGTTCTCGTCGAAGCGAAGCGCGACGGCGTGCTCCACAAGGGCCGCGTCCTCCTGCGCGACGGTCGAATCGGCGAGATCGAGATGAATCCCGCCTACTCGATCTTCCCCTGACCGCGCGGCGCACGGCCCGCGTCTCGTCCGTTCCCCAATGCCTGACTCCCTCGTTCCTCCCATGAGCGCCGAAGCTCCGATCGCGACCATCCAGCGCCTCTCCGAGTTCGTCGGCCGAACGGTCACGCTCCGGGGATGGATGCACCACAAGACGTCGAAGGGCAAGCTGCACTTCGTTCAGCTGCGCGACGGCACGGGCTTCGTGCAGTGCGTGCTCTTCAAGAAGAACGTCGACGAAGCGCTCTTCGACCGCGTCGGCGAGTGCGGGCAGGAGTCGAGCATGATCCTGGTCGGCGAGGTCGTCGCCGACGAGCGCGCACCCGGCGGCTACGAGGTCAAGGTGTCCGGCGGTCGCGTCGTGCAGTCCGCCGAGGGCTACCCGATCACGCCCAAGGAGCACGGCCCCGACTTCCTGCTCTCCAACCGCCACCTGTGGCTGCGCAGCAAGCGCCAGTGGGCGATCCACCGCGTGCGCGACGCGGTCATCATGGGGCTGCGACGCTTCTTCGAAGAGCGCGACTTCGTGTGCTTCGACCCGCCGATGTTCACGCCGAACGCGTGCGAGGGAACGTCCGAGCTGTTCGAGGTGCCGTACTTCGAGCGCACGGCGTACCTGTCGCAGTCGGGCCAGCTGTACGGCGAAGCCGGGGCGATGGCGTTCGGCAAGATCTACACGTTCGGTCCGACCTTCCGCGCCGAGAAGTCGAAGACGCGCCGCCACCTGACCGAGTTCTGGATGCTCGAGCCCGAGGTCGCCTACGCCACGCTCGACGACGCGATCGAACTCGCGGAGGACATGCTGATCGCCGCCGTGCAGTACGTGCTCGCGCATCGGCGCCCGGAGCTCGAGGTGCTCGAGCGCGACATCGCGAAGCTCGAGGCGATCCAGAAGCCGTTCCCGCGCCTGACCTATGACGAGGCGGCGACGATCCTCGAGAAGAGCGCGGAGACCGAGTTCGTGCGCGGCGAGGACTTCGGCGCGCCGGACGAGACGGTGCTCTCGAACGCCTTCGATCGACCGGTCGCGGTGACGCACTATCCGGCGGCGATCAAGTCGTTCTACATGAGCCGCGATCCCGAGCAGCCGGACAAGGCGCTGTGCTTCGACCTGCTCGGCACCGAGGGGGTCGGCGAGCTCGTCGGCGGCAGCCAGCGCGAGGACGACCTCGACACGTTGCTCGCGCGCATCCGTGAGCACGAGCTGCCCGAAGAGTACTTCCAGTGGTACCTCGACCTGCGGCGCTACGGCAGCGTTCCGCACGCGGGGTACGGCCTCGGCCTCGAGCGTTGCGTCGGCTGGATCGCCGGCGTCGAACACATCCGCGAGTGCATCCCGTTCCCGCGGACGATGTACCGCATGGAGCCCTAGCCCGGATGATTCATGACGCTTCACCGAGATCGACGCAGCTACGCGCCAAGTCAATACTTCCCTCCCTCACCGGGTTCGACGACCCGTCAAGGTCGCCTGCGCGCGCTAGAGTCGCGCAGCGCTGATCTGGAGCGCATCTGCGTCGATCTCGGCAAGGCCTCATGAAGAACCCGGGCTAGCAGTCCGTCACCTCGGCAGCATGAAGCGCGCTTCGATCCTCGGCCTGGCGCTCGCCGTCGCGGCGGGGAGCGTATGGGTGCTGCTCTCGAGTCGAAGCGCGCGCGAGGAACCGATCGCGATCGCTCCGCGGCCGTCGTCGCACGCGCCCGTTCCGCGCGCGGACGCGTTGCCGGCGCCGCGCGTGTCGCGCGATGCGGACGACGGGGCGCCGACGGATCCGCTGCGCGTGCGCGCCGAACGTCGCAGCGCGGCGACCGCGGTCGCCCCGGCGCGCTTCGAGGAATCGCTCGCGCCGGAGGACGGACTCCTGGTCCGCGTCGTGACCGAGGACGGCGCGCCCGTTCCCGAGGCCACGATCTTCTGGTTCGCGGGCAACTCGATGACGGATACGGACGAGGCGCGCTTCGAGGCGAGCGGGTTCGATGTCAACGAGCTCTTCGAGACCTACGGGCGTCGCTTCCGCGCGGACGCGCGTGGGCACGTCGTCGTGCCACACCCGACGAGTGACGTCACGCTCCTCGGCCGCGGCGACGAGCTGTGGGGCCTCGGCTCGCCGCGCCCGGACGACGACGAGTTCGAGCTCGAGCTCGCGCCCGACCCCGCGCTCGTCGTGCGCGTGGTCGACGCGGGCGGCGCCCCCGTCGCGGGCGTCGTCGTCGGGTTGCGCTTGCGCGGCGGTGACGAGTCGGGTTCGTTCGACATCCTGCGCGCGCGAACGGACGCGGCGGGGCGCGCGGCGATCGAGCACTCCGTTCCGCTCATCGACCTGATCGGCGACGCCGACAGCGTGCGCGTCGGTGTGATCGCGCCGCTCCTGTTCGCGGTCGAGAAACAGGTCGACGTCGCTGCGCTCGCCGCGCCGATCGAACTCGTCTTGCCGGCGTTCGGCTCGGTGCGTTTGCGCCTGGTCGACGCGGAGGGCGCGCCGGTGTCCGAGTCGCAGGGACTGCGGCTCGCCTGGGGCGACGAACACAGCGCGGCGCAGGGCAGCGGGCCGCGCGATCGTTCGGCGACGTTCTCGGTCGACGGCGGCGTCGTCGAGCTCGCGCCGGTCGCACTCGGCCTCGAGCTGCGCTACGAGGTCTCGAGTCTGCAGCAGGAGGAACTCGCCGCCGGCGCGTTCGACGGACCGATGCGCGCGGGCGAACGCGTCGAGCTGGAGATCGAAGTCGCGCGGGCGTCGTATCTCACGGGACGCTTGCGAATGCCGGACGGCGAGCCCTGTGCGGCGCGTATCGTCTCGCTCGAGCTCGGCCGCCCCGATCGTTGGGACGCGCTGAGTCGGCGCCTGCGCACGCGCGCGGACGGCGCGTTCCGCTTCGAACTCACGGATCCCGCGGCCGCCGACGGCGGGCTCTTCGTCGCCGTGCTGCACTCCGAGCACAGCGCCGCCCCCGAATTCTCGCAGCGCGTCACGCTCCCGGCGCGCGTCGCGCTCGGCGTGAACGACCTGGGCGACCTGACGCTCGAACCCGCGCCGATCCTGGTTGCGGGAACGGTCGTCGACGAGAACGGGGCCCGTGTCGCGGGCGCCGAGGTTTGGGTCGATGCGTCCGGGCTCGAGTCGACGACCGAGGGCTGGTCGATGCGCGTCGCGAGCGCGCCGCAGGCCACGGGCGATGATGGCGGGTTCGCCATCCACGGCTACGGCCGCCGCGCACGTCTCCGCGTCCGCGCGGAGTGCCCCGGGTACGTCGAGTTCGTTCGCGAACCACCGGACGCGCTCGGGGTTCGCTTCGAGCCGGGCGACTCGACCGTGCGCGTGCCCATGCGCGCGGCCGGCGCGATCGAAGTGCGCGTGCTCGTCGATCGCGGGCTGACGCCGCTCGTTCGCATCGCCGGCTTCGGTGGTCCCGAACGGAGCGACCCGACCGGCAACTTCCAAGTGGAGTACGCCGAGCCCGGACTGGGCCGACTCGCGCTCGAGGGACTCGAGCCGGGGCCCTACACCGTGACGGTCGAGACCGCGTGGGGACCGTCGCTGCGCGTGTTCGAGAGCGTGAGCGTGCGCGGCGGCGAGACGGTGCACGCCGGCGACGTGGATCTGCGCGGGAGTCTGCGCAGCCTCCGCATCCAGGTCACCGACGCCGTCGGCAACGCGCTTCCGGCCAGCGCGACCGCGCGCGACGGGCGGAGCACGTGGAGCTCGGCGAAGGACGGCTCGATCGAAATCGTCACGCTGCAGGATCCGCTCGACGTGAAGATCGATTCGTTCGGCTTCCGGTCGGCCGAGATCGACGACGTGCGGGGCGGCGAGTCCGTCGTCCTCGACGCGGGGCTCGCCGTGCACCTCGAGCTCGCCGGCGGCAAACCGGGAGCGCTGCGCGAACACGAATTCCTGTCGGTCCAGCTCGAGCCGCTGGATGGTGCGGGCGGCGTACCCGGAGAACGGGGGCCGCGGGGGCGTTTCGACGAGGACGGACGCTGTCAGCTCGTCTCCGGTCGAGGGGGCGCGCACCGCGTGCTGCTGCTGCTGTGGGTCATCGAAGAGGGCGGCGTGTGGAAGTTGGCGCCGCTCGACGACGCGGCGCGGACGGTGCGCATCCTCGAGCCCGGTCCGACGCGCGCCGTTCTCACGGTGACCGCCGCGGCGATCGACGCTGCGCGCCGACGCGCGCACGTTCCGGGTCAGGGGCGCTGAGCGTTGGAGTGGTCGCTCTATCTCGTGCGCACGCGCGACGGTCATCTCTACACCGGGATCGCGACCGATGTGGCGCGGCGCTTCGACGAGCACACCGCGGGCGCGAAGGGCGCGAAGTACCTGCGCGGACGCGGTCCGCTCGAGCTCGTGCACGCGTGGGAGATCGGCGGCCGGAGCCTGGCGCTGCGCGCCGAAGCCGCGCTCAAGCGGCGTTCGAAGGCGGAGAAGGAGTCGATCGCCGCGTCGCCCCCGCGCGCGACCGAATTGATCTCCGAGCTCGGACTGGCGGATTTCGGCCCGGCTCCTGACAATTCCTGAACAGAGTCAACGGAGCGACGGTGGGCGCGGGTCGCCCCGTCGCACAGCTCCAAAGGAGGGGTCGGAATGGGGGTTCGTTCGTCGTCGCGTGTGCTCGTGCTGCTCTTGGTCTCGGCCTTCCCAGCCTTCGCCCAGGACAACGTCCTGGTGATCGTCGCCGACGACGTCGGCATCGATCGAGTGCGGGCCTACGGCTACCAAAACACGAACGGCAAGCCGCTCGCGCCGCCGACCGCGAGCATCGATCGGCTCGCTTCGCAGGGCGTCCTGTTTCGCAACGCGTGGGCCCATCCGTACTGCTCGCCGAGCCGCGGCGCGGCGCTGACGGGGCGCTATCCGAACCGGCTCGGCGTCGGCTTCCCGACCTCCGGAACGCTGGCGGAATCCGGGCTGCGCGCGGACGAGCCGACGATCGCCGACCTGCTGCCGCCGGACTACTTCGCCGGCGTCGTCGGCAAATGGCACCTCGCGGACGACTCGCCGCTCGGAACCCTGACCGGCGGCCTCGATCACG
This sequence comes from Planctomycetota bacterium, assembly GCA_029259605.1. GTDB lineage: Bacteria > Planctomycetota > UBA1135 > UBA1135 > OFTM281. The sequence continues at coordinate 10,623 of JAJDEV010000047.1, read as the reverse complement.
CTCCGCGTTGTGGCTTCCGCTTCCACGTCGGCAGCTCGGGGAACTTCCTCGGTGCCGAGACCTACTACGCCTGGCAGCAAACGCGTGCGCGCATCGCCAACCTCGGCGCGTCGCGCACGAAGCTCATCACGCAGTACGCGACGTCGCGCACGACGGACGACGCGCTGCGGGCCGTGTCCGCGTTCGAAGGCAGCCCGTGGTTCCTGTGGGTCGCGTACAACGCGCCGCACACGCCCTACCACGTTCCACCCACGGGCCTGCTCCAGAGCGAGCCGCCCATCCCAGGCAACCCGCTGTCGATGGGCAAGTCGATGATCGAAGCGCTCGACACGGAGATCGGTCGGTTGCTCGACAGCATCCCGGCGCCGGTCCTGGCGCGCACGACGATCGTGTTCTTCGGGGACAACGGGACGTCGCTCGATCTCGTCGAGCCGCCCTTCAAGGCCGCGCGCTCCAAGGGCACCGTCTACAACGGTGGCGTGCATGTGCCGCTGATCGTCGTCAGCCCGCGCACACCGGCTGCCGCGCGCGGTTCCGAATGCGACGCGCTCGTCGATCTCACAGACCTGCTGCCGACCGTCGCCGACGTCGCGGGGTTCGCGGTCCCGCCCGGTCTCGACGGTGTCAGCATGAGGCCTTACCTCGAAGACCCGGCGGCGCCCTCGCAGCGGACCTGGATCTACGCCGAGCTGTTCGAGCACAACTTCGTGCCGCAGCCCGGCACGACGATCGGGAATCAGTCGCTCGAGCGCTTCCACCAGGCCGCGCGCGACGAGCGCTACAAGCTGATCCGTCTCTTCGATGGCGGCGCCGGCGCTCCGGCGACGGTGGAGGAGTTCTACGACCTCGAGACGGACTACTTCGAGTCGGTGAACTTGCTCGATGCGAGCGGCGCGCCGCCCGCCGCGCTGCAGGTGACCTACGACGCGCTCGCCGCTGTTCTCGACGAACAGTCGAGCTGACCACGGCGCCAGGGCTCGCCGAGAACGGTGGGACGCCCGACAATCGCTCAACGGATTTCGAATGGATCGATGGTAGCGGCGAGGTGGTTCGAGCGACCCCGTCGCATTGCGCTTGGAGTTGTTTCATGGGTCGTCTGTCTTCGCGTGTTCTCGCGGTTCTGTTCCTCTCGCTCCCTGCCTTCGCCCAGGGAAACGTCCTGGTCATCGTGGTCGACGACATCGGGATCGACCGCGTGGGCGCGTACGGCTACCAGAAACCGAACGGTCGCCCACTCGCGCCGCCGACGCCGAGCATCGATCGGTTGGCGACCCGGGGCATCCTGTTTCGCGCCGCCTGGGCGCATCCCTACTGCTCGGCGGCGCGCGCGTCCGCGCTCACCGGTCTCTATCCGAACCGCCTGGGTGTCGGCGTTCCCATCCCCGGGGACCTGAACGAGTCCGGCATGCGCGCCGACGAGCTCACGATCCCGGACATCCTGCCCGCCAACCAGCTCGCCGCCGTCATCGGCAAGTGGCACCTTTCGGACGAGTCACCGCTCGGGAGCCTGACCGGCGGGATCGATCACGCGCCGCGCTGCGGGTTCCGCATGCACTTCGGGAGCTCCGGCAACTTCGTCGGCGCGGAGACGTACTTCGGTTGGTTCCAAACGCGCTCGCGCGCCGCGAACCTGGCCGCCTCCTACACCAAGTACGTGACCCAGTACGCGACGTCGCGCACGACCGATGACGCGCTGCGCGCGTTGGCCGCGTTCGAGGCGCGGCCCTGGTTCCTGTGGGTCGCGTACAACGCCGCGCACGTTCCGCTGCACGTGCCGCCGTCGTCGTTGATCACGGGCGATCCGCCGATACCCGGGGATCCGCTCTCGATGGGCAAGGCGATGATCGAGGCGCTCGATACGGAGATCGGGAGGCTGCTCGACGGCATTCCACCGGTCGTTCTCGAACGGACGACGATCATCTTCTTCGGCGACAACGGAACGTCGCAGGTGCTCGTGGAACCACCGTTCGTGCCGCAGCGCGCGAAGAGCACCGTGTACAACGGCGGTGTTCACGTGCCGCTGATCGTCGCGAGCCCACGGACGCCGGCGAGCCAACGGGGTACGGAGTGCGACGCGCTCGTCGACGTGACCGATTTGCTCCCGACCGTCGCCGATCTCGTGGGGGTCCCGGTCCCGTCCGGCATCGACGGCGTCAGCATGACGCCCTACTTCGCCGACCCCACCACGCCCTCGCAGCGCGCCTGGATCTACGCGGAGAGCTTCGAGCACAACTTCATCCCGCAGCCCGGTACGACGATCGCGAGCCAGACGCTCAACCACTACCACCAGGCGGTGCGCGACGAGCGCTACAAGCTGATCCGGCTGTTCGAGAACGACGCCGCGACTCCGACCACGGTCGAGGAGTTCTACGACCTGCAGGACGACTACTTCGAGTCGGTCGATCTGCTCGACACCGCCGGCGCACCGCCGCCTGACTTGCAGTCGATCTACGACACGCTCGTCGCCGTGCTCGACGATCAGTCGAGCTGAGGCGGCATGCCGAGGATCGCCGCGAACCGCTCGATCCCTTGCCACGGGGTCGCGATGCGCGGGGTCGCGTTCGGCGCGATGACGATCGACGTGTTCGCGCGCGTCGAGTCTAGCGGAGTCCATACCCGCGGGCGCATCCCCCTGCTCCGTCGCGCGCGCAGCGGAATGGGCGCAACGAAGCACGGATTTGCATCGCGAGGAGCGCGTCGTTGCGCCGATCCACAGGGAGAGCCCGCGGACCGTGTGTGACAACCTTTGCCCTGGCCGTCGCGCTTGTCTTCAATGCAGCTCGAATCGCCGGCGCACCGCGCCCGTGACGCCCGTCCCCCTCGATGAAGAAGACGCTCCTCGTCCCCCTGTTCGTCGTCGCGCTGAGCGCGACCGTGCTCGTCTCGTTCGGCGGCGAGGGGATCGGCGGCGCGTGGTCCAGGCTGACGCGCTTCCTGGCGGGCGAGAGCGACGGAGCGGGCGTGAAGATGTGGTGTCCGATGGACCCGCAGATCGTGAAGCAGGGCGAGGGCACCTGTCCGATCTGCAGCATGGAACTCGTGCCGTTCGAGTCGGGCAACGTCGGTCCGCCGGGCGTGCTGGTCCTGTCCGATCGCCAGATCCAACAGACCGGCGTGCGCGTCGCCTCGGTGCGCACGCGCGACCTGGTGCGCGAGATCGACGCGACCGGCAAGCTCGAGGTGCATCCAGCGTCGCGCACGACCGTGCGCCTCACGTATCCGGGCAAGAGCCGCGTCGTGAAAGCGCACGTGTTCGGCGCGGGCTCGAGGGTGAACGACGGTGCGGTCGTCCTCGAAGTCGCGAACGCCGCCATGACCGCGTTGCTCGACGAGTACCGCGAGGCGACGCGCGCGTTCGGCACGTTCAAGAAAAACCGCCAGGACGCCGCCGCGACGGAGGAGTTGAAGCGCATCAACCGCGTGCGCACCGAGATCGTCTCGTACGGCCTGCCCGCGCCCAACCTGGCCGTGCTCGCGTCGAGTCCGAAGCACCTGTTCGACGCGCCGGAGTTCCCGGTCGTGATGACGACCTCCGGAACCGTGCTCAGCGATCCGAAGCTCTACGAGGGCGCCGAGCTGATGCAGGGTGACGCGCTCTTCGAGGTCGCCGACCTTTCGCGCCTCTGGCTGTTCATCGACGTCTTCGAGCACGAACAGCCGCTGGTCGCGGTCGGCGCTGACGTGGAATTCCGCACGCTCGCGGCGCCGGACATGACGTTCCACACGCGCGTCGAGTTCATCGAGCCGCTCGTCGATCGGCGTTCGCAGACGGTGCGCGCGCGCGCGCGTGTGTCGAACGCGAAGGAGCGCCTCGCGCCCGGCATGTTCGTGCGCGCCGTCATCGACTGTCCCGTCGATGGGGTGCTCGCCGTTCCCGAGAGCGCCGTGCTGCAGTCCGGTCGGCGCGACGTGGTGATTGTCGCCGAGGGCAGCGGTCGGTATCGACCGAAGCTCGTCGCGATCGGCCGTCGGCACCTCGAGCTGGCGCAGGTCGACGACGCGGACGGCGACGCGTTCGACACGGGCGAGGAACGCTTCCACGAGGTGCTCGATGGCTTGCGAGACGGCGACCGCGTCGTCGTCGCCGGCAACTTCTTGCTGAACGCCGAAGCGCAGTTCCAGGGCATCCTCAAGAAGATGCTCGCCGCCGAGGAGGCGCAGGAGCGGGCGCCCGAGCTCGACGCGGGCGCGCTCGCCACGATCGAATCGGTGTTCGGCGCCTACTTCGCGCTCACGCAGCGCTTCGTCGAGGACGACGCGAGCAAGGTCGAGGCGGACGCGCGCGCGCTCGCGAATGCGGCCAGCGCGTCGGCCGAGGGGCCCGCGGCTGCGGCGCTCGGACGCATCGCCGCGAACGCGCAGAAGCTCGCGGTGACAGCGCGCGCCGACACACTCGACTGGGACGGTGCGCGCACGCACTACGGCTCGATCTCGCGCGACGTCGTCGGTCTGCTGCGGGACTTCCTGCCGCTGCGCGTCGCGGACGGCGAGCTGTTCCTCTTCGAGTGTCCGATGGCCGACGACTTCGGTTACGAGTTCTGGGTCCAGCGCACGGACGGGATCGAGAACCCCTACATGGGACAGATGATGCTCGAGTGCGGCTCGCCGGCGTCGCTCTGAGTCCAACGCGATGCTGCGGAAGCTGATCGACTGGAGCCTCGCGAATCGCTTCCTCGTCTGTGTGGTGGCGATCCTGCTCGCGATGGGCGGCGTGGCATCGATGCGCAGCCTCTCGCTCGACGCGATCCCGGACCTCTCCGACGTCCAGGTCATCGTCCACACCGACTGGCCGGGTCGCGACCCGCAGACGGTCGAGGACCAGATCACGTATCCGATCTCGACCGCGTTGCTCGGCGTCTCGCACGTGCGCGACGTGCGCGGCTTCTCGTTCTTCGGGACGTCGTTCGTGTACGTCATCTTCGACGACGGGACCGATCCGTACTGGGCGCGCAGCCGCGTGCTCGAGCACCTGAGTCAGGCGCAGAAGAAGCTGCCCGAGCGCGTCGTTCCGTCGCTCGGTCCCGACGCGAGCGGCATGGGTTGGGTGTTTCTCTACACGCTCGAGGACACGCGCGGTGAGCTGGACCTCGGTGAGTTGCGCTCGCTGCAGGACTACTTCGTCCGGTATCAGCTCGAGAGCGTGCCCGGCGTGGCCGAGGTCTCCACGTTCGGCGGCGCCGTGCGCCAATACCAAGTGACCGTCGATCCGCGCGCGCTCTCGGCGCTGCGCATTCCGCTCGCGAAGGTCGGCAACGCGATCCGGCGCTCGAACGCCGACGTCGGCGGGCGCGTGGTCGAGATGGCGGAGACCGAGTTCATGGTGCGCGGTCGCGGTGGCATCGCGTCGCTGCGCGATCTGGAAGCGGTCTCGCTCGGTACGGATCCGTCGGGCACGCCGATCCGCTTGCGCGACGTCGCCACGGTGGCCGTCGGCCCAGACATCAAGCGCGGCGTCGCCGAGAAGAACGGCCAGGGCGAGGTGGTCGCCGGCATCGTGACCATGCGCTACGGCGAGAACGCGCTCAGCGTGATCCGCGCCGTGAAGGAGAAGATCGTCGAGATCGAGGCGGGGCTCCCGCCCGGCGTGGTGATCCGCAAGGCGTACGACCGCTCGGGTCTGATCGAGCGTTCGATCCACACGCTCGGCCGCCAGCTCATCGAGGAGCTCTTGATCGTCGCGCTCGTCTGCGTCGTGTTCCTGTGGCACGCGCGCAGCGCGCTGGTCAGCACGGTCGTGCTGCCGCTCGGCGTGCTCGTCTCGTTCATCGTGATGCGCCTGCTCGGCGTCAACGCGAACATCATGTCGCTCGGCGGCATCGCGATCGCGATCGGCGCGATGGTCGACGCGTCGGTCGTGATGGTCGAGAACCTGCACAAGCACCGCGAGGCGGCGGGGGACGAGGGCGTCGACCACTGGGCGCTCGTCGGTCGCGCGTCGCGCGAGGTCGGGCCGGCGCTGTTCTTCTCGCTGCTCGTGATCACGGTGTCGTTCCTGCCCGTCTTCGCGCTCGAGGGTCAGGCCGGGCGCCTGTTCAAACCGCTCGCCTTCACGAAGACGCTCGCGATGGCTTCCGCCGCGGTTCTCACGCTGCTCCTGATGCCGGTGCTCATGGGCTTCTTCGTGCGCGGCAAGATTCGCGGCGAGTCGAAGAACCCGGTCAGCCGAATCATGATCGGCTGCTACTTGCCCGTGCTGCGCGTGGCACTGCGCTTCCGCAAGAGCGCGATCGCGCTCGCCGGACTGCTGCTCGTCGCGACGATCGTTCCCTACGCGCGCCTCGGCTCCGAGTTCATGCCGTCGATCCGCGAGGGCGACGCGCTCGCGATGCCGACCACGCTGCCGGGCATCTCGAGCACCGAGGCGCGCCGCACGCTCCAGATCCAGGACCGCCTGATCAAGGAGTTCCCCGAGGTCGACGTCGTGCTCGGCAAGATCGGCCGCGCGAACACCGCGCTCGATCCCGCGCCGCTCGCGATGGTGGAGACGCACATCTCGCTCTTCCCCGAGGAGACCTGGCCCGAGCGCATCCTCGAGGAGGATTGGCTCGAGGATCTCGTGCTCGACGCGTTGCGCAGCGTGGACCGCCTTCCGTCGCGCGACGAGTCGATCGAGAGCGCGGCGAGCCAGATCGCGATGATGGCGCACGCGACGCTCACGCGTTGGATTCGTGAACAGTTGGTCGCGCGCGGTTCGATGGACCTCGTGCAGATCGAGCTTGCCCCGGACGCGGGCGGTGATCCGGTCGATCGAGCGTCTTTGCGAATGGCGCTGGCCGGGTATGTCGAGCAGCACGCGTGGTCGTACTACTACGGCGACGAGCCGTACTGGCGCGACGATCGCATCGGCAACGTCGCCGACCAGATGAGCGCTTCCCTGGCGCGCGCGCTCGAGTCCGCGCGCATCCCGATGCGCCGCACGAACTTCGAGGAGCTCACCAAGAAGGAGATGCACGCCCACGTGCAGATCCCCGGCATGCCGAACTGGTGGCTCATGCCGATCGAGACGCGCGTCAGCATGCTCACGACCGGGATGCGCGGGAAGGTGGGGCTCAAGCTCTACGGCGACGACCTCGGCGAGCTCGAGGCGCTCGCCACGGACCTCGAGGCGCTGTTGCACGACGTTCCGGGCACGTCGTCCGTGATCGCCGAGCGCGCCCTCGGCGGGCACTACATCGACATCGACGTCGACCGCGAGCAGTGCGGCACGTTCGGCCTGACCGTCGGCGACGTGCAGGACGTGATCGAGACCGCGATCGGCGGCATGACGATCTCGACCGCGATCGAGGGCCGCGAGCGCGTGCCGATCAACGTGCGCTATCCACGTGAGTTCCGCGACGATCCGGTGCGCATCGGCCGCACGCTGATCCCGACGCCGGCGGGCGGCGAGATCCCGCTCGCCGAGCTCGCGACGATCTCGATCGAGGACGGACCGCCGGTCATCAAGAGCGAGAACGGGCTGCTCCTCACGAACGTGCCGATCGACCTCGAGTCGGGCATCGACGTCGGCACGTACGTCGACCGCGCCCAACGCGCGATCGATGCGGCGATCGAGGCGGGCACGCTCACCGTTCCGACCGGTACGTACTTCTCGTGGAGCGGACAGTACCGCCTGCTCGAAGAGGTGCGCGGGCGCCTCGCGCTGATCGTGCCGGCGACGCTCGCGTTGATCCTCGTGCTGATCTACTTCAACACGAAGGACGTCACCGAGACCCTGATCACGATGGTGACGCTGCCGTTCGCGCTGATCGGCGGTGTGTGGCTGCTCTACGCGCTCGACTACGACATGTCGGTCGCGGTCGTGGTCGGGTTCATCGCGCTCGCCGGCCTCGCGGTCGAGACCGCGATCCTGATGCACGTGTACCTCGACCTCGCGTACAAGCGCCGCCTCGGCGACCGCGTCGCGCTGACCGGCGACGAGCTGCACGAGGCGATCGTCGAGGGCGCCGTGCACCGCGTGCGTCCGAAGATGATGACGGTCGTCACGACGATCCTCGCGCTTGCGCCGATCATGTGGGCCGTCGGCGCCGGCGCCGGGCCGATGAAGCGCATGGCCGCACCGATGATCGGCGGGCTCGTCACGTCGACGCTCCACACGCTGATCCTGATCCCGGTGTACTACGCGATGATGCACGAGTTCCGTGCGCGCCGCCGCCTCGCGCGCGCATCGACCGACGCGTAGCGCAAGCGCGTGGTTCGTCGCGTGTAACGGGAACATTGGCCGTGTAACGAGTGGCGCCGGTGCGGTCGGCCCGTGTGACCGCTTGCGCGCGCATCGCTACGCTGGACGCTTCGTGGGTCCCCACTCCTGCTCACCGCCCCCCAACCCGGACCGCCCATGCGCGCGCTCTCACTCGTCGCGTCGTTCGCCTCGCTCGTACTCCTCGGTGCACCGCACGCCTCCGCCCAGGCCGGTGCCCAAGCTCCACCGCCGGCGGAGATCGTGAAGGCGCGCCGCGCGCTCGGCGGCGGTAACTTCGACGGCGCGATCGACACGCTCACGGCATTCGTCGAGACGAACGACCAGAATCCGCAGGGATGGTTCCTGCTCGGGCTCGCGTTCCGCGGACGCGGCGATTGGGAGGACGCGCTCGGCGCGTTCGAGATCGCGGCCGAGTTCGCGCCGGTCGCGGGCAACGCGCACTTCGAGGCCGCGCGCCTCTGCGCCGAGAACGAGCTCGACGACGACGCCTTCGCGCACATCGAGCTCGCGAGCGCCGCTGGTTTCGTCGGCAGCGTGCGCTGGCGCAACGACGCGGCGTTCGAGCGCCTGCGGGAGAGCGAGCGCTTCGGTGAGCTCGTTCCGCCGCTCAAGCCGAGCAGCGAGTGCTTCGTCGAGCGGCCGCGCGTGCTGCACACGTTCTACGGCGAGGCGCCGGGCGACGTGTTTGGTTGGATCGCGCGCGACCTCGGCGACGCGGACGGCGACGGGCTCTCGGACTATCTGATCTCGGCGCCGTACTCGAACGCGGGCGGCGCGGGGGCCGGGAAGATCTACGTGTACTCCGGCAAGAGCGGCGCGCTCCTTTACGAGCACGCGGGCAAGCGGGGCGAGGGGCTCGGCATGGGCATCGAGTGCGCGGGCGACGTGAACGGCGACGGGCTGATGGACGCGATCGCCGGCGCGCCGAACGTCGGCGGCGGTCCGGGAGCGGCGTACGTGTACTCGGGCAAGAGCGGCGAGGTCCTGCTCACGCTCACCGCCGGCCTGAACGGCGATGCCTTCGGACGCAAGGTGTCGGGCGGTGTGGACTTCGACGACGACGGATGCGACGACGTGCTGGTCGGCGCGCCGGGTCCCGGCGTCAACGCTTCGATCAAGGGCAAGGCGTTCCTCTACTCGGGCAAGGACGGCGCGCTGCTCGCGACCGTCGAGGGCGAGCGCGCCGGCGACCTCTTCGGCGTGAGCAACGCCGTGTGGGAGGGAGGCGGCGAGCGCCTGATCGCGATCGGCGCCGGCAACGCGGGCGAAGGGCAGCGCGGCCGCACCTACGTGTACCGCTGGAAGGACGGGGCGATGGCGCCCTTCTTCCGGATCGAGTCCGACGCGACCGGCGTCGCGCTCGGCGGCATGTTCGTCACCTTCCCGGGCGACATGGACGGCGACGGGATCAGCGAGGTCTACGCGTCCGACTGGCAGAACGCGGCCAAGGGCGCGAGCACCGGCCGCATCTACATCCACTCGGGCAAGACGGGCGAGCGCATCCTCACGCTCACCGGTGATGTGGCCGGCGACGGCTTCGGCACGTGCACCGCGGACGTTGGCGACTGCGACGGCGATGGGCTGGCCGACCTGCTCGTCGGCGCTTGGCAGGTGCGCGAAGCGGCGCCGAGCGGCGGCAAGTGCACGCTGTTCTCGTCGGCGAACGACTGGAAGCCGATCGCGACGTACACGTGCTCGGAACCCGGCGAGACGTTCGGCTTCGACAGCACCGGCGTCGGCGACATCGATGGCGACGGCGGCACCGACTTCCTCGTCACCGGCGGCTACAGCACGATCGCCGGCGTGCGCTCGGGCCGCGTGTTCGTGATCGCCGGACCGGTACCGAAGCGCGACTAGCGCTCGAAGTCGTCCCGCGAGATCGACACGCAGCGTGCGAGCGTCGCGAAGAAGACGTCGACGAAGCGCACGTCTTCGGGCGCGATCGCCTGCGTCGCGTCGAGGTCCCACACCGCGAGCGGCGCGCCGCGTGCGTCGCGGAGGGGCGCGACGATGCCGGACGCCGTGGCGAGTCCGCTGTCCGCGTCGCAGCTGACGTACCCCGGCCAGGCCTTCGTGTCGCGCGCGCCGAGCGTCTGGTTCAGGAGCAGCGCGTCGAAGCACATGCCCGACGAGAGCGGGCCACCGCGCCCATCGTTCGCGCGCTCGAGTTCGGCGCAAACGGGCGGTCCGCAGGCGGTCGAGAGGTGCAGCCTCCCGTCCTCGCGCAGGACGTAATAGCCGTTCCAGCCCCAGCCGAACGCGCCCATGGCGGCCGCGAAGGCTTGCGGAATCGCGCGCAGCGCCGCGGCGGGGGACACGGCGAGCTCCGGCGCCACGGTCGCGACGACGGACGTGAGCGCCGCGCGTCGCTCGTTCGAAACGGCGGGCGCGTCGAGCCCGCCGTTCAGGGCGAGGAAGCGCGC
>JAJDEV010000046.1 GCA_029259605.1 Planctomycetota bacterium | reverse complement strand
ATGCGCGCCAGATCAGCGCTTCGCGACCGAAGCGCGTGGAGGCGACCTGGACGGGTCGTCGAACCCGGTGAGGGAGGGAAGTGCTGAGATGGCGCGTAGCTGCGTCGATCTCGGTGAAGCGTCATGAATCATCCGGGCTAGCCCGGGTTCTTCATGCGGCTGCGCTGCGCAAGCCAACAACCGCGCCGCTTCGCTGCCCTCCCGGTTCCCGCCGGCGCGCCCCAACCGCGCGGCTCGCGAAGGGCGACGGCCCTTCCGCGGTGCACCTGCAAAACGAGCCGCGAGGGCATTCTCTCGCGGCTCGAGGAGGGAGGCCTCCTGAGTCCCCCTACGGTCTCGGGAAGCCCCGGCAGGCGCACAGTTCTCTCGCGGTGATGTCGTGCGCGCGCGCCGTCGCCGTGGGGTGTCGCACCGAATGGGTCCCACGCCGAGCGGCTCGTTCTCCGCCCGGGGCGGGAGGAGGGTCCGCGCACGGCCATCGACTGTGCGCAGGATTGGACGGCGCACGAATCCGAGGGTTCCGTCGATCCGCCGAATCGAGCCTCCCGTACCCGAGGCGGGTGAATTTGCGCCGACGCGCGGCTCGCGAGCGGCGCGAGTTCGTGGCAAATTCACCCGGCGGCTAGCCGCCCGTGGCGAGACTCACGCCATCCTCGGACGGCGCCCGGGGATCCAGCCAATACGCGTCGTCCGCGCGCCTTGTCAGCACGGATCCATCCCCCTTCGAGGACGACGTGAGTCTCACCACGGGCTGCCCGGCCGCGCGCCATCCCTATACTGTTGCGCCTTTCTCTCTCGCCACCCCGCGACCGCCGACACGATGACCTGGACCCCCAAGGATTCCGAGAGCCTCTACAACGTCTCGATGTGGAGCAACGGGTACTTCGCGATCAACGACGCCGGCAACGTGGTCGCGCGCGCGGGCGAGGACGCCACCGAGATCGACGTACGCCTGCTCATCGACCAGCTGCGACGCCGGGGCATCGAGATGCCGGTCCTGCTGCGCTTCGACGACATCCTCCGGGCGCGGGTACGCGAGCTCGCCGAGGCGTTCCAGATCGCGCGCGACGAGTACGAGTACTCGGCGCCGTACTCGACCGTGTTCCCCATCAAGGTCAATCAGCAGCGGCACCTCGTCGACGTGCTGATGGACGAGGGCGCGAAGTACGGGATGGGGATCGAGGTCGGCAGCAAGCCCGAGCTGCTCGCCGTCATGGCGCTCTACGCCGACACCGACCGGCTGATCATCTGCAACGGGTACAAGGATCAGGACTACGTCGAGACCGCGCTGCTCACGAAGCGCCTCGGCGCGATTCCCGTGCTCGTCGTCGAGAAGCCGAGCGAGCTCGACACGGTGCTCGCGGCGTCCGAGCGCCTCGACATCACGCCCATCCTCGGCGTCCGCACCAAGCTCGGACTGCACGGCGCCGGACGCTGGAAGGACTCGGGTGGTGACCGCTCGAAGTTCGGACTGACCACGCGCCAGATCGTCGAGCTCGTGACGCGCCTCGAGGAGTGCGACAAGCTCTCGTGCCTGCGGTTGCTCCACTTCCACCTCGGCAGCCAGATCACGCGCATCCGCACGATCAAGAAGGCGATGAGCGAGGCGACCCGGACGCTGATCGGCCTGCGCGAAATGGGCGCGGCGATCGAGTGGTTCGACGTCGGCGGCGGACTCGGGATCGACTACAACGGCTCGAGTACCGACGACGACTCGTCGGTGAACTACAGCTTGCAGGAGTACGCCAACGACATCGTCTACGGCCTCAAGCAAGCCTGCACGGAGGCGGAGATCCCCGAGCCGCACATCATCAGCGAGTCGGGGCGCGCGCTGACCGCTCACCACGCGCTCCTGATCACCGAGGTGCTGGGCGTGACGCACTTCACCGGACCGACCGTCGACGTCGACGTGGAGGTCGAGCCCGAGGACGTGCCCGAGGATCTGCCGGAGACGATCCACAACTTCGCGCAGGTCTACGCGGGCATCGAGGAGTCGAACTACCTCGAGGCGTACCACGACGCGATCGAGCTGCGCGAGGAGGCGATGACGCTGTTCCGCTTGGGTCAGCTCAGCCTCCTGGAGCGCGCGCACGTCGACGAGTACTTCTGGCGCACGTGCGAGCGCATCCTCAACATCACGCGCCACGAGGAATACGTTCCGGACGATCTCGCGGACCTCGAGCGCGACATGGCGGACACGTACTTCCTCAACTTCTCCGTGTTCCAGTCCATGCCGGACTCGTGGGCGATCGACCAGCTGTTTCCGATCATGCCGCTGCACCGGCACGGCGAGGAGCCCAAGCGGCGCGGCATCATCGCGGACATCACGTGCGACTCGGACGGCAAGATCGATCGCTTCATCGACCTGCCGGGTCCGAAGCGCACGCTAGAGCTGCACGACACGTCGGACGGTGAGCGCTACTACGTCGGCTTCTTCCTCGTGGGCGCGTACCAAGAGATCCTCGGCGATCTGCACAACCTGTTCGGCGACACGCACGTCGTGCACGTCACGTGCGGCGACGATGGGCGGCCGCGCTTGACGCACTTCGTCGCTGGCGACAAAGTCGAAGAGGTCCTGTCCTACGTCGAGTACTTCCGCGGCGACGTGACCGCCGCGCTGCGCAAGCGCGTCGAAGCCGCGATCGACGACGACCGCATGGGTTACGAGGACTCGGCGCGCCTGCTCAAGCAGCTCGAAACCGGATTGAGCAGCTACACCTACCTGCTGACGCCCGACAGCGTCGAAGACAACAACGCCTGATGAAGATCGCTACGAACACCGTCGTCGAGATGCACTACAAGCTGTTCGGCCCCGAAGGCGAGCTGCTCGAGGACACGGCCGACGAGGGCCCGGTTCGCTACCGACACGGCGAAGCGGAGATCCTGCCCGGTCTCGAGCGCGAGCTCGAGGGCAAGGAGGCCGGCGCTCCCATTCAGATCACGCTCGACGCCACCGACGCGTACGGTGAGTACAACCCGGAGGGACTCGTCTCGGTGCCGCGCAGCGAGCTTCCGGCCGAGCACGAGTACACGAAGGGAGATTGGATCTCGGTCCAGGTCGAGGCCGATGACGAGGACGGCGACGACGCCGACCCGCGCGGGGACGACGAGATGGAAATGCGCGTCGTCGAGGTGCGCGACACCGAGATCGTCCTCGACGCGAACCACCCGCTCGCGGGTCGCCGCGTGACGTTCGAGGTGAACATCCTGTCCGTGGAACAGCCCACGGACTGACGCCGGTTCGCGCTCCCCGCACGACGCGCTGCGCGTGTTCGGACGCGACGACACGCGCGCGGCGGCACGTCACGTACCGCCTTTGAAGCGCGCGCCTTCGTCGCCCCCACCGTACCGCGTCGCGTCCGAGAATCGAGTCGTTTTCCGGGTAGCCATTCGCGCCGCTCCGGGATACGAATAGACATCGGTGAGGCGCCGACTAGCAAAGCCCGGACGCTCCGTCGCACGGAGCATTCTTTCGCTCCAGAGCCGCTGCGACCTCACCCGGCACCGCCTGCAAGTCGGGCGGTGTCGCGCTTAACGGCGCACCGCGCGCATCCGTTCACCGCTCACGCGAGCGGTGCACCACGCGAGAGATCGTGCGACTCGATGTCGAGGAAGCGGCGCAGCCACCTCCGCCCGACGTAGAGCAACGGCGTGTCGATCCATGCCAGGATCATCTTGCAGAGATAGACCGCCACGATGATCTCCACGATCACGCCCCACTCGAGACCGAACGCCCAGCGCAGGAAGATCGAGTTGACGATGATCGTGTCCGCGAGCTGGCTGATCATCGTCGACCCGTTGTTGCGCAGCCACATGTGACGCCCCGCCGTGATCCTCCACCAGAAGTGGTACAGCCGCACGTCCAAGAGCTGTGCCACGAGGTACGCCGTCATCGACGCGAGCAGGAGACTGCCGGGCGTGTAGAAGCTCGCGACGAACGCGCTCTGCAACGCCTCCGCGTTCAACCCCAGCTCCTCGATCGCCCAAACGGGACTCGGCGGCAACGCGCGCGCCATCGAGACGATCGCGAGCATGAACAGGCTCATGCCGAACCCGAGGACCACCATGAAGTCGGCTCGCTTCCGCCCCCAGATCTCGGACACGAGATCGGTCAGGAGGAACGTCACCGGATAGGTGACGATCCCGCTCGTCAACGTGAGCGGCCCGTCGCCCGGCATCCACTCCGGCCGCCCGTCGGCAAACAGGATGAACAGCTTCACGCCGACGATGTTCGTCAGCACGAGCACGACCCCGAACAGCGCGGTGAGCGCGGCAAAGGTCAACTCCCGCCGCCCGGCGGCGCGCGAAGATGCGGCGTTCGTTTCCTGGCGTCCCATCGAGCCCGCAAAGCCTAGCAGGCGCCGCGGGGAGCCGGGCGAGCCGCGGACGGGGAGTTGTTCGGGGACGGGGAGTTGGTGAGTTTCCTCTCGTCGTAACGGTCCGGGGGGGGGGCGGGTCCGGGGATCGAATCGCGGAGGGAAGTTCCGAGCGTGTTCCTATCTTCCGATGGAAGTCCAAGGGACGGGGAGTCGCTCACGTGCGTCGGATCGTGACGGTGCGGGCGGGTCCGGGGATCGGATCGCGGAGGGGGGTTCCGAGCGTTTTCCTCTCCTCGGTTGGATCTCTCAGGGACGGGGACTCGTTGGCGTTCGTTATCGATTCACGCGCAGCGCTTCGCGCTGCTGCGGCACAGGCTCGCTTCGCTCG